>DATBHS010000179.1:0-14620 GCA_036557345.1 Bryobacteraceae bacterium
ATCGAAACCAGCCGGTCGGGATCCGGATAGGCAAGCGGGCGAAGAATTACGCCGTTTATCACACTGAAAATCGCTGTGTTCGCGCCAATACCGAGGGCGAGGATCGCGATGGAAAGAAAAGTGAAACCAGGGTTACGAAGAGGCGAGCGGATAGCGAATTTCATAAACGGCCTTCATGTTATCGTAAGACTTGTCCAGCGCATCTTCATGACGCAGCGGGCCCTTAGCTCAGTTGGTTAGAGCGCTACCTTGACACGGTAGTGCAAATGACAAATTGGCGTGGGGTTCAGCGGTTTTTGGCACAGAATAGGCACACAATCGGGCCCTTAGCTCAGTTGGTTAGAGCGTCGCCTTGACACGGCGAAGGTCAGAGATTCGAGTTCTCTAGGGCCCACCATCACGCCAATTTCTTTAACCGTTTCTGCCGGCCCATGACGATGACCTTCTGGTGAGCGATGTTTCGGATGGTGTACTCGAGCGTCGTGTCTATCTTCGAATGGCCGGCCATGTTCTGCACGATGATGGAGCTGTTGCCGTCCTCTTGAGCGCCGGTAATGAACCCACGGCGGAAGCTGTGGAATCCTAAGCCTGCGAAATAGAAGCCCAAACGCTTGGCTGCCTTCCGCAGGAAGTGCTGATTCAGGTTGCGGTCGTCGAGCGGCTGGCCGAACTCATCGTGAAACACGAATACCTCGCCGGCGGGCCTACCGTCTTTCAGGTATAGATCTTGCATTTCCTGAACCAGGTCACCGATCGGGACATCGCGCTCGGATTTCTCTGTCTTGGTTATGTCCTGGTCACCGCGGTACTGGCGTTCACGAACCTGAATAATGCCCCGTTCCAGGTCCACATGCTTCCATTTCAGGCCGAGAATCTCCGAGATCCGCAGTCCCATGGAGTCGGCAATCCGGATAATTAACGCGATGATTGCCGGCAATGCGGCCAGTAGCGCCAAAGCTTGGGAATCGTCAAGCAGTCTCTTTTGACGTTTTGGTTTTTTCCGGCCGATATCCACCTTGGCCGCCGGATTGTACGGTTCCTTCCAGTACCCCCAGTCAGCTGCCTTCGTGAACAGTCCAGAGAGGATGTTGCGGAGGTCGTTACGGGTCCACCAGGAAAGGCCCTCTGCGGCTTTCGCATTCAGGAAGATCTGCATTTCTTCCGTCGTCACTTCGCAAAGCTTCTTAGCACCGAAAGCCGGGACAATGTGATTCGTCAAATGGAGTCGATATTTCGCCTGTGTCCCGGCGCCGAGAGTAGGCAGATGCGTGGCGTTGTACTTCAGCACAAAGTCTTTCAGTGGAACGTGGCTCGAGATGGTGTAGATCTGGGCATTGATCTGGGTCAGCGCTTTTTCGCGCAAATGCTGCGCTTCACGGATCCCGATCTCTTTGCAGAAGCCGAAGTATTCGCGCACCTGCTTTTTCTTGACGCCGTTGGCGGTGACTACGCGCTTGCGGATACGGATATACCAGCGCGGATGCGGTCCTTTGGTCTTGCGGAGCGGCGGGTCCTGATACTCGCGTCGAGCCATCTTCTCCAGATCCTTTGGAGAGAGGAAACTTGAAACATCCCTCTCTTGATCTGGGGGAAGCTCAGATAACATTACCATGCCGTTAAGTTTCACCTCACAGCCTCTTCGATTCCTGCTCCAACGGAAGCCGCTGGTAGCGAGACATCTCACTCACGCTCGTGTGTAGTACGGTCCCGATGCTGCGCGTTTTGTGCCGGCGGTATCTCATTGTGCGCGCCTCCGCTTCGTAAGCGGGCGTTTTTGGGGCTTGAATCGCGCCTAGCGCAATGCTCGACTGGCGGGCGAGGCTTTGGTACCAGCCGTGGATCGCAGCAATTGCCGGCAATAGCGGCAATCTACCTGGGCGGCCTGTTCCGTGGCTTTCGGCGCTTCGATTAGTCTGCTGATACGGCGACCAGCTACGAGCAGCGGGACTGCCGCGGTACAGATGCATGGTTCCTGATGAACGGCTCATTGAGTTCCTCCTTGCTCGCGGCCCAAACCGCGGCATTTTCCACGCGCGCGCTCACCGGCTACACACAGCGGTAGAATCCGGCTGCTGTTAAGGTGTAGGTGCCGGGCACGGCATAATTGACGAGGTTTGGCCGGAAGATTTGCAGGCCGTTCGGAGTCACCACCTGCCCGAAGCCCGGATTCACCGCAGCGCCGTCATTGATCGCGGCTGTCGCAAGGACGTTGAACCCAACCATTGCCACCGGCAGCGAGATGGCTACCAGATTGGCCGCCGTGCCGCCGAGCGATACCTGCGTCGAGACTTTGAAGAATACCAGCGGTCCCATGCGCAGATATTGCGCGTCGTTGAGCGTGATCAGCGACACGGTCATGGCACTCCCGGTCGAGTACGACGGCGTCCAGTTCTGCCAGGTGCCGACCGGATCGTAGGCCGAGATGTTGCCCGAGGCATCCGACAAAAACTTGATGTTGAGCACGCCGCCGGGTGCGGCGGGCGTCGTGTCGTTGAAGTTGACGATGGACATGTAGGTTTCTCCCTTTTCACTGATTCTGATTTCTGAATGACTGCGCTGACAAGAAAAATCTGACAGAGGGCGCTGGACCGGCTGACGTCATTGGATTCGATCCGACGTTACGCTGCACCGTTCCTCCAGCGTTTCAGCGGCGCGTGAATGGGCGGCCGATTGGGCCATTCCTGTGCCGGGTTGATCAGCAGAATACGCTCGAGGCGCCGTATCAATTCGGTGCTTTCGAGCAAGCGCTGATAGGTAGCCTGGTCTGCGACGCCGCCGTTTTGTTCCAGTTGACGGATCGCTTGTTCCACCAATCGCCTTGGTGAGCTGGCGGTGTTTCTGATATTCTCTGTTCGCATTTCAATTTGCTCCTTTGCTTGTGTTTCGCGGGGATGTAGGCCCTGGTACCGATCGCAAGCCGGTCCAGGGCCAAAATTGTTTTCGGGTGGCGAGAGGCCGTAAAAGTGTGCTTTTCACGGGTCTGCATTGGGCCTCGAAGAAGTTGAAATTCAGAGTGTCGGGTTCTCGCTGGGTTCACTGACCTCACTGAGTCCTCTTCTCTGGATTTTCTTTTTTTATAAGTCCCTATAGAGGTCCTTTTCTTTTTTCGCGTGCAATAGAAAAAATTCAGTGAAGCTAGTGAGGGTAGTGAAGCGCTCATTTACTCAAGTCCTTCCCTGTTTTTTCAAGCGAATGCCGATATAGCACCAAGCCAGTGAGTAGGTGCCGTGCCGGTGCTCCACCGTACGCTGTTTCTTGTCCAAGCCGCGCTTGTGGCGGCGCAACTCCAGGCCGAAAGCCGTGACCGTCACCGCCGTCAATCCTCTTTCCCGCCGGAACTGGAAATAGGAAGATTGCACGTCATCGCAGGCTTCGAAACCGTCCGGATCGTCGCCGACAAATTCCGCCAGCCACACGCGGAATGGATCCGCCGCCGCGCAAAACTCGTCATGTGCTTGCTTCATGACCGTCGTTTGCGCAATTCCTTTTTGCTGCTGAACGACCGGCACCCAACGCAAGGCGCGGTTCAATACGCCGGAAAGCTCCGACGGCTTACTGAGCCGGCGATCGAGCTCTTCGGCGGAGATCTGTTGCGCAGAATCCTGAAAGCGCCGGGTGAACGGAATCACCCACCAACGGTCCAGGGACGCGTCGGTCGCATCGCTAGATTGCGGCGGCTGGTTGGCGCTGAACAGCAAACGGGAGAAGGGCCGGAACTGAAATTGCTTGCCGTGCTTGTATTCCGCGTCAATGAAGTCTTCGCCGGTAATCGCCTTGAATACCGAAACTGTTTCTAGGTGGCGGCTGGGAAGGTCGGGACAGATGTTTGCGAGCTTGCCGTAGAGATAGGGACAGGCAAAGCGATTTTCTTCGAGCGCGTGCAGGCTCTTCGAGCTCGTGTTCTCCGGTCCGAGAAAAGCGCGCATGGCCGCCAGGTACCGGCTCTTGCCGGTGCCGCGCGGTCCCTGGAGCAGCAGCGCCTTTTGAGCTCCCGTATAGGGAATCATCAGCAATGCGGCCATTTGAAATGTCACCTGTTCGCGGTAAACGTCTGCCGACAGCGCGGCCTCGAGGTACTCATCCCAGGCGGGGCAATCGGCCCCGGGATCGTAGAGGATCGGCAATTGAACCGGAGAAAGCCAGCCGGGCGTATGCGGTTCGAGCTGGTTCGTGGCGAGATTGAAAATGCCATTGCACAAATTGATACGGTCGAGCGGCGGCCGCTCCCACAACTTGGGCTGCTGAAGAATCACCCATTCGTGTACTTCATCCGCTAAGCCCTTTTTCCATTGCCCCGGCACACTCCATCCGCGCATCAAGGCCTGACCTTTTTGGCGGATGAGTTCCAGACCGTGATCGCAATATCGGCCGTTCACAAAAAGGTGAAGCTTTTCGCCTTCGTTCGAAGCGAATTTGTATTCGTGAAGAAGCGTGTCGCCGATAGTGGGAACGGGGCAGAGGAGGCGTCTGGTTTTTGAATCAAATCGAGGTGTCAGCGGCTGCGAGGCCTCGGCGCCGTTCGGCTTCAGCTGCTGCTCTTTCGGCGATATCGTCCAAGTGGTGCTCGCGGCGGCCTTGATCTCAGGGCTCATGGTTCCCCCACTTGCGCGAGCTGGTCACGATGCGCGAGATATTCTCTGCCGGGCCCGGCCGCTCGCATTGGTAGCGGTTGATGGCCTGTAAACAGGCTTCGATCGCTTCGTCGCAAACGTTGTGCCGCCGAAGCGTTCCGCAAACGCTGACCAGCGTCAGATGCTGCGTGCCATAGGGAACCTTGCCTTTGATCGGAATGTCATAACGCGTGCCATTCCTGCCGGCAAGCCTGTCGTACTGCAGCAAGACGTCGGCCGCATGGTCCTCGATCTGGAGCGGCGCGCCGCGGAAGGCTTGCCCGGTGACTGTGAAGTACTTGGCGTGATCGTACAGCGCGATGGCGCCATCAAAGGCGGAAGTGTCGCCCTTATTCGCCGGCAGCTTGCCGCGGCACCAGATCTTTAACCCAAGGCCACTCGGCGAGATTTCCATGTAGGTATCAGAGAAGCGCTCAAGCAGGCCGCGGCACCACGGTTTCGGATCGCCGGTCGTGTCTTCGAGGCAGTCATCGAGATCAATGCCCACAAATGGATCGGATTGGTGAAATACGTAACCCGTGCCGGAATAGCGCTTGGGGTAGCGCTCAAGCATCCGAAGGACCGCAGAAAATTCGCTCCAGTCTCGCGGGTTCGTAGAAGAAGCGCGCTTACCGTCGATACGGTACGGTACTTTCGTCGGCGGAGCGCCGGCGCGAGCTTCGGATCGCCAGAGCACCCATTGATCCCGCTCAGTCAAGTCGGCCGGTGGGAGGCGCGGATTGATCACGATTGCCTCGCGAAATGTTCATCGAGCGCGCCCAGGACGGCTTCCTGAAAGCGTTTGTGGGCCGCCTTATCAACGAAGTCGATAATGCGCGTCCACGCTTCGGTGCCGTCGGCCTTCCGATACGGCCGGCCTGGTAGTCCAATCCATCTGGAACCATCCGTCCGCTGATGGTATGTGGCGTCGTGAAGGACCATTCCCGAAGGCAAGGTCAGAGTTATGAAGCCTTGAAGTGAGTCGCCTTTGCGGCATTCACGCCAGTTGCTAACAGCGATCTCGCGCTTGAGTAGTGGGCGTATAATCGAATCGCTCATAAAAATTCTTCGCAGCGCCGCCGCTCATGGCGGCGTTCGTGCTTTTAGGCGGCCCGCGACCTCCCGTTGAACCAATCGATGAATGCCTGGCGTGGAATTACAATCCGCCGGCCAATCGAGTGGCAGAGGAATACTCCACGTTTTGCCATCTCCCGTAGCTTGCGCTCGCCGATGCCGCTCCACGCCGAGCCCTGCGCGATGCTCCAACCGCCACCGCGTGGCCCGAGTCCACGATCAGAGAGGCGCGCGCGTTTTCGGCCTGAGTGCCGAGGTTGCGTTCGCATTTGAATGCTCCTTATTGCTTTTCGCGTTTTCTATGGTGGGGGATGTTGCGAATTGAAGGTGGGAATTCCCAGAAATTACCCGACAAATATGTCTTTACGGGAGAGTTTGGGAAATCCTGGAGCTTGATTCAGGGCTTTGACCGTTCGCTCAGCGGTTTCTTCGGTCACCAGTTTGCCGTTCAGTATCTTCTGAACTGTTTTATGGTTAGGCCCGTTCCAGTCCTGGCCGACTTGTCTTTCGACATCATGGATGTTCCACCCGCGTTTCTTTAATTCCTGATTCAGCCGCTCCACGTTCGCGCGATACCGGCAGGTCGATTTGGTCTCAAAGGAACGCAGATATTCAATCGAGGCATCGACGGGGAAACGCAGCATTCCGTTACCGCTTTGGCCGTACCAATAAAAGTCCCGGTCTGGAGCCCTCAAATTGCAAGCCGTGACGAATGTTTTGACGAGATCGAGCCAGAAAAACGCGGAGTTTTTATCTTTGGGACAGCCGGCCAATTTCCCGGCCTTGGCAATCAAGGTCTCGAATCGAATAGAGAGGTCCGTATCCGCAAATCGCCAGCGGCCGTTTCGAGATCGAGCGACCCAGAACTCAGGGTAGCCATTCAGCACCCGCTCTCGCTCCAGGAATCTTTCGAAGGCCTCCCGGGCCCGCTTGCGCTCGACTCGGCCGAGTTGTGACCGTGGCTTTGAGACGACGGCAGGGTTCATTTCCAGCGGCGATCAGAAGATACCAAAAGACACGAAGAATGACGAGAGGGAATAACCCTTTTAGAATCACTGCTAATAACTATTCTACAGAATAGTTAGTGACAAATGGGCCAGGATTCGCGATCCTGAGAACGTGATCAAGGCGTTTGCATATCTGAGAGTCAGCGGAAAAGGCCAGGTGGAAGGCGACGGCTTCGCCCGCCAGCGCAAGGCCATTCGGGAGTATGCCGCGGCGCACGGTATCAAGATCGTGCGCGAGTTCAAAGAGGAAGGCGTGTCCGGCACAAAAGAGCTCGACAACCGGCCGGCGCTGCTCGAGCTGATGGGCGCGCTCCTCTCCAACGGCACGAAGCTGGTCCTGGTCGAGAAGCTGGATCGCCTGGCTCGCGACCTGATGGTTCAGGAAACCCTCATTGGCGAGATGCGCAAGAACGGCTTTGAACTGATCAGCGTCGCGGAGCCTGATCTCTTGCAGGACGATCCCAGCCGGAAGCTCATGCGCCAGATCTTCGGCGCCATCTCGGAATACGAGAAGACCATGATTGTGCTGAAGCTGCGCGGCGCCCGCAACCGAATCCGGCAGAAGGCCGGCAAGTGCGAAGGCGCCAAGCGCTACGGCGAACTGCCGGGCGAAACGGCCGCTCTCGAGCGGATGAAGCAGCTACGCAAGGAAGGCCTGGGTTTTGATCGCATAGCCGCAGCCTTGAACACGGAAGGTATTCCGCCCCGGCGCGGCGCCAAGTGGCACGGCCTGACGGTCAATAAGATCCTGACCGGCAAGGGTCGTAAAGCGGCCTAAATGTTAACCCTCCCGATCGCTGAAAGTTCGCGTTTTCATTTCGCCGGCGTGCTCTGCGCTGTTAGCACCTTGCGGCGCTGATTTCGCAGTGGCGACCGTCTCGGTCGAAGGCCTTTACCGCAAACGCGGCCCAAACACTACGTAGCGGTACACGACCCGTATCAGCAAGCCAATAAGCAGCGGCGCCGCCGCAAACCAAAAGATCGGATAGGAGCTTCCCGGAGTGGACAACTGCCAATCGGCCAAATAGAGGCTCACAGCCCAGATCACGCTGAGCGCAAACCACAATCTCGTTAACAAATCACGTTCTCCTGAAAAATCCCCAGCACGAACACAGCCAACCGAGTACAGGTGCGATTCTGCGCCGTGTTTTTGTTCTATTTTGTTTCTAAAGTAGAGCAAAGTGCCATTTCAGAAAGGCAAAGCCAAAACCGGCGGCCGCGGCAAGGGCACGCGGAACAAAATCAGCGCGACGGTACGCGAACGCCTGGAAGAATTCGGCGTCGACCCGGTGCGCGGATTGTTGTCGATCGCTGCCAATCCAGAGTGCTCGCTGGAACTGAAGGCCAAGGTCTTCTCTGACTTGTGCAGTTATTGCTTCCCCAAGCAGAAACATGTCGAGATCTCCGCGCCGTCACTCGCCGACTTCTCGCTCGATGATCTGCGCGCCATGCTGACCCGGATCCAGGAAGCCCGCGGGCCCCGTGCCAAGCAAACCATACAGTAGGAGGCCGCGTGCCCGACCATGATCTGAATGACGAACCGCTGAACGGGCGGTACGCGAACGACGAGCAACTCGCGGCGCTGCTCCAGGAAGAGATCGTTCGCCGGGAATCACAGGACCGCGAGCACCGCCTCATCGATTCGCTATATCCCGATACAGGCGAGCTTTCGCGCGACAAGTATCCGCAGCACCTGGCCTTCTTCCGCGGGGGTCGAACGTACAAGGAAAGGCTGTTCGGCGCCGGAAACAGGGCGGGCAAGACAACGGCCGGCGCTTATGAACTGACGCTGCACTTAACCGGCAACTACCCGCGCTGGTGGGAAGGCCGGCGCTTCGACCGCCCGGTGCGGGCCTGGGGTGCGGCCACAACCAATCAGGTTGCGCGGGATGTAGTCCAGCGCCGGTTGTTCGGTTCGCTGGTGCGGGAGATCGGCGAGTCGCTCGGCGAGAGCTATGGGTTAGGAACCGGCACGCTCCCGCTCGCTGCGATCCACAGCATCACGCCCAGGGCGGGGCTACCTGGCGCCATCGAAAGCGCTGTGATCAAGCACGCGAGCGGAGGATACTCGCAAATCTTTTTAAAAAGCTACGAAATGAAACGGGAAGGATTTGCCGGTGCGGAAATCGAGATTTGCTGGATGGATGAAGAACCGGAGAGCGCCATTTATACCGAGGCGCTCACGCGGCTGATGACCACCGGCGGCATCATGCTGCTCACCGCCACGCCGCTTTACGGGCAAACGGACTTGATGCGCGCCTTCTACGAGGAAGGCGACCGCGACGATCGGCGCACGCCGGGCAACAGCCGGTTGCTCGTTGTTCAAACTTGGGCGGAGACTCCGCATCTCTCGGAAGAAGAGAAACAACGCACCCTCAAGAGCTATTCGCCGCATGAACTAAAAGCACGCACCGAGGGCGTTCCTGCGCTGGGCGCAGGCGCCATTTTCCCGCTGGCGCAGGAGAGTTACACCTTTGCGCAATTCCAGCTCCCCGCGCATTTCGCCCGATGTTACGGCCTCGATGTGGGATGGCAATTTACCGCCTGTGTTTGGCTGGCCTTCGACCGGGAGCAGGGCATCTGTTATGTGTATCGCGAGTATCAGCGCGAGCGCCAAACGCCGGACGTGCATGCGGCCGATATCCAGCGTGCGGGCGAATGGATCCCCGGTGTGATTGATCCCGCTGCCCATGCCAGCAACCAGCTCGACGGCAGGAACTTGATGAGCGAGTATCTGCGCCTCGGGCTGAAATTGCAGCATGCCGACAACAGCGTAGAGGCCGGAATTCTGCGGCTGCACCAACAACTCTCGGACGGCTCGCTCAAGATCTTTGCCACCTGTCAGCAACTGCTGGCGGACCTGCGCTATTACCACCGCAACGAGCGCGGCCAGGTCGTGAAGAAACAGGACCACCTGATCGATGCATTGCGTTATGCCGCAATGGCTGGCCCACTCTTCGCTAAAGTGAAGCCGGCGGCCAAGAAGGAAGTGAGTTTGGCTGCTCCGGCGCGGCCGTGGGCCTGGGGGTAACAAATTTCCGGAAATCGGAAACCTAGCGCGCCAGGATCTCTTCGATCACATCCGGGCGTTTGGCGATCACGGCGAGCAAGATGCGGGCAGACAACTCCGGATCCCGCCGGCCCTGCTCCCAATTGCGGAGCGTCGCGATCGGAAATCCGAACCGTTCCGCAAACTCGATCTGGGTAAGTTGCATCCTTTCGCGGACCTGTTTCACATCAACCTGGGGGATGGAAAAGGAGTGGACCTTGACGCCGGGGTCCTCTCCGCGAGCATATTGAATGGCTTCCTCCACGCCGCGCAAGATGCTCTGCCCGAATGCAGTGGTCCGGGCCTTCGCTTTGCTCTTCTTCTTGGTTGGTTTTTTCATTGGGTATGATTCCTACTAACGTCCACTGGCCTGGCGGCGCGCCTGCGCCCGGATGGCGACTCCGTTCCGGTACTCCTCGAGCAGGACCGGGATCCGCTTCCGAAGTGTGTTCTTCTCGGCCTGCGTGAGATCCGCCTTTTGGTTTTTAGGGAAACAGGAGAACACGAAGACCGGCAGATCCGCCCCGAAGTATCCATACACGACCCGCGCGCCGCCGCTCTTTCCGCGTCCCCGGAGGGGGATGCGAATTTTGCGCAGGCCGCCCGTTCCGGGCATGACATCTCCGGCTTCCGGCTCGAGGGCGATCGAACTGATGGCTTCGAAAACTTCCTCCTCAGAAAGCAGTCCGGCCGCAGCACGCTGAAATTCCGGCATTTCCAGTACCGAAACAGGAACGATCTGCGCCACCACTTTTAGTGTACGCCAATGGCGTATATGCCGCTGGCGTATCAATTCGCTACAGTTCGCGTTTTTTATCGGGATCCGTACTGTTTCATACAGACATCCGCAGATTCAGCTCGCCTGCTCCCTCAGCAGGATAGCCGCTGGCGCGGCAAATACCTGTCTTCCCGGTATGGCCGTCTTCCTGATCGGCATCCAACTCCTCGTCACGCTCATTGCTCTCATCTGCGAACCACGCGAAGATCCGCGCTTCGAAGGCGACAAGCTGATCTACCGGAGCTAGTTCTCGCGCCAGCTCCATCTGATCGAGTACCCGCTCGAGGTCGGACGCCGGCACGCCATTCGAATACACTTGCCGCATTCGTTGCACACGATATCGGCCTGTTCTCCGCGAACCGTTCCGTTCAGGCAGTCTTCGCCAGGAGGCACAAGTACAGTATGCCCCTGCTGCAAACTTCTGTTGACAGACTGGCTACGGCAATAGACTGCCGGGGCCCTTAAGTGGCGCTAACCCGCTAAAAATAGAGATTCATGGTGGTGGAGTGGTGCTTGCTCTTAGCAAATAGGAGTGAAGACTTTACTTTTTTCCGCCGCCTTGCTAGCAATACTGTACACACCGACGACCCTCGGCGCAGCGGATTGCCGCAAGGAATCCTGTTCCTGGGAAGCCGGCCAAGTGCTCGACTCCGCTACCGCCCGGTCACGCGAGCTAGCCAGCTCGACTACGGTCAATAGTGGCGATGCGTCCCATACCAGTTTCGAATACTCCACGCTCAAGGAATCAGCCCTGGTGATCTGGGGCAAGCAATACGCCTACGTCATTTATGACCGGCACTTTAGCTTCAGCAACATACGTCCAGGTTCGTTGATCAAGACCGCTTTGACCAACCGCCAGCATGGTTGCCGTTTCATCGTGAACGACAGCGTGCGGTATGCGCAGGACCGAGGCAACCTCTGGATCGTTGACGTCGATCACAAAGTCTGCAAACTGGAAATCGACAAGCAAGTGCACCTGCAGCCCACGCCCGCCAAGGCACCAGAGAACGAGTACTGAGTATGGAAATCCCTCTGCTCGAATACTGCAAACCGGTTGCTGTGGCATCGTTCCGGCCAGTCCTAAAACTGGAGTCGATGCACCTAGGGAACAGAACAACCATGCCCAAAAAAATGCGCCACGTGCTCGTCGTCGCCTTTATGACCACGCTCGCGCTGAACGCTCAAGATCGCAACCAGGAGCGTAGAGAGCTCGCGGTTAAAGTACCAGAAACGTCCCACCTTGCGTTTGTTACCGAGTACATTCGCCAGCTGGGTGCAATCGAAGACATCCGGGCTTCTTGGGAGCAGGACATGGCGCAGGCTAAAAACCCCAACGATTCAATAACAGCTCTCATTCATACCAGCACCCAAATGCGACTGGAACTGCGGTTTCAGATCGTAACGTTGCAAGGGATGAAACTTAAACCTCCCTTCGAGACAGTCATTCCGAACATTGTGGCCCTATACGAGAAAAAGGTCGAGTTGTATCAGCAGATCATCGATATAGGCACTGCTTTTATCGGTGGCCCTAAACCGGGCGTCGACTATGGAACGCTTGCGGCTCAGATGCCTCAGATAAGGGCCCTCATAGAGTACATCGATAAAGGTTTGCTTGAGGCATCTCCGGCAGTCTTTATGACTTTAATCGATATGCGACAGGACTCCCAAAATCATGTGAGCCATCTGGTTATAACAAAAGCAGAGCGGGCGAAATTGATCGATAATCTAAAGCGCAATTTCGGGGAGAAGCTGAATCAGAAGAGCCCAAATTACACGGTTGGTACAGCCTCTCTTTTGAATGAGGGTTTTCATAAAGATTTTAAGTGTTCGGACGAACCGTGGCAGTAAATGCGTCATATTGCCGTCATTCATTTACCAACTGAAGAACTGTTGTACTACCCGTCTACCAAGCTATGAACTCGAACGGAAAACGCTTTATGAAATGTATAGCGCTGGCACTTTTCCCGCTTTTACAATGTTTGCCCGTTGTCGTCTGCCTGATCATTGGGATGGCTACGCATTGATCGCATTCCGGCATTCGATATGCCTTGCTGGTTTACGTTTTGCTGACATTAGCCGGTCTGGAAATTTGCTGGCGAGTATCGGGGCTCTCCCTTCGCGAGTTTTTACACCTACTCAACAAGCCTGAAGACAATTCACGGTGACGCCTTCGCATTCACTGCAGGCCAAACCATTCCCTGGCCGGGAAGCCTCGGAATGGCTCCGCTTTTGCAGTGAAGGGTTGTAGGAGACATCTTGTTGACGAGATTGTGGTTCGCGCTCAGCGTAATCTGGGCGGCAATAATGCTGGGCGTACTTGCGTTAAGCCATGATTCCGAGCCGGTCGGCTGGGGAGTCTGGCTGGTAATCTTTGGCCCGTTCGTGGTAGGGCTGCTGTTCAAGCGAATCGGTCGCTATGTCGTGAAGGGGGACTAAAATGGCGCCTTGGCGCCGAAGCCGACCTCGGCCGCGTTCCCAATTGAGTGCCACCCTTCGACGAGAGCGTGAACGGTCCGCCAAGTTGCGGCGGTAAGCCAAGAATTGCGTTCGGAAGCAGCCGAAGCCCGTAGGAGATCTCGTGATCTCATGGAGGCCTTGAGATCGAGGCACTCGATGCGTCCGTCGGAACCGGTCACTTCCACCTGGCAGCGTGGCATCATCAGTCAGTCGGAAAGTTCTGCTTGCGAGCCGCGCGCGTCATGACCGCTGGACCCTCTTCCGAGACCCTCGGGTCTCAATCCGAGGTCTTCTCCTGTGTCTGTAGGCCTTCACGTAGGCCTTTATCGAGTCGAGATCCTTTTCTGTTAACTCGTCCGGGGCCAGGGCTGCCGCGGCCGTTTTCTCATTCATTTGTTTCCCGGGCCGGATCTTCAGGAACCCGATAATCAACTGCCGCCGGACTTCCTCCGTTAGAGGACCAGAGAGGAATTGCGGCCTCCTGGGATGTCGGAAGGCTTCTATGTAGGCGAGCGCGACGCCCAGTACCTCAACGAGACCGCCGAAGCGCTCGTGCGCCAGCAAGAGATAACCAATCTCTTCCAGCAGTTCGTCCGGCGTTTGCTTCTTAAAACGCGCATATCGGTTGAGCAAACGATAGGTTTTCGGCGGCATGGTAAGCCAGCATGCGCCGCCTTTAGGTTTTTTCGCACTCTGCGGAGAAACCTTCGCGGCCTTCATAGCAACCCCGCTTTCGCCGCGCGCTTTTCCCATTCGCGACGCACGGACGGATGAGTATCCGGCCAACATTCAAGCCGCGCCTTGTTCAGAATGTGGTCGATTTCATCCGACCAGTTGCGCAGCGCCTGGCGAACTTCTTCCAGGTCGCGGACGTCTTGCTCGCTGAAACACAAGGGCCGATAGCGGAGCCGCTCCTCAAGCTCCCATTTGCTCTTAGGCTTGGTAAAGTTGGGTTCCCATTCCCATTCTTCGGAGCCTTTCGTTTTTCGTTTGTCGACAGGGACAGGCTTGCGCCTGGCGGCTTGCTTCATGTCTCTCGTTCTCTTTCTCTCCCGTTCTGTGAAAAGGGGAAAGGCTGCCCGGCGTGAGAACGAGAGCAACAGCGCCTCGAAACGCGGTTAATTACTCCGCGCTGTGGCAGCCCCACGCGTAAGAGTATCGCAACCACTCGGCAAATATCTCGAGAGATCTCTAAAGCCCGCTGAGAAGGAATACCATCACCGACGGCGGCGACCAGAACATTCTCGATCCGATTTAGAGCGCTACCTTAAGCGCTACCTTGCAAAACCGTGGCACAGAATTGTCACAGAATCGAGTCAAAGTGTGCCGGTTGGCACACGGATGACACATCCGCGAACGGATAAGTTCTTCAATTTCAATAACGGCACTCGCAACGATATACAGCACTCCACCTTGACACGGTAGAGGTCAGAGATTCGAGTTCTCTAGGGCCCACCATTTTCCTCAGGCCGGTGACGCGCTTAGTGCCGCTGCTTCTCTCCCCGGTAGCGTTTCCGTTGCCGCACGCACAGTAGCAAAACCAATCCCAGGGTGAGCAAGAGAATCGGGCGCGGTTCTGGTGTGGCTGCAGCCCCAATCGGAACCACCAACACCGCTGGTGGACGTTGCCGTTCCGGGAATACAG
>DATBHS010000180.1:0-12306 GCA_036557345.1 Bryobacteraceae bacterium
TCCGACACTTTGATCATAGGTCCCAAAAAGGAAAACATATGCCCGCTCGAACTGCTCGTTTGCTAGGGCTTGCATTATTCGCCCTGTCGACTTTATTTGCACAAGAAAGCACCGGAACGATCAGCGGTGTCGTAACGGACCCGTCCGGCGCAGTGATTCCTAACGCCACTGTCACGGTCACACAAGTACAGACCGGAAGCGCGCGCACAACCACAACCAACGCGAACGGGCTGTTTGTCATCACAAACCTGCCGGTGGGGAACTATTCCCTTGCGGCTGAAGGGCACGGTTTCAAGAAGTTCGAAATGCAAAACATTCGGTTGGATGTAAATGACCGCCTGAACATTCCCGTGCACCTGGAGGTGGGCGGGACAACCGAAACCGTGACAGTGAATGCAAGCGCCGCCGAGTTGCAGACCCAGTCGGCGGACCTTTCCAATCTCATCGGCGCGCGTCAGACGCAGGCGCTGCCGCTGAACGGACGCGTATTCAGCCAACTCGTGATGCTGGTGCCAGGGGTGGTTTCCGATAACGGGAACCTCGGTAACGGGACGGGCTTAAGCAGCGACACGAGCGTGTCTGTGAACGGCAACCAAAGTAACTCGAACACATGGTTACTCGATGGGCAAAACAACATGGATATCGGAAGTAATGCGGGAAATGTAGTTACTCCTCCATTGGACGCGCTGGAGGAGTTTAACGTCCTCCGGAGTAACTACAGCGCCGAGTTCGGTGGCGGCACCGGCGGGGTCGTAAACGTGGTCACGAAACAAGGCACGCGCGACTTCCACGGGACCGTTTACGAATATTTCAGGAACGACAAGCTGGATGCTAATGATTTTTTCCTGAATCAACAGGGACAGGCGCGCAATGAACTGCGGTTTAATAATTTCGGTTACACTCTGGGTGGCCCATTCTGGATTCCCGGCGTGTACAACCGCGATAAGACCAAAGATTTCTTTTTCGCATCGTATGAAGGCCGCCGCGAGGTTCGCGGCAACACCTTGCAGGATAACGTTCCCACGGAAGCGGAACGCGCAGGAGATCTCTCCGACCTTGGCGAACCCAACGTACCGGCTTCTCAAATCGATCCGAATGCGGTCGCAATTCTTGACCGGTATCCTCTGCCTAATGCTACGGGGTCGTTCAATTTCGTCGCCAGCTCGCCTACGGGAACTGAGGATAACGTCCAGCTATACAGGTGGGATCACAACTTTAGTGACAAGGCGATGCTGATGGCGCGCGTGATGACGGAGCATCAGAGTCTTGCGGCTATCAATAACCAACTTTGGGGTGACGATAACTTCCCTTCAGTCTCCAGCGATTGGACGTTTTCGGCCCTGAACAGCATGATCAAACTGACCAGCCTCCTTACACCCAGGGTGGTCAACGAATTTCAGTTCGGCTATACCAATAACTTCATTCAATTTGAGACGAGCGCAAAATCCGACCCGACGCTCGCGTCGCGAGCAGGTTTCACGTATACAGAGCTATTCCCTCAAACCAGCGGCTCCTTTCCGGCCGTAGATGGAGTGGATGGATTCGGCGGTCTAGCGCACCAGGCGCCCTTTACTAACCGCGAGGCGATTCTGCAGTGGCAGGACTCGCTGTCCTGGACGACCGGCAGTCACAACCTAAAGGCCGGATTTTTCATTGGACGCGGCCGCAAGCGCGAACCGGCAAACGGAGGGGACGATGACACGGCAGGCACCATGTCATTCAACAGTTTCCACGACTTGCTTACCGGAAGCCTCGCGCAATATCAGGAACCGGAGACGTTAAATCCCGTCTATGACCGCTGGCATGATTATGCGATCTATCTGCATGACACCTGGAAAGCAACGCAGCACCTGACGCTCGATTTCGGCCTGCGCTGGCAGTACTTGGGCCAGACATTCTCTGCTCATGACAACATTGCGAACTTCTATCCGGATCGTTATGATCCGAGCCAGTGCTCAGTGGCTGCTTTCACCCCGGATGGGTTCCTCGACCCAACGCGATGTAACACACTGAATGGCATTGTTACGCCCCAGTCACCTAACATTCCAGGCCCGGCGCTTGTGAAGAATCACCCGAACGACTGGGAACCGCGTGGCGGGATCGCCTGGTCTCCCGCGATGTTTAACGACAAGATGGTTTTTCGCATCGGCGCAGGGATGTTCCACGGTCGCGACGCGATCTCTCAAACCAGCTCCTTGGGACAACTGCCCCCTAATAACCGTACCGCGACACTCACTGGCGTGTCGCTGAGTCAACTCCGTCCATTCAACCCCGATGAACCCCAACCACCGACCACTCTCCAAAGTCTGGAACCCAACTATGACAACCCATTGAGTTACCAGTACAGCGCCGGCATTCAGTACAGTCTCAGCAGCGATACCGTTCTGGCCGTTGGCTACGCAGGAAGTCATCAGATTCATCAGGGGATGAATGTTGATTTCAACCAAGTCCCAATTTCGGATCTGCTTGCCGTGTATCAGTACGCAAATAGCGGCGGCTCTTCCGGCATCAATCCCGACACAGTTCGTCAGTACCTGGGCTTTAGCAACATTTTCGTTAATGCCAGGCAAGGCGTGAGCCGCTACAACTCATTGCAGACGTCGCTAAATCGGCGGCTTGCGCGAGGGCTCCAACTCCAGCTTTCTTATACCTGGAGCCACTTGATTTCCGACACGCTGAATTCGGACACCGAAGGCAAGGCCAATCCCATCCAAAACGCGCTTGACATTCCGGCGGAGAAGGCGTTCGGCACACAGGACCAGCCGCAAACACTGTCAATTGACGCGGTATGGGAGTTACCGTTTTTTAGCAAGAGTGACAACAAGTTTCTGAAGAGTGCTCTGGGCGGATGGCAACTGAACGGGATCTATTCGCTACGCTCCGGACTGCCACAGGTTGTCTGTATCGATCACGACGTTGTCGGCCTCGCGTCAGGAGGGCAGATCTGCGAACGGCCCGACGTAGTTTCCAACCCCAACCTGGACCGCGGACAACGCAGCGTGACGGAGTTTTTCGATATCAATGCCTTTCAATTGCAAGCGCCCGGGACGTTTGGCAACTCCAGCCGCAACAATATTCGAGGACCCGGCCTGAACAGCTTCGATCTTTCCCTGTTTAAGGATTTCCTGCTTCCGCATATCAAAGGCTTAGGTGGTACAGAAGGGCCGCGGCTGCAGTTCCGCACGGAGTTCTTTAACGCTTTCAATCACACCCAGTGGGCTGGGATAGACACGGGCTTTGTTCCCGTTGAGGATGTCGCCGGAAGCCCCAACAGTTCATCAAGCGCGTTCGGCAGCGTGAGCGGTGCGCGTCCTCCAAGGGAAATACAGTTCGCGCTAAAGTTCATCTTCTGATGGCGCCCGTCCGGCCATCACCGCGCTACTCTGAGAATGAATGGAGTTACCTGAGGCTGCTCCAGATCAGGTTCGACAACGACTCGCGGCGCTCCGCGAAACTCTTCTGACTCTGCACAAAGCCCTGCTCGATTCCGAGCGGACGGCATATGAGCTGGTGCATGGCCACGTCGCCTCACCCGGAGCATTTCTGCAGCTTGTCATTAACGATGCGTGGTTCGCCTGGCTGCGCCCCGTGACGACCTTGATTGTGCAGATTGACGAGGCGCTTGCTGCTAAGAATCCGCCAGCAACCGCGCGCGAATTCGAGCAGCTTATTACAGACACCCGGGCACTGCTGTCGCCGTCACGCGAGGTCAATGGCTTTTGGAAACGGTATTCAAACGCAGTGCAGCGCGATCCCGGCGTGGCCGTCCTGCATGCGCAGATGGAACGGGAATTGGGTTGAGCGTGGTTCCTCTTTTTTTCGCTCTACTGATGAAGTTGCCGGGCGCAGAGAATGCCACGCAGCCGACGCTACTCTTGTGTAGGGCGGACCGCCAGGTCGCCCAACCAGCGCTTGACCAACGATACTGATCTGCCTCCCTTACCAAACCGGCGCGTACTGGGTTCTGCTCGATGTAGAAGGATATCCGCGCGCTCCCTTCTTGATCTCGGACGAGATGGTCGTAGCTCTCCCCTTGCCAAAATGGCTTACCGGTTAGCCGCAGCATTCGATTGGCCTGTTTCGCGGTAAACCCTTTCAGGGTTTTCGTGATCTGGGCGAGTGGTACGTGTGGAGTCACCAGTAGATGAACGTGGTTCGGCATAACGACAAAGGCGTGCAAGGAAAAGCGTTCGAGTGCCTGCGCGTTATACCGAATTGAATCGACTACCATATCGGCAACTGCGGGCTGCTTGAGGTAAGACGGGCCGGTGCGTGCCTGATCCAACAGGCGATCAAACGCAACAAATACCTTTCCGAAATCAGACTGGTAATTCGGGAAGAAACGATTCTCCGGCAGACTTCCGAATAGACGCCACGTCAGAAACACTGGTTTGCCAACGCAAGAAAGGTGAGGTAACCGCCGCCGATAGAATTCCACGAGTTAGAAGTGCGAGTAGCATCTGCGACTTCTCCGGGCTTGAGTAAGGCGCCGACGATGCCGTCGGCTGCCGACCTGGCGGTCCGCCCTACTTTGCCCTCAATCTACCGATACGCCGGAACGCCCGTCACCCGCTCGCCGATGACCAGCGTGTGAATATGATCCGTGCCTTCGTAGGTCTTCACCGTTTCGAGATTGCACATGTGACGCATGATCGGGTATTCGTCCATAATGCCGTTTGCGCCGAGCAAATCACGGCTTAGGCGGGCGCATTCGAGAGCCATCGCGACGTTATTGCGCTTCAGCATGGAGATGTGGGCCGCTTCGACTTTACCGGCGTCCTTGAGCCTGGCGACCTGATAGGCCAGAAGCTGTCCCTTGGTAATCTCGGTAATCATCCAGGCCAGCTTCTCCTGCACGAGTTGATGACCGGCCAACGGCTTGTCGTCAAACTGTTTCCGGGTGAGCGTGTAGGCGCGAGCCGTCTCATAGCAATCCATCGCTCCACCGAGCACGCCCCAGCCGATTCCGAAGCGCGCGTGGGAAAGACAACTCAGCGCAGCTTTCAGACCCTTCGCGCAAGGGAGCTGGTTTTCTTCCGGAATCGCGCAATCGGCGAAGTGCAGGCTCGACGTGACGGATGCCCGCATCGACAGCTTGCCGTGAATGTCGCTTGTTGAATATCCCGGCGTTCCTTTCTCGATGAGAAATCCACGGATACCTTCCGGAGTGCGGGCCCAGACAACCGCAACGTCAGCGGCGGACCCGTTCGTGATCCAGGTCTTCTCCCCATTCAGAACCCAGGTGTTGTTGCGCTTGGCAGCCGTGGTCAGCATACCGGCGGGATTTGAGCCGAAGCCCGGTTCTGTCAGTCCGAAACAGCCGATCGCGCTACCCGACTGCAGCTTCGGCAGCCAGCGCTGCTTCTGCTCTTCGGAGCCGAAGGCGTGAATAGGATACATAACGAGAGCGCCCTGCACGCTCACGAAGCTGCGTAGACCGGAATCCCCACGCTCCAACTCCTGCATGATGAGTCCGTACTCTATGTTGTTCATTCCGGCGCAGCCGTAGCCTTCCAGGTTCGCTCCAAAAAAGCCGAGTTCTCCCATTTCAGGGATGAGCTGCTTCGGGAACACGGCGTTGTTATATGCCTCGCGAATGATGGGCAAGACACGCTCATCCACGAACTGCCGCGCGGTTTGGCGAACCATTAGCTCCTGTTCGCTCAGGAGCGAGTCGAATTGGATGTAATCGACACCTGGGAAGCGAGACATAACGAGAGGTTGAATCCTTGACGGCTACTACTCTAACAGCCAGTCTTGACGCCCTTTTCCCTATTCTTAATCGTTCTCTCCTCGGCTGTGCCCGGGCTTGCGCAGCAACCTGGCGATGCGGAGTTGAACCAGGCGTATAGCGCCTTGGCAAAGAAGAATTACGATACAGCAATCGAGGCTTTTCGCGCCGGATTGGCGAAACAGCCGAATAATGCAGGAGCCCACGAGGACCTTGCATACACCTTACTGAAAACTGGCGAAAACGCGGAGGCGCGCGACGAGTTCGAACGAGCGCTCGGGGTGAATCAGAAGGATGAAACCGCGGCCCTCGAGTACGCCTTCCTGGCATTTGAGACAAAGAAGCCGATTGAAGCCCGCCGCATGTTCGACAAGCTGCGTCAGAGCGGCACACCGGCGACGCGGGCGACGGCCGAGCAGGCTTTTCAAAACATAGACCGCCCGCTTGCACAAGGAATCGCGCGCTGGAAAGAAGCGCTGACCCGGTCAGCCAATCCGAAAGACCCATCCACTTTCAGCGCGCACTGGGAGCTTGCGCAACTGGCCGAGTTACGAGATGAATTGCCGCTCGCCGCCGAGCAATACGAGATTTGCCGGGAGCTGAAGCCGCAGCTCAGCGAGTTGCTTGTTATCCTGGCGCGAATTTGGCGCCAGGTGAACCGGCTGGATGAAGCAAATGCGGCGCTGCTTGCGGCATCGCGGTCAAAGAACTCGCGCACAGCGGAACTCGCGCTGGCGCAGATGGACCAGCGATATCCGTATCCATATGAATTTGCAAATGCACTGAAGGTGGACCCGCAAAACGTCGCGTTGCGAACGGAACTGGCGTACCTGTATCTCGCGATGAAGAAGGAGTCGGAAGCCGTCGAGCAGTTCGAGCAGATTCTGCGCGTTGATCCGCGCGACCAGACAGCCCGGAAGCAGTTGAACGCCCTGCGGGGCATAAAGACGAACGAGGCAGCTCCGGCGAGCGCTCCGCCCGTTGCAACTGATGCCCGCGTGATGGGGCTGAAAAGCTATGCACTGGGATATACAAACGATGCAATCAAATACCTGGAACAAGCCCACGAGCAGAATCCGAACGACACAGAAGTAACGTTGAAGCTCGCCTGGGCATACAACCAAAAAAAAGATGATGTGGATGCGATCCGTTACTTCGACCTGGCCCGGCGTGGAGACGACCCACAGATTGCAGCCGCTGCATCCAAAGCGTTTCATACTCTCCGCGGTGATGTTCTGCCGCAAACCACCGTTTGGGTGCTTCCCATGTTTTCGTCGCGCTGGAAAGATCTGTTTGCTTACGGGCAGGTGAAACGGACCGTCCCTTTACCGTGGCTGCAGGGCGCAAACAAGTTTGTCTCCTTCTATCTTTCAGCGCGCTTCATGGGAGACCTCAAGAGCGGTTTGCCGGCACATGTGATCGATCCGCAATACCTGTCCGAAAGCTCATTCATCTTCGGAGGCGGAGCATCCACGAGGACATGGCACCATCTGACCGGCTGGGCAGAGGCCGGCGAGGCGGTGAAGTACTTGCCCGGGCGTAAAGATATCGGAACAGCGATACCAGATTACCGAGGAGGCTTGAATTTCGCCAAGGGCTTCGGCCACCTGCTGGGCAGCCACTCCGGACTGTTCTATGAAACGACCGTGGATGCCGTGTACGTAAGCCGCTTCGATAAAGACTGGCTGTTTTATTGGCAAAATCGGAGCGGCCGCACGTTTCAGATCGGGGAGAAAGGATCCTTTCAAGCGCTGTTCAACGCGAACTACGTCCGCGACATCAAGAACCAATATTGGGCGAATACGCTCGAGCTGGGCCCGGGCATGAAGCTGCATCTCTCCTGGATGCCGCCCAACTTATATTTCGCAACGGACTTTCTACGAGGCGTCTATACCGACAATCGTTACAATCCGAGACGTCCCAATTACAACGACGTCCGGGTCAGCTTCTGGTACGCGATCACGAAATGACGAAGCGTTCAACTGGCTTACTAATTTTGACCGCGGCCCTGTTCGGACTGTCGCCTTGCCGCGCTACGACATTTCGTACGGATGCGACGGACGATCGGCCCTGGAAAAAGATCTTCGGCTCGATTGGCATCGACGAAAGCTCGAATTTACAGGCGGACATTCTCGTTGCGGGTGCGGAATCCAAAATCGATCTTGCTGCAATCGCGGAAACCCATATCGTTGTGGTGGAAGGCACTGGCCCGGCAGCACAACGCCTTGGCATCGGAACGAAACCGAAGACGGTATCGGTGCGCCAGATCTGCGATGCTCATGGCCCCCAGATGCAGATTATCTGGGAGCAGCCGGCGAATGTGCCCTCCGCAGACCTTTCAGCGGGATTCGAAGTCTTTGCGCGGGAGAAATGGAAGTCTGTTCCGGTTCTGGCCGGCAAGCGCACGTCGCATGGGGCGATACTCTGGCTGGCTTCTTCGCCGGGCGCTTCCGGGTTCGAGCGCTATCCGTATTTGTTGCATGCACTGCTCGATTTGGGGCTTCCCGTGCCGGTACAAACAACAGAGTTGTGGGCATTCTTCGATTCCTCTTACCGGATTCGCGCCGATGTCGATTACCTGGCCCGCCGCTGGAGGCAGACGGGAATCGGTGTACTGCATGTTGCCGCCTGGCACAACATGCAGTACGATCCGGTCCAGGATGAATTCTTAAAACGGCTGGTCGATGCCTGTCACCGCAACGCAATACTCGTCTATGCGTGGCTGGAGTTGCCGCATGTGAGCGAGAAGTTCTGGGCGGATCATCCGGAGTGGCGGGAGAAGACAGCATTGGGGCAGGACGCGCAGCTCGATTGGCGAAAGCTGATGAATCTGCAGAATCCGGACTGCCGTCAGGCAGTTGCCGGTCAGGTTCACGGGCTTCTTCAAAGATTCGACTGGGACGGCGTGAATGTTGCGGAGCTGTACTTCGAATCGTTAGAAGGCGCTTCGAACCCGGCGCGATTCACACCCATGAACGATGACGTGCGGCGGGAATTCAAGCAGGCGGCGGGATTCGATCCGAAGCTTCTGTTTGAGCCGGGCTCGTCATACACTGCCGGAACTCATCCTGCGGGCCTTCGCAAATTTCTGGATTACCGGGCGGCCCTTGCGTCGCGCATGCAGGCTGAGTGGCTGAGCATTATCGACCAATCGAAGGCGGCAAAGCCTTACCTCGACGTTGTGCTGACACATATCGACGATCGCTTCGAGCCGGATATTCGCGATGCCCTTGGCGCGGACGTTGCAAAGAGTCTGCCTTTGATGCGGGCCCATAAGAGCACGCTGCTGGTGGAGGATCCGGCAACACTGTGGAGCCTGGGACCGGAGCGCTATGCAAAGCTGGCCGAAAAGTATCGCGAGCTCACGCCGGATAGAAGCCGGATCGCGGTCGATATTAACGTGGTGGAACGATACCAGGATGTCTACCCGACGAAAAAGCAGACAGGCGTCGAGTTATTCGAACTGGTGCATCAAGCGGCTGTTTCCTTTTCGCGAGTGGCGCTGTATTTCGAGAACTCCATCGAAAAGCAGGACCTGACGCTGTTATCTGCCGCGGCGAGTACTGCGAAAGTACAAGCGGACGATATCGACGGCCTCGATATCGAAACCTCGGAGCCTACACGAGTCGTCTGGCAAGGACCGGTTGAGATGGATGGCAAGCCCTGGCCGTTGCAAAGCCGGAATTACGTACTGGCGCCCCGCGGCAGGCACCGGCTCAGTACGGGATTTCAGCAGCCCGCCGTCACGATAGCCGATTTCAATGGAGACGTGCAATCCGCTTCGCAAGCCGGCCAATCAGTAGAGCTGGCGTATAAGAGTCGCAGCAGAGCGATTGCGCTCCTCGCGTCGCCCGTTTCGGCCATCGACGTGGACGGCCAGCCCTATCCGGGATCGGGATCAGTTCTGCTGCCCGCCGGCCAGCACGTCGTCACATTTAAGCGTTAACCCGCCCTCAACGCGGAATCGCGCTAAGATCTCACGTCCGCGCGCAGGGTCCAGGCTTTTGATTGCATCTGTGACTACTTCCACGCGCGCGCCCATCTTCAGCAAACCGAATGCAGCCGATTGCACGCAATACTCGGTAACGACGCCGTACACAACGTAGCGTTCCCCTCCGATGCCATCGAGCAGAGGACGCAGACGGCCGTCGCCGAACAGGTCAATCTGGTGCTTTTCGAAAATAATCTGCGGCGGGTCTGCTCCTGGCGCCAACGTGCTCGCGATTTTTTGTTGACCGGCCGTGCCCACTATGCAATGGGGCTTCCAGATCTTGAATTCGGGATCGTCTTCGGTGTGCGCATCCATTGTGGAAATAATCTGGATGTGATTTGCCGCCGCGAAGCGTGTAAGCTCAGTCAATTGCTTGACAATGCCTTCAGCGCCTGGAACGGCGAGCGCCCCGGCAGGGTACACGAAATCAAGCTGTGTGTCGACATCGAAGAAGACCGTCTTCACACCTCAAGTATGGCTCTTGACACGAAGACTTTCGGCCAGTTCGATCAAGCTCGGGCTCAGCTCGACCGGATATTGAGCCGCCCGGTCCAGAGAAAGAAGCGGCCGCGGGAGGGCGGCGATGGCGGCTTTGGCGTATTCCTGGATGGCTGCGGTCGACGGCAGCGGCTCGATCGTCCGGCCCTCAATCATGATTGGCCTGACCAGAGGATCGGCTTTGAAGTCACAGGCGCATTCGCTGTAAAGAGCCAGGGTGTCGTGGTCCGCATAGCGATAGACCTGCTTCGCGCCCGGCAACGTGCTTTTCTCTTCGCTGAATTTGGCGGTGTATTGCACCACGTCATTCGATGCCAGCTCGACGAGTTTGTATACGGCAGAGACGAAGGGCGCATCGGCCGATGTGGCGAGCTGGGTCCCGACACCGAACGCGTCAATCGCAGCTCCCGACCGGACCAAATCTGCCAGGCGATGTTCATTCAAATCATTGGTCGCGAAGATCTTGGCATTGCGGAGGCCGGCTCCATCAAGAATCTGCCGGACTTCGTGCGACAACTCCACCAGGTCTCCGCTGTCGAGACGCACTCCCCAGACGGGCGGGCCAAGGCGGGTGGCGAGGCGTGCACCAGCCAGCGTATTGTAGGTGTCGATCAGAAAGACCGTCGATTCGCCAAGCAGCCTCTGAAGAGCGCGGAACGATTCTTCTTCTTTGGCGAATGCCATCGTCCAAGAATGAGCCGCCGTGCCGAAGACCGGGATTCCGAAGCGCATGCCGGCTTCCGCATTGCTGGTCCCGGAGCATCCGCCGATAAAAGCGGCACGGCCAGCCAAGATGCCCGCAGGCGGCGAGTGAGCGCGACGGCTACCGAATTCAACCACAGGACGGTTTTCCGCCGCAATCACGCAGCGCGCGGCTTTCGAAGCGACGCTCGTCTGAAACGCAAAGGTCGACAGCAGATAAGTCTCAACTAGCTGGGCCTGAATCAGCGGCGCGCGAACGATGGCCAGCGGCTCGTTGGCGAAAACCGGCGTTCCTTCGGGCACGGCAAACAAGCCACCGGTAAAACGCAATTCACGGAGAAAATCGAAGAATTCAGACGGCGTGTGTTTGAACTGCGGAAGCGATCTCAAATACTCGATCTCTTCTGAGTCGAAACGCAGATTCTGAAGATATTCGACAGCTTGCTGCAGGCCAGCAGCCAGGAGAAAGTTGCGCGTCTCCGGAAGATGGCGAATTGATAGTTCGAAGGTCGCAAGCTCGTCGGCTTTGCCGGCGACAAAGTAACCTGCCGCCATCGTCAGCTCGTAGAGATCTGTATTCAGGGCGGACATTCCGGCCTTGCTTAGAAGCATAATAAAGGCGTGGCCGCCCAACCCCAGGCGCTAAGCGTAGAGGAGTTCCACAGGCTGTACGACGGCGCCAAGCCGGCATATGAATACTGGTACGGGAAAGCGGTCCGCAAGTCCATGCCTACAGCCCTGCACGGCATTGTGCAGTACATCATCATGGTGTTGCTCGAGAAGGCCGGCTGGAACGCCGCATCGAAGATCAGGCTTAAAGTTGTTCCGGATGTCGAACCCGTGCCGGATGTGGTCGCCGTGCGCGGCAAGTTCAAAGGCCACTATCCTCATACTGCGCCCGAGCTCTGCATCGAGATTCTTTCTCCGGGTGACACTCTGGCAAAAGCCTTGGAAAAAGCCAAAACCTATATTTCCTGGGGCTCGCAATGCGTCTGGATCATTGATCCGGAACAGCGCACGGCTTGGAATCTGTCACGCGAAGCACTGCAGCCCGCATGGATCTCGCCAGACGGTGCGCTCCGAATTGCCGAAACGTCGATCGACCTAACGGCGCTTTTCGTCGAGGTCGATAGCAGGCTTGAATCAACCGAAGACTTCGGTTGATTTAACGGGAACCTCAGCTTAGCCCACCCCCCGGCCGCTGGAGTTTGGACCCGGGACATTGGCAAAGCTCACGCCATCGCCAATAACGTCAGGGCCGGCACTGTTTGGGTGAACTGCTTCGACGTTTTCGACGCAGCCGCTCCCTTTGGCGGCTTCAAGCAATCTGGAATTGGGCGGGAAATGGGTGAGTATGCCCTCCAGCAGTACACCGAAGTAAAGA
>DATBHS010000181.1:0-12885 GCA_036557345.1 Bryobacteraceae bacterium
CGCCAGGTGATCCTCTCCGAGTTCTTCCCGCACATCCGGCGGCAGCAGCCAAACCTGATTCGGCGAATAGGTGACGTATCGGCTCACCCTTTCCTAACGTTTCTTTCCACCCCAACGTTACCCGTTTTCACACAAACTCGCATGGGAGCGGCTGCGTTTCGGTGCTGACGCGGCTCAGTCATTTGGGAGTTAGAACTCTACACGTTTGAGCAGATAGTCCAGACCACCGATACGATACCAACGGTAACCATAAGGTTCAAGCAGAATTCGGTGTTGGCCGCTTTCTCCGGCCAGGCTATGATCGTTCGATAAAAGATTTACTAATCGATCAGCATCTTCACCTATCACTGAAGCCTTCAGACGAATTTCTCGGGGAATGGCACTCAGATTATGCAAAATGAGAACCGAGTTGTTACGCCAGTCATAGCGCATTGCGAGCACCTCCGGAGCGCCCGTTCGAAGCGCAGAGAAGTCGCCCCACCCGATCTCGGGAGCCTCCTTGCGCATGCGGATCATGCGTTCCATCCAGTTCAGCAGCGAGTTCGGATCGCGCCTTTGTTCGGCGACATTCACGTGCTCGAAACCGTACGGGCCTCCGCTGACCACCGGCGCTACGGGCTTGCTATTGGCAGTGAATCCGCCATGAGGTTCCGCTGACCACTGCATCGGCGTCCGCGCGCACTGCCGCTCCGGAAGACGCAAATCGTCGCCCATGCCAATTTCGTCTCCGTAGCGGATCACGGGAGTGCCGGGCAACGTCATCATCAGGCTATACGCCAGCTCAATATGACGGCGATCCCCTTGCAGCATAGGAGCGAGCCGACGCCGGATTCCGCGACAATAGAGTTGCATGTCCACTTCAGGAGCGAACACCGAGAAAACCGCCTGGCGTTGCTCTTCGGTGAGCCGGCCGAGATCCAGCTCATCGTGATTCCTCAGAAATTGACCCCACTGGGCTGTTTCGGGCCGTGGCTTGGTTTTCTTCAAAGCCTGAATGAGAGGACGCGTATCGGTCGTTGCGAGCGCGTAGAACAAATTTTGATTTACTTGAAAATTGAATAACATCTGAAGCCGCTCACCGCTCGAGCCAAAGTATTCCATATCGGTCTCGGGAAGAACGTTCGCTTCAGCCAAAATAATTGCCTCGCCCTGACGCCAGGACAGGAACTCACGCAACGGGCGGAGCATGTCGTATTGTTCGCTTTGCTCGGTAACATCTGCACCCTTTGTTGCAATTACAAACGGGACAGCGTCCATGCGAAATCCAGACACCCCCAACTGGAGCCAGAAGCCCATAATCCTGAGGATTTCCGTCTGCACTTCGAGGTGAGCGGTATTGAGGTCAGGTTGAAAATCGTAGAACCGGTGGAAGTACCATGATTTCGCGACGTCATCATAGCTCCACGTCGACTTCTGAACGCCTGGGAACACGACTCCATCGTTTGCTCGCGCCGGCTTCGTTTTAGACCAGACGTACCAGTGCCGATATCGCGACTCGGGATGGCGACGCGCCTCCTGGAACCAATAGTGCTCGTTCGACGTATGGTTTACAACCAGATCCATCAGCACTCTGAGCCCGCGTTGCTTGCAGCCATGGGTGAATTCCACAAAGTCGCCCAGTGTTCCGTATTTCGGATCGACGCCGTAGTAATCGGTGATGTCATACCCGCCGTCTTTTCCTGGGGAGGGTTGAAACGGCATAAGCCATATAGCGGTGATCCCAAGGCCTTGCAGATAATCAAGTCTACGCACTAAACCCTTGAAATCGCCGGTGCCATCTCCGTTGGAATCCATGTAAGTTCCGACAGACAGGCAGTAGATGATTGCGTTTTTGTACCAGAGGTCGTTGATCATTCCACGTCCGTCGGATTCTTCATCCGCCCGGAGTGTTACGGCGGCAAGGTACTGGTCAGTAATAGACCAAGACACGTTTCAGTTTCGGGTTAGCTTCCGGCAGTCTGCGAGTTTCGGGCGGACAGCTCCAGCGCGACCGCTTCTGCGCGCTCGCGCAGATCCTGGCTCAGCACGAAAAATTCCCTCTCGTCCCAGCGAACGCTTACGGTCATTATCGTGAAGAGAGTGCACCATCACCAGTGCCTGCTCGGGGATCATTACCGAATGCGCTCTCGATTCAAGAGGTTGCTCGGTTCCTAATGGCCGCAAAAACTGGACAGCGGTTACGGAGTGCGTCAGGCGAAAGAGCTCTCCAGGTATTATCGGTCGGACCATGTGACGGTATCCCGGAAATATAGCTGAGTAGCGCCCCGTCAACAACTAGAGAGGTCTATAGGGACCGTAGAGAATGTTGGGAATGTGTCACTCGTCGTATTCCCAGGGCGAATTTTTCTCCGGATCCGTCATTTTGACTGATGAACGCCCGACAAGCGAGCAGAGCTTGCTGCCTTCCAACGTTCTTCCGGCAAGCAATGAATCGCGTTTTGTTACCGGCGCTGTCTCGATTTGACAGACGGGAAATGTTTCCATAACCGTCCAAGAAGCGCGGGCTGAGAGCCCCATGCAGGCTTCATCTTAATATCATTTAGTTTTTCGTAGGCAGGACCCCGTCCTGCGGCCGACGCTTTGTCGGCCTCTCCAACTCGGTGAAAAATGAGCAAGCCGGACGTGGGCGTCCGGCGCGGCTCAGAGGCGCCGCCCCACCAAATGTGTCCATATGTGGGAAAACCAAATGACATTGGGCTGAAGCTCGCCCCACGGAAGGCGTGAGTTACCGAGAAAGTTGCTAAGTCCAGAAACGATTAGCAATGAGGGCACCGAGCCAGGCAGCCGCCAAACCCAGGACCAGGCTCAGCAACATGTAGGCGATCGCGACGAGATTGGCACCCCCGCGGATCGCAACCAAAGTTTCCCACTCAAAACTGGAGAACGTCGTATAGCCACCGAGAATGCCGGTTACAAGAAACAATCGCCAGTTCGCGTGGATGGTTGAACGTTGCAGAAAGATCATCATAAGCAGCCCGATCAGAAAAGATCCGCTGATGTTGATGAGAAATGTCCCGAGGGGAAATACGGCAGTGTACAGACGTGCTACAAGTGTACCGATGGCGAATCGCGACGCGGCTCCAAACGCGCCGCCCAGCATCACCAGGGCATACTTAGTCATGCGGGCCCTTCATCGCTTGCGGCATAGGAACGGAACAATTATTCCTTCGATAGCGTATCCTGATCCGAAAAAGCCATGTTGAAGAAGAAACCGATCATTCGAGTGTTTCTGGCTGTCGTTTCCACTCTGATCCTGGCCGCATGTGAATTCGACACTACCCCAACGGGCCCGCTCAAAGACGAACCGTTCTCTCTCGATCGGGGAAACGTCGAGCGCGCGAATATCCAACTCAACATGGGCGCAGGAGAGATGAACCTGCGCGGCGGCACCGGCAAGCTTATGGAGGGACGGTTCGAATATAATGTCCCAGCGTGGAAGCCACAGGTGGAAACATCCGTCAATGGCACTCATGCGACCGTCACAATCCGGCAGCCGCAACACTTCAACATAAGAGGCAACAAGCGATACGTCTGGGACCTTCGATTGAATGATCAGGTCATCACCGATCTGGCTTTAAACTGCGGGGCCGGCCAAGCTCAACTCGAGTTGGGTAGTTTGACGCTACGCGACCTTAGCGTTCACATGGGCGCGGGGCAAGTCGAGCTCGATCTACGGGGCAAGCCGACGCGGGATTATGAAGTGAATATCTCGGGCGGAGTCGGACAGGCAACCGTGCATCTTCCTGACGGCATCGGTATTTGGGCGGAGGCGCATGGCGGCCTTGGGAGCATAACTGTCACCGGACTCGATAAACAGGGCGATCACTGGCAAAACAGCCTATATGACAATGCCAAGGTGAACGTGCGGCTGAAGGTCCAGGGTGGGATTGGCGAAATCCGGATTATCGCCTAAGTTAGGCGGCAACGGCCGGCGTTGGCTCGACCAGCAGTTCCACATTCACGGAGTAGATAGCCGGCTTGCCCTGATGATCGCTTTGGAAATAAACACGACGGCTGTCGGGTGAAAAAACGGGCACGACAGCCGCGGGATGACTGGAACGATGCTCGCACAATGTGAACTCCCGCTGCACGGAGCGGAGGAGGAGAATGATATTCGGCTGCGCCTTGCTCCGGCTGGCACCGACGAAAACAGAATCGTCTCCATTGGGAGCAAATGCTGCAAACTGGCTGGTGGGCGAGACGCATTTCTCTGCCCCGCCCTCCGGAATGAGCTCGTGTATCTCCGAAAAGTACGTTCCGTTTTTGGGCACATCGCGAAGTAGAAAGACGGATTGACCGTCGGCGGACCACACCGGGTTCGATACGCGACCGCTTGCCAGCAGAACGGGCTTCGCCCCCGGCACGGCGGCGCCGACATACCAGATTTCACGATCTTCCGAATCAAGATCTCGCGTAAACAGACACCCGCTGCGGCCCGGACGGGACAAGCATTCGCCCGAGACATTCTGGGCAATAGGGCCAGTGGTTCCGCCACGCAGGTATTCGAGCCGGCCATGGCGCGTAACCCAGAATTCGGATGGCCCCGAAGCGCCGATATAGGCGACACTGAACGCGCTGATATCCTCAGCGATCGGACTTTCCTCATGCCGGGTGCGGAGGTTGACGGCTCGCAGGTGCCCGCCGTCGAGAAAGTGCAGGACTCGTTCCCGGTGATCCAGACAGAGCGAACGCGGGTCGAGATCCGTCGCTCCGGCGATTGCCGTCACAACTCCGGTTCTCAGGTCTGCTCGAAACGGTTTCAATTTACCGTTTCGATCGGACGAAAAGACCAGAAAGCGCTCTTTCACCGAGACAAACCGGTTCGTTGACGCAGGAAGAACGCTGGTGCTCGCCGGATTGGTCAGCCTGACAACCGGCGTTTCAGTCGTTGGATCTGCAAACCGGACGAACTCACCGACTGCCGGGAGAGGTTTGCTTTTCTTGCGCGGATCCGCGCTGGCGGCAGCTACACTTGCTGGCATCAGCGCCAGAACCGCGCGTCGCGTGACGCCGTGTTCCACTATTCAAAAAGATGCGAATCGGATATCGCTAGTTCCAAGCGCGGGCTGCGGGATGAAGACTGCCATCGTATCACCTAGAGACCCAGATCGTTATGTCTGGGCTTTGCCCTCTGCGAGATCTGGACCCGCGACATGTACTTGTACGGGTTCACGGGTGTGCCGTGCAGCCGGACTTCGTAATGGATGTGCGGTCCAGTCACCCTCCCGGTGCCGCCCGAGAGCGCGATCACTTCACCTCGCCGGACTTCTTCGCCAGGCACAACCATGAATTGTGAAAGATGGGCGTAATAGGTGTCGATGCCATTTCCGTGGTCAACCACGACGAGTTTGCCGTAGCCGCTGCTCCAACCTGCGCTCTCCACTACGCCATCTGCCGTCACATGCACGGGCGTGCCTCTGGCGGCTTCTAGATCAATACCTGTATGAAAAGCTCCCTCACCCGAAAATGGATCGTTTCTTCCGCCAAACGAACTCCGCAGGATGCCGTTCACAGGCCAAAAGCTAGGCTGCGTATGCGACTGCCACTGAAATGCATACCGATGGTAAATGTCAGAATACATCGCAGTCCGGAGAAAATTGAATTCCTGAATTGATTCCTTGACGCTCGGTTGCAGTGAGGACTCCGGGTCGATTATCTCTCGATTTCCGGCGGAGACTGGCGGATGAATGCCGTACGCGGCCGAAACCTCGCTCGCCAGATCTTCCAGCGAGGCCATCTGCTCGTTGTGTTGTAGTGACTGGCGCCGTAGCTCCTGGTAGCGCTGGCGCAGGCGCTCGAAGTCGGCTCGAAGCTGGTTATACCGGGAGACTTCCCAGCTCGTGTGCAAATAGCTCCAGAACAGCCCAAAAATTAGGAGACAGACGGCCAGGAGAGAAGCGACAACATAGGCGAGCGACCGATAGCTGATTTGTACTCGTCTTACCTGCCCGTTTACAGACTGGGCGAATTCAACAACAAAAAACGGTTGATTCATTCGGGTCCCAAAGGGAAGCACGCGACTTGTTTTTCTTATAGCGTCCAGCTCAGCGCTAAACGTGGCGGCGCCTCTTAACGAAACTTCAGACTAACCCGATCATTATTATGTGTCAACGAAAGATAAACGTATTCCATCCTACGCGACCGAGCCGTGGTTTCGTTCCTATTACTCGATTTTCGCAAACCTCGAGAGCATTCGCTTCAGAGATGGGCGGCAAGCCTGACGGATAATCGAAACAAATGGCTTTTGAACGCGAGGTAGAACTCGCCAAACTGGTGGCGCAGGAAGCGGGCGCTCTAGCGCTCGATTACCAGCGGCGCGGCGTTTCGGCGGAGGTTAAGCCGGACGAATCACCCGTCACGCCGGCCGACCGGGCATGCGAAAAACTGATCGTAGACTTGATTGGCAAGCAATTCCCTGAAGATGGAATACTGGGCGAAGAAGGAGCGAACCGCGAGTCGCGAAATGGGCGCAAGTGGATCATCGATCCTATTGATGGGACACGAGATTTCGTGCGAGGCATTCCGCTGTGGGCCGTTCTGATCGGCCTGGAAGAGAATGGGCGAATCGTGGCAGGCGCGGCACATAGTCCTCGACAGGGCATGCTGCTGTGGGCGAGCAAAGGACAAGGGGCCTGGGCCAACGGACTGCGGATTCGGGTGTCTGAACGGTCTGAACCAGAGGACGCCGTACTGGCGTTCAATGGCTTTAATAAAGTCGGCGTGGACCGGTTTGCTCCGCGGCTGTTGCCCTGGATGGCGCGATTCTGGGCTGTCCGGAGCCTGGGCGGAGCGGTCGATTCCATGTTGGTGGCTCAAGGTCAAGCGGATGTTTGGATCGAGCCCAACGCATCGCCCTGGGATCTGGCGCCCCAAAAGCTCCTGGTCGAAGAGGCCGGAGGAAAATTCAAAAGTTTCGATGGCGGAGACACGATTTACGGGGGCAATGCCTACGCTTGCACACCGGGACTGGAACCGTATGTTCGGGAGCTGCTTGGATTATGAACGGATATGAGGCGCTCCGTCAATCCACTGCATGGCTCGATTTGTCAGCCCGCGGAAAGGTCCGGGTAACCGGCAAAGATCGGGCGAGGCTGCTGCACGCGATGTGCACCAATGATGTGAAAAATCTGCCGGCTGGCAACGGTCTGTATGCATTTTTCCTGGACAGCCGAGGCCGGATTCTGGCTGATGCGGTGATCTATAACCACGGCGAAAGCCTGTTCCTCGACACCGAACCGGAAACAGCAGGCAAACTCCGTGATCACCTGAACAAGTACATCATTTCGGACGACGTCCATCTCGAAGATGAAACCTCACAATGGGCGGCTCTGAGCCTGGAGGGGCCCGGGAGCAGCACGGCTGCGATAGGACTCGGATTATCGGTACCGGACAGCGAGTATGCCATTCGGGAGTGGGGCGACGGCTTCGCCGCCCATATAGCAAGTACGGGCGAGGAGGGAATCCGTATCTTCGTTCCGGCCGCTGAAAAAGAATCTCTCGTTCAGCGCCTCACAGCCGCCGGAATTCCGCGGGCGACTGCAGATGAGGCTCGCACGGTCCGGATTGAAAACGGCAGGCCGCGTTACGGCGAAGAAATCAGCGAGCGATACCTGGTTCAAGAGACACAGATCCTAAAGGCTGTTCATTTCAACAAAGGCTGTTACCTGGGTCAGGAGATCGTGGAGCGAGTCCGGTCACGAGGTCAAGTGCATCGTCTGCTGACGCCGATCCGGATCGAAAGTGATGCGCCGCCCGCAGCGGGCACAAAGTTGGTGATCAACGGAGAACCCGTGGCCGAAGTGGCGTCGGCTGTATTTTCGGCGGAACTGGGAGAAGTTGCCGGGATGGCTTACGTCAGATCGCCGGCGCTTCAGGATAGAGGCGAAATGACAGTTGCTGGAACGGAACCGCCTGTTAAGGCTTATATTCGGTAGGAGTGCAGGGGGTCGCGGTTGATGCCTGCAGGCCAAAGCGTCTGCTCCGCTAGTCTTCGCCGAGAATCCGGCCATAGGGCTCGAGCGATTCGATATTGTCGCAGACAGCCTTAATTCCGGCCGTAATGGGAATCGCCAGCACAAGCCCGATCCCTCCCCATAGCAGGCCCCAAAACATCAGGGCGACCGTGACGGCAAGCGGATTCAAACGGACTCGCCTTCCGATCACCTTCGCGTACAGAAAATTCATGGCGATCAGGTGGAGCGCCGCCGTGAACAAGATCACCATGATCACGACCTTGAATTTGTTTGGAACAGCAAGCGCAGCAATGACAGGCGGCACGACAGATAATGGCAACCCAATGTAAGGAAACAGGCTGAAAAAGGCGCTGAGAGGGCCAATCAAAGGCCAATACGGCACTTTGAAGAAAAAGAATACGAGGGCGCTGACGCTGCTCAGGAACACCCAAAGAAGGAAATTTCCAAGAACGTAGGCGCGAGTCGATTCGCCTATGCCGGACCAGGTCTTCCCGATTGCATATCTCCCTTCTCCAGCGAACAGGAGCAGGAAAGCCTTGCTGATATGGTCCCGCCAGCTCAGCATGAAATAGACCAGGAAAGGAACGAAAGACGCCATGACGAGGACATGGAAGTAGCCGGAAACGTAGCGGTACAGGGTTGTGATAACCGGTTTCGCATCGCTGTGGATGCGAACCTCCTGTATCGTCGGCTGAGCAACTGGTGGAGGAGTGGAGGTCACACCACGCCGCCGCTTTCTGGCTTTCATAGCTTCCTGGGGCTTTTGTTCTATCTGCTGCTGCTGCTGGCGAAACGTGGCGGGAACCAGAATTTCGACCGTTTTCTTTTCCAATGAATCCAGCTCATCGTTCACTTTGCTCACGAGTTCACTGACGCGAGAGCTATAAGTAGGAAGGTCCTCTGCGATCGAGGCGAGTTGTGACCAAGCAGCGGCGATGAGGGCGTAAACGGTGACAAAAGCTATGCCAATGACGATTGCGGTAGCGATTGCGCGCGGCAGGCGCAGTTTGCCTACCAGCACAACGGCCGGATCGAGAATGAAGGCAAACGCAGCGGAGATAATCAGGGTAACGAAGAAATCGCGCCCATAGTAGAGGAGGGCGATTGCGGCGGCCAGCGCAATCAGTGATGTCCCGAGGCGGACGGATCTCAGAGTAGGCTGCGAGAAAGTGAGTAAAGCCAAAGCGAAGAGCTACTGCCTCGGTTAACAGTTACTCTAGCATGTTTAAACACTCTATAATCCTGATTGTTGCAATCGCGCGAAAGAAAATCCGGCGGCCGCGTCCTGGCTCTGGACATAGGCAAAAAACGGATCGGATTGGCCGTTAGTGACGAGCTTGGAATCACTGCACAGGGGATGCCCACGTTGGAACGCACGCGAATCCGCGAGGACATGGAAAAGCTGAGGGGTCTCGCAAAGCAGCGGGATATAGAGACTCTCCTGGTTGGCCAGCCATTGCACCTGAGCGGCCGCGAGAGCCGTCAGAGCGAATACACAAGAGAGTTTGCGGAGAAACTGAGCCGGTTCCTCGGGCTGCCGATTGTGTACTGGGATGAGCGCCTGACCTCCAGAGAAGCTGAACGCGTGCTGAGGTCAACCGGTGCGTCGCTTGACGAAAAGAGGCGAGCGGTGGACCGCCTCTCGGCCGTTCTTCTCCTTGAGAGCTATTTGGGTTACCTGGCCAACGAAAAGCAAGGCGCGCAGGAAGAGTCTCTTGGCTAGACGGCACAGGTGGCTCGGCTGTAGCCTTCTATTGGCTTTCGCGCTTCTGCTTGCAGGCGCAGGAATCGCGGGTTACTGGTACTTCGGGCCGTACCGGGGCTTCCGCACGGAAACATTTGTCCAGATCGAGCACGGCATGTCGTCGCGGCAGATTGCCAGAAGCCTGACACATCAAGGGGTTGTTCGCTCAGAGTGGGCCTTTCTCGCTGTCCGAGTTCTGCGCCCACGGGCCAAACTGCAAGCAGGTGAATACCGTTTTGCGACAGCCCAGACGCCCTGGCAGGTATTCGAAGAGATTCGGCGGGGCCAAGTGTTTTACGAAGACGTGACGATTCCAGAAGGCAGCAATATCTTCGAAGTCGCTTCCCTGCTTGATCAACTGGACATGGTCAAGGGAGACGCTTTTCTGAATGCGGCAGAAAAGCCCGACATGATTCGCGACCTCGACCCGCTTGCTCCCAATTTGGAAGGATATCTTTTCCCCTCCACGTATCGAATGACGCATCGCACAACGGCCGCCCAACTCTGCCGTGCGATGACAGACGAGTTCCGAAAAAAGTGGGGAGCACTGGGCGGGCCGCCTTATGGCCCGGAAACCCACAAGATGGTCACGCTCGCGTCTCTCATCGAGAAGGAAACTGCAATTGCGCGGGAGCGACCGATTATCGCGTCAGTATTTCTTAATCGGATACGGTTGAACATGCCCCTGCAATGCGATCCGAGCACGATGTATGCTGCGCTGCTCGAGAACCGGTATCGGGGCGCAATTCACAAGTCAGACCTGGCCAGCACGAATCCGTATAACACATATGCGCATCCCGGTTTGCCGCCCGGCCCAATCGGCAATCCAGGACTTCAGTCTTTGCAAGCCGCTCTGCACCCATCTGACACGAACTATGTCTACTTCGTCGCAAAACCGGACAGCTCGGGGTCGCATCACTTCTCAGCCACTTTGAGCGAACACGAAAAGGCGGTCTTAACATACAGGCAAAAGCCGCGATAGGCGTGGGCTCTCGAGGGAGCTACAGAGACGCAGTTTTCCCGGCCGGAACCAGCACCGCTGACATGGAACCCTTCGATTTGGGCATTCTCGGGTCCGCTCCGTAGCCGTGTATCTGATCGCGCGCGAACTCGGCTTCGGGCCGTTCGCACGTAATTACGATTGTCCGGCCAGTGGTATCCACCTCCACAGCATGCTCAAATGCCGCATCCAAGGGAAGAAAGAAGAGCTTCTGTAGCATTTCGATTACGTAATCGTAAGTGTGTTCGTCATCATCCAATAAGACGACGTGGAACAGGCGCCCGTGTTCCTCTAGTGTCTCGTCGCCCGCGCGCGGCCGTACAGAGGGAGTAACAGCGGTGCTCTGCATGTTCGGGTGATGATCCCATTGGAACATCCGAACGGGACGGCACGCAAGCAGGAGGACATCGAGCAAAGAAGAGGACACATTTCTGATAAAATGGTGTGATGTTCCTCCCGATGGGGGCGCAACGGATTCGACGGGATCGAATCGTTGTGTGAAGGCGTGTCGGGTTCCGAGCTCCCGTAAAACGATCGGAAAACAACAACTGCCAATAACACGCAGTTTGCATACGCTGCCTAATTTGATTAGGTAGCCGCTCACGGGTAATGAGCCTGCGCGTTGCGCGATGAGCGTCATTTTGCAGGATAGGCGTCAGACTTCGGTCCGGAGTCCAGGCGCCGAGATCAATCGGACTAGGTAGCTGTCACTCTTGCCGGTTTTATAGGCAGCTGCTGAATCGTCAGAACCGGATACACACGTAGGCTTTGCACGGCGGACTTTCTCGGACGCGGGTTCAACTCCCGCCGCCTCCACCAAATTTTTCAAGATCTAACGTCCTTCTGTCCTGACACTTTCTGACACGCCAACGGTGCCAGAGTTTTTTTCGCCGCGTTTGAGATCACATCCGTCGTCTCGAGTTCCTCTGCTTTGAGCGCGTGGGCGTAGACGGGAGGCGTCACGTTCGGATTTTGACTCCGATTTGCTTTGCATGTGGGACTATTTGCGGGCAATTGCCGAGCGGTACACTTGTCGCCGGATTTTCAGAACTGCTGGTCTTTGTGTGTGAGCAGAGCGGAAAATCCGTCAAACTGGCTGATCCTCTTACCGACAGTACGCAGGTTTTCGCGCCATCACGATTACAAGTGATTGCATTGGCCGTATTCTGATCAGAAGGGCGCGCCCTCTGCAGGAGTTGGCCGCGGATGGGCGCAACCCCCGGACGTTGCCACTCGCTACGCTGGCAACGCCCTATCTACCAGTAAAGGGCGCTGCAACGTGTGTTTTGATACATGGCACTCAAAATTACTGTGAGGGGCCAGGTACGACGATGCCAGAATGGCGAATCCAGCAGCAGGCTATCAAGCAAGTGTCGAGTTGCGGAAAAGTTAATCCTCTTCATAGGCCCTGTGAAGGTACCGCAACCTGGCCATCCAGGGAAGCGCAGGAGATTTCAACATGTGGATGATGGAAATTTCTGGCAGGGCAAAATGCAGTGCGACACAATGCGTGATCACTTATTCCTGCGAGTAGCCGCCGCTCTCAAAGAACCCGAAGGCCTGGCGGCACAGACTGTGGCTCACTGAGTATTTGCCGGCGCGACTGCCGCGTGGTCGATCTGCATGGTGGGAGTTGAATTCAGGCCTGCCTCCAGAAGAATGTTAAGGCCGAAAGGAGCCCTAGTACGGATTTCGTTGCCCATGGCAGAGGTTCCTGACCACCAGCCTGGAGTAGGGCTTGGGTGAACTGGTCCACAGGAGTAGGCCGGATGTTCATTGAGTCGGTGTTGGAATCGGAAGTGAGCAGATCGCCGGTCCGCGCTCGAGCCTAGCAGAGACGCAGCATGCTTATCGCTGGAGTGCGGAACACCTGCCTGCCCGAGGGACAGCGGGCCGTTCCTTTTTCAATGGACATCCCGACATCCTCAGCCGGGTCACGAGAACCCCGAAAAAGATATCTCCTTTACATAGTGCGTCTTGCGAGTCGTTTTTCAGTCCCTTCAGCGGGACGCGCTGTAAGGTCAAGTGCAGATGAGAGTGAGTTGCGCTGAGCAGAACGAGCGCAGCGATCTATTTACCGACAAACTGTGCTGGACCTATACGCCCCTTGCTTCGCAAGCCCGTTTCCGGGCTTCGCAGTCTCGATTGAAGGGCTTTTCGGGACCTGT
>DATBHS010000182.1:0-29743 GCA_036557345.1 Bryobacteraceae bacterium
GGCCGTGTTGCCGGATCTCGGGGCGCAGCCGCGCGGCTCGGCATCTCCGCCTCCACGCTGGAATCGAAGATCCGCCGCCTCGGAGTCGACAAGTACCGGTTCTTCCAGCGGCCCTCCCCAAAGGCGCCCTGAGCGCTTGCCATCAAACTGCTCCGTTCATTCCCGCGAATTCGTGCTCGTGAATTCGCGACTGCGGCTAAACCGGACCGCGAACTGCTTGATTCAAAAATTCGAATAGCCTGGCCCTCAGGTTGCCTGACTTAAGTCGATCTGGATGCTCAAGATAACGACAAACACCGCCGGAGACGAGCGCCTGACAATAAGTATTGTGGGCCGTTTGACACGGCAAGGTTGCGATGCAATCGACGAAGTATTACAAGACAGAAGAAACCGGGAGCCGTCGGTGACGCTCGATCTAACCGGCGTTACATTAGTGGACCGTTTTTCTGTCGAATACCTGGCCAATCTTCGCCGTCGCCACATTGCCTTGATCAACCTTCCGGCGTACGTCAATCGCTGGATCGAGCAAGTCTCGAATCCGCCTGAGTCCGATATGTTGAATTAACCGAAGCCGGGCGCGATTGCTGCTATCGAAAGAGTTAATCTAACAATGAGCGCCCTAACCGAACGGCGCCTCTCGATCGTATAACGCCCTGGTTGTTCTTACAGTTCCTGCAACGCCCCTCGAACTCGGATCACCAGTTTTATTGCATCCGAAGGTGGCCCGGCAATTGCAACCAGAATTCGAGCGTTGACGGCGGACTGCGGATCGAAAATTCCAGGAGGATTTCTTGGCTTCTGCCGCTGCACAATACGAGACCTTCACAGATCAGCACCGCCTGGTCCGTCTGAAAACTCCTTTGCCGGAAGACACTCTCCTTGTCGAGTCGTTCACCGCCTCTGAGTACATCTCCGGACTCTTTGAAATAAAGCTGAAATTGGTTGCGGACCTAAGGAGCGCTCCCAAGGTAGCCGTTGAAAGGCTGATGGGAGAGCCAGTGACCCTGGCTCTTTCGATGTTCGACGATTTTGACAAGGGTCCCCGGCGCTATTTCCATGGAATCGTTAGCCGCTTTCATCAGCTAAGTTCGGAGGGGACTCGCTTTGCCCATTATCAGGCTACAGTCGTTCCCTGGCTCTGGCTGCTTACGCTTGATTCCAAATGCAGAATTTATCAATCAAAAACTGTTCCGGAGATCGTTAAGTCTATCTTCGATGAATACAAGCAGCACTTCCCTGCGGTTTCGTTTGAAGACAGCCTTACCAGATCGTACACGAAGCTTGACTACTGCGTTCAGTACCGCGAAAGTAGTTACGCATTCATCTCTCGCCTGCTCGAATCCGAGGGCATTTTCTATTTCTTCGAGCATTCGCCTGATAACCACACCCTCGTCTTGGGCGATGCGCCATCTGTTTACAAGACTTGCCCGGAACAGCCGAAAGGCCGGCTTGTCGGGCCCAGCGGCTGGGGCGAATTCGACAATCCTGTTCTCACCTGGAATGAGAAACAGGAACTCCGTCCTGGCAAGTATACCCTGCGGGATTTCCACTTTCAGATGCCTTCCAAAAATCTTGAAGTTGCCGAATCCAGCACGTCTCCCTTCAGCGCTTCCAAGCCGCTCGAAGTCTACGATTATCCAGGCGAGTATGCGGCCAGATTTAAGGAGAAACAACGGGATAGAGAAGTTCAGCCCGAAGCTGAAAAGTTCGTCAGAGTGCGTATGGAAGAACAAGAGGCGCTCATCTCCGAGGCTTCCGCAACCTCCCTGTGCCGCGGGTTTTCGGCTGGACGGAAGTTTGAACTCGATGATCGTTCGAAGAACAGCAAGCACGTCATTACTTCCATCCACCACACAGCTGTTCAAACGCCCTGGTACGTAGCCGATGACATTCATGCGCCTGGCGGCGAGTCATATCGCAACAGCTTCTCATGCATCCCGCAGGACGTAACATTCCGGCCGCAGCGAAGAACTCTGAAGCCCACTGTTTCCGGTCCACAGACTGCCATCGTTGTTGGAAAAGCCGGCGAGGAGATCTGGACCGATGAGTTTGGCCGTGTGAAGGTTCAATTTCATTGGGATCGCGAAGGCAAGAATGACGAAAATAGCTCCTGCTGGGTGCGCGTCTCACAACCTTGGGCAGGAAAGAATTGGGGCACCGTTTCGATTCCACGAATCGGCCAGGAGGTTGTCATCGATTTTCTCGATGGAGATCCTGACCAGCCGATCATCACCGGACGCGTATACAACGCGGAGCAGACACCGCCGTACAAACTGCCCGGTGGCGCTGTTGTCAGCGGCATAAAAAGCAACAGTACAAAAGGTGGCGGTGGCTACAACGAAATGTCTATGGATGACACGAAAGGGAAGGAAAAGGTCACTATTCATTCCCAGTACGACATGTCAACTACAGTCGAGCACGACGACAGTCAAACGATTCACAACAATCGCGTGATCGCAGTGGATGGAACGCACACCGAAACCATTAAGAAGGATACGGTCATCATCGTAACCGAGGGTAAAGAGGTAAATACGGTCATGCAGCAGATCGAAGTTACCTCGCAAACCCAGTACGTCTACATCACCGCCGCCACGGAGATCAAGCTTGAGGTGGGACAGAGCAAACTTCATATGTTTAGTGATGGCCGCATTCAATTGACCGGTCAAAATATCGCAATCGATGGAGCTCAGAAAGTCCGAACACACGGCGCAGAAGTCACTTCCGAAGCCGACATGCAGCATCAAACCAGAGGTGGGATCGTTGTTTCCGAAGGCTCTGTTACCAACACAGTCAAGGGCGCGATGGTGATGCTGAATCCTTAAGTCATGGCTGCGGTCTCAACTCAACGCGGGGAATCTCTCGAGAATTATCGCGTTGTCGCCTCCAAGGATGACAAGAAGAGAGACGTCTTCTGCGTACTGGTGAAACGAACCTATGACATCCGCCGAGGGTCTGTCGTTCGTGCCGGGGAGGACAAACCACTTCATCTCGTCGACGTTTATTACGACCGCGGCGATCCGGAAACGTGCAGCGTTCGGTACGAAAGCGACCTCTCGCCTTTCAAAGTTGCAACGGATGTCGTCGTGGTCGGAACGGTTTATGCGGCGGGCAACCAGCCGTTGCAAACAATGGATGCAGGCATTGATGTGAACGGAATTGTCAAACTTGTTCGTGTCTTCGGAGACCGTAAGTGTCTGTACAACGTGAATGGACCGCCCACGGTGACGGATCCCGTGCCGTTCAAGGAAATGCCCGCGCGGTATGAGCTGGCATATGGCGGAACAGATTCGGTCAGTATTCCGGATATGCCGTTCGCATACCCGCGCAATCACCTGGGTCGTGGGTTCGTCCTGAAGAACACACCGGAGGCGCTGCACGGCCTCGGATTACCGAATTTTGAGGATCCTTTCGATTTGCTCACACCAGAACGGATTGTTGTGGGCGATCCAGACGGTTGGTGGCGACAGCCCATGCCGCAGGGTTTGGGATGGTATCAGCGCACCTGGTATCCTCGTTGCTCATTTGTCGGCTCCGTGCCCGGATTTGTTGATCCTGATGCAGTTCTCCGCGAAGAGCAACTTGGCCTCGTACCTCAAAGGCAGTTTGCATTGGCTCGCCAGTTCAAGCTGCCCAGCTTCGACATTCGCTTTAACAATGGGGCCTCGCCAGGCCTCGTTTGTGCTTACCTCGAGGGTGGCGAGGCGGTTCGCCTTTCGCACTTCACTCGCGAGGGTCTCTTGGAATTTGTGCTGCCGGAAGACACGCCGAAAATAGCGATGGACATAGGCATGGGCGAACGCGAGCTGCAACCCGTACTGCAAACCGTGTTAATTCGCCCTGATGACGGCCAGCTCGACCAGGTTTGGCGAGGCGCGCACGAGTACCCCGGCGTCGATTGGCTCCCTGAAATGTCGCGCCTGCGTGTGGAGATCACGTGATGGCGGCGCCCGTTGTCCTTGACTCTGCAGTTGACAAGCGAGTGCAGAAGATCGTTTTGCCCGGACAGAGCCCAGAGGGTGAGTACGTTCTCAGCGTGCTTGTAAAACGCACATACGATATCGTTCCGGGCACCAGCTGCCTTCGCGCCCCCGCTGACGCGAAGATCATTCCAGGCGATCAGTATTGGGATGATCCCATGAACTCATCGGTGAAGTTCGAGTCTGATTTCGTTCCCTGGAAGATCGCCACTGACATCGTGCTGATTGGGAAAGTTTACGCTCCTAATGCGGTCCCGGCAAGATCCCTGTTCGCGGCAATTCAAATCGGCGCCGTTCAGAAAAGGATTCTGGTGATCGGGGACCGGGCAGCTCGCTTTACGTCCGGTCTGCCTTCGTTCACGGAGCCTCGGCCCTTTCTTGAAATGGACCTCCGCTATGAGCTCGCCTACGGAGGAGCGGACATCTATTCGGATCGCAAGCTAACGTGTCTCTATCCGCGAAATCCGGTTGGTAAAGGATTCGCCATTCAAAATATCCGTGACTCTGTCGATGGACTTGAACTGCCCAATCTGGAGGATCCGGACGACGCACTCGATCCCCATCGGCTCTGCTGCGGTCATTTCATGCGCTGGGAACAGCAGCCCAAACCGCAGTCCTTCGGCTGGTTCCCCAAATCCTGGCAGCCGCGGGCTTCGCTTGCCGGTGTAATGCCCGCCGATCACAAAACGGAACAGCAACTAAGAGCTTTGTATGCACAAGCGGTACCACCTGCCCAACGAGCTCTTTATGAACAAACGAAACTGCCCCACATGAATTTCGCATTCTTCAACGGCGCCTCGGAGGGTCTGGTACTGCCTTTCCTCACGGGGGACGAATCCGTCAGGACCTGGCATCTGACGCCGGAAGGCCGCATCGATTTTTTTCTGCCCGGAGACAGGCCACGTATCGGCATGGATATTGGACGGGGTGTCCGCGAACCGGGCGTAGTCCTGCAAACAGTCATGATCCGAATGGAAGAGCGCCAAGTGGATCTGATCTGGCGAGGCGCAGTTCCCTATCCTGGTCCGGATTGGCTGCCGGAAATGCGTAAGATGGAGGTCTTTGTTCAATGAACGGGGGAAATTGGATGCCTCTGGCGGGTGGCCTTATTCTCCTTGTCGTTGCCGGATATTTCGGGTTTCAAAGTCTTGATTCCTTCGGGTTACCTCAAAAGACCGGCACCGGTTTGGTGATGAGCAAGGAACATGTGCCTTCCAAGAGAACTTACCGTACCGACTACATCGCGGGCCATCCTCGGGTGATTCCGCAAGTTACTCCCGATCTCTACGTGATGAAACTGCGCATGGGCAACGAGGAGACCAGTGCTGCGGTAGACCGCTCTGTATTTGAAGCGGCCAACAATGGCGATCGAGTCGCTGTAAGTTATCAGCAGACGCGCCTCACTGGAAAGCTCCGCGTCATGAGCGTGCGGTCTGAGGCTCGCTGACCATGCCATTGTGGCCTGCCGCCAAGTTCATGGACAGCGTAATCGGTATCGACGTGCACGCTGTCGCGCCGATTCCGGGTATCCCCATCCATCCCTACTTCGGCTTGATCTACCTCTGGAGCGATCCGACTTTTCCGCGCGCCAACGTGTTCATAAATGGCATGCCCGCCTGTTCGGTTGGAGCGATGGGTTACTCGGTTCACATTCCGCAAGGCGTGCCAGTCCCGCCGACTCCGACCAACTGCCCCTATTGGAAGCGGTACCTGACTAATATCCCCATGGCGCTTACTCTTATGACGCTCACGATTCTCGCCAACATCGCGATTGCAGGTATCGCGGCGCTGATTCCGAAGTCGAATGCGGCAGAGGGATTCCTGAAGGATGTCACCGGCATAGACACGTCGAGTAAACAATCGACATGGGAAGGTATAAAAGGCGCCTTTAGCGCCTTTACGAAATGGCAGACCTGGGTGAAGCTCCTGATGCCGCCGATTCCCTACGTCGGTGCCCAGGGATCGACCGCTGTCGGCAGTCCGAACGTGACAGTTAACGGCGGTCCCTTGGCCTTTGTGGCGCCATTGGTCGCGACGTCATGCAGCGACATTCCCGTTGTCCCCAACGCCATGACCCTTGGCTTCAGCAATGTTCTCGTGGGGGTCACATTCGAGGCTCTCGCGCGGGGCATTGCCGTAAGTGCGGCACAAGGTGCAGTCGGTTTGGCGGCGGCTCATGCGACAAGTCGTATCCCGGGCTTCAAAGGCGCAGGTTGACGTTAGCTTTCGGAGACCCGGTCGGGTCTCGAATTTTCAGCAAGACTCGGTCTCAGGCCACGTGCCCTCAATAAATCGCTTTACTAGCGAAACATGTGATAACGGTCGCGAGATGTCTTCCACGTCTGGATTTGTCTCGTAATCCAGCAGCACAACCGGCTCCGACCTCGCGATAGAGCGTATTTCCTCAACTTCGGCTTGTAAACGGTTTTGAAGAGTCCAACGATACGCCGGCAGATAAATCCTGCGGCGTGCGGAGATGTAGTCGAGCAAGACCGAGCCGTCGGGTCCGAACTGATGACCTAAGATGGCGCCTCGTGGGACGCCTTTATCGCCTCTACCGCGAGATGTCCGCTTCAGATTTCGCATTGTGGTGTTCTGAAATCTGGACAGATCCACATGGTTTTCGTGTTCAAATCGCTTCAGTCCTTGCCAGATGCCTTCGACGGACGCGCTAGTGAGGCCAGGCCAGCCGGGTACCGGGATGCTACCGACAGGATAGAAAGGGCTGAATCGAACCCAAGGTAGGCTTCCTTTTGACGTAAGGTCCAAAATCCTTGCACCCGGGAACTGGCTGTCGGAAAGCCGTTTCCGACGGTTGAAAATGGATATTTCCTTCACGAGTGAGGAGTCAAATTGACTAGGATCCAAAAAGATCGTAACCAAGCGAAATAATGTGAAGTTTCAAATCCTCGATGCGGTCCTGCAGCTCCGACGAATATAGAGGCATCGTACGGTCGAAATCGGCAGCGAGATCAAGGAAAGCCGCCGCGACTTTCTTTGGAATGTCATTTCGAACCTTATAGATGGGCATCAGTGTCTCGATAGCGCTTTCAAGTCTCGCGACCGCCTCCTCATCTATTCCTTTTTTCATCGCTAATTTGCCGGGAATACTTTGGTCTCCGACAAGGAGTTCGTCAATCGCGCTTACGGCTTCCTCTTCGCTCATCTCCGAAGAATCCTCGTCTTTACGCTAGCAGGATTTCTCTTCCTCTTCCGGCGGGGGGACGATTTCGATAACTCCCGGCGGAACATGGCCCTCTATCAAAACTTCCTTAGAGCTTGCAGCGCGGTTAATTGTACGCCCTTTCAGTCCGTTCTGAATAGCCTTCTCGCGATCCGAAATATCGAGAATACTGAGATTGCCTTCGCGATCTGGCACGACGTGGTCGGTGTCGAATTTGACTGTGGTTTGACCTGGTTCACGCCATTCCGCCGCTACCGCCGGATCTGTCGTCGCGGACATGTATTGCGAACCTTTGAAATTCTTGTTCGATGCATTCATCACATGTCCGATTGGGGTCATACCGCGGCCCGGTCTTCTGGCATCTAGTCCCTGAGAAGGATCCTGTTCCGGCCTCAAGTTTCGATAGACGATAATCAAGCCCAGCGGATCGACCCACCCGAGCGGGTTCGGGACGTATGCATACTCATTAAGGCCGCCGCTCAATCCGATCGGGTCAGGCGAAATGAAGCGTCCATAGCCGGGATGATAGTAGCGGAATCGCGAGTAATGAAACCCTGTCTCGCGGTCGAAGTAATGTCCTGGAAAACGAATCGGGAAGTCGTTTAGCTCCCCACGGAACGACTTGACGGCGCCCCACGCCGCATATGCCGCAGCCCAATACATTTTTCCATTGCTTCCGATGACATCCCGTGGCGTTCCGTTCCCATCGGAGATGATGGCGAAGCTCTGCTGGCCATCCATTAGTGCTAGCGGCGAAAACATACCCGGCGGCGTAACCCATGTGCGCCGCCGTCCCGAAGAAAAAGCCTCCTGCAACAGCACGTCGCCGGCCCATATGAATCTAACCGTTTCAGTGGGCCCTTTCTTTTCGAGTCGGCGGCCGATTGCGTCGTAGCGATACTGCCACTCACCATCAGGCGAACTGACCGAGATCAGCCTACCCATTCCATTCCACATCAGTTTCAGATTGCTTTCGGAGCCGCCCGAAGAAGTCTGCTGCCGAATAAGCCTGCCGTGAAGATCGTAGTCCAGTCGCGAGCCATCGGCCTGCACGAGCCGGTTTCCGGCAGCGTATTCCAAACTGACCCTGACCGAATCAGTGCCGATGCTTTTCAGGTTCCCTGCGGCGTCGTAGGCAAATTCTTCTTCGGTCTGGGCTGATGTCCCGGCGATGATCTGTTCGGCCGCATCATACGAGTAGCGCGTATCTCCCCAGCGCGAATCTTTCAGGGTAGTCAATCGGTCGGCAACGTCGTAAGCAAACGATCTGTGAATCAACGAAGATCCGTCAGCGCCGCTCAATTGCTGAAATTGAAGGGACGAATTCAGGTCAAACCGCTGGTGCAGCTTCAGGCCCCCAGCGATGCGCCGCTCTATTTCTAGGCCCTGAGCATTGCGCCGGCTGTTCCAAAGTTCTTTTCCGTTTATCTTGGCGGATACGGGAAGAGCATTTGCATCGTAGCCGAACGTGATTTCGGTGCCAGTGCCGCTGTAAATTCGCGTCAGGCATCCAGCCGGGTCGAAAGCGAAATCAATCGTGATCCCCGCTTGTATCTCACGGACCACACGCCCGTGCGGGTCGCGTGTGAATTCAATCGCTCCTCCACTGCTGGAGGCGCGTGTGACATCGCCCAAAGCGTCATACTCGTATTCAGTTACTTCCCCATCCTGAGTCCGAGCGGCGATCAGCTGCCCGGCGGCGTCCCGCGTGTAATCGGTCCGATTTCCGGCTTCGTCAATGTAAGCCGATTGAAAACCGTTTGAGTCATACTCATACCGGAAACCACTTCCGGAAAAGGTCGTTTCCTGTACGACGCGGCCGGCGGCGTCGTACTCCATCTTGTGAATCTCCCCTTGTTCATTTATGATTTCCAGAAGCCTTCCCGGTTCGGTTCCCCAGTGGAATTTTCGGCTGCTGCCCACTGCATCGATTCGCTCCAACAGCCGCCGGCAAGTTCCGAAGCGAAAGGTAATAGTCGCTCCCAGCGAGTCGCGAATGAAAGTGATGTTTCCAGCGCTGTCGTATCCGTATTGGATGCAGGTTCCGGTCGAGGTCGAGATTCCGATTAGTCGCCCGAACGCATCCCTTGTGTAATTCGTCACCTTGAGGGATGGCTCGACCCGCCTGACCACGCGGCCCATGCAGTCCTCTGCGATTGTTGTTACGTTGCCGGCGTAGTCGTAATACTCCCACGCCTCAGGCCATCGATAAATGAGTTGCGAGTGGAACCCGCGTGGATCAGTCGTTCCCGTCAGATTACCGCGGTCATCGTAGTCAAATTTCCATTCGTTGCCGAGCGGTGTCGTATGACTGATCCATCGTCCCGCTGTATCGTATTTCGATTTCCATACGCTGCCTCTCGGATCAGTCAGTTCCGTTACCTGATGTCTATCATTGAAGCTAAACTTCAATGTCCTTCCAAGCGGATCAATGACAGTCTTCCGGTTACCGGCATCATCGTATTCATAACCAATCGACCGGCCTCCCGGGAAGATACGAGACTGAATGCGGCCGTATTCATCGTACTTGGTGGTTGTGACCTCGCCAGCGGCATTGATCGCATTTACAACTTGACCTTTTTCATTCCACTGATAACGGATAACATGACCGAGGCTGTCGGTTACTTCTGTTAAGCCGATATTATCTTTGAAAACCAATGTTTTAGAATCGAACCCGCCAGGTCCGGCACTTTGGATACAGCGGCCGCGATTGTCGTATACAAACCAAAATACGGCGCCGCTCTTTGTCTTTTCTATTAGTAAGCGCCCGTCAGAATCATACTGGTACTCCTCTGTCGCGCCGACAGCGTTCTCAACCCGGATGAGGCGATCGTTAGAATCGTACGTGTAACTTACAAGGCGGCGCCAACTCTGCCGATCCAGAACGGAAATGCTCGCGATAAGCTGTTCCTGCGTGTACGCGATGCCAAGACTTCTCTGCTCCAGGCGTTGGCGAATCGCAACCAGCCGTTGGCCGTTGTCGTAATCGAAGTCCAGACCAACGCCGTTCGCATCTTCGAAGCCGGTAAGCAGGAGTCGATCTGTGGCCGAAAACTCTGAGAATTGATATCGTTCGACCGTCAATCCTTCTGGGTCCCATACTGAGACGAGATACACTCCGTTACGAAAAGAAAGTTCGGTGCTTGCTCCGAGATCGCTGACAACCTCGCCGCGCGACAATTTAGGTACGGCTTCGGGGAACAGCCCCGCCGTGCCCTCCATGTGGCGGAAGGCAAATGAGTTGCTGTCCTGAATCAATTCCGCAGAGTACAGGGTTGACCAACCCCATCCGTGCAAGCCGCTCCTGTCCAGGTTCGCGCTGCTGTATCTGCGGAGCCATCGAATCGGCAGTCGCCCATGAATTGCGATATCCAGGCGCCGAAAGTAGACTGTTCCGGACGCGACATCTACTGGGTGCCCAACCGCAGCCGAGCCAGGTCTAATCATCTCCCTTCACCTGTAGCATGTCGAGCCAAACATTTACCTGGAGCGTGACGAACGCAGGAAGAGGCTTACAAGGAACCCAATTCCCCCCAATCCCCACCACAATGATCTGGTCTCCACGGCCCTCGCTACGCATGTCAGCGCGACAATTAGCGAAAGTGAACCAAAAATGGCTTGATAATCTGAGCCTTGCTTTGCAGACGAACTCTTTGTCATATCTGCCAGAGTTGCCTGTGGGACATCGCTCCGCGCCCTGAGTGCGGTTGCCACTACGTCAGGCGTGACGCCAAAGTCTGTCAGCCTGCGCCGCCACCGGTTGAGCTCAGCCGAATCGAAGTGTACCCATATGGAGACCAACACCACCGCAAGCGCCGGCGCATACAGCAAAACCGTCGCGGACGCTGTCAACGTTATTACAATGGCCGCTGCTGCTACGAATACGAGTGCCTGAATAAGCCTCCGATACAGGTGCGATCGTCTTTCTATTGTGCGAAGGGTCTCCCCGATCGCAGTGTTCTCGGATTTACCACTCACTGATTCCCATCATCGTGTAAAGAACTACACCCCCGCCGCTTTGAGAGCGGCGAGTACGCGCGCGTCCCGAAAGGGAACTCTTCGGATGCGCACGCCGGTCGCGTCATAGATCGCGTTCGCAATCGCGGCAAGCATAGGTTTAAGCGCCGCCTCTCCGGCTCCATAGGGGCGTAGGTCGGGACGGTTCGGGTTCGGATCGCCGTTCACAAACACGACATCGATTCGCTCCGGAGCATCGGCGTGGCGAAGAGTCGGGTGCGACATCCAGTCCACACTCGTAACTTTTTCCGTATCGAACTGAACTTCTTCGTGAATTGCACGGCTGAGCCCATGCAGCATGGCGCATTCCACCGTACGACGAAGGCTTTCGGGATTGACGATCAAACCGCAGTCGTGCGCGCATACCAGCCGCCTCGCCCACACGTGACCGGTCTGGCAATTGACTTCTACCTCTGCGATCTCTGCCACAACCGTTTGGCCGCGAAATGAGTATGCGACACCCCGCCCCGTTACGACGTTTCTCTTGCTGAGTGGTTTGGGCGAAGGGCGTCGATCCCAGCCGTAAGTTTCTGCAGCGGCTTTCAGAACGGCAATGGATCGCGCGCGTCGGAATCCGGCGTCATCGGTCTTTGCCGCTGTCAGCATCTTCATCCGGAATTCCAACGGATCGGTTTTCGCTGCCGCCGCCACTTCGTCGATGAACGATTCCGCCGCGAACGTCGATTGAGGGCCGTTCGGATCGCGCAAATTACCGGTGCGCAGCGGCGTCTCCCATACCAGAGGCAGGCTGACGACTTCGCCCGCCATCCGGCGATTGGGAATCGCGTACACGTCCGAAGGCATGCCGGAACTGCCGCTGGCTGGTTTAGCGCGCCTCGATCCCATCAGTTGTGCGATCAGCACCGTGTCGGGCTCGTTATACCCGACGTGATTGTAATCGCACGAACGGGCGGTGTACTCATACCCGGCCAGACGCCCCGCGACATCTAGCGCTCCTCGCATCTTCACCACGAACGCAGGACCTTTGGTATCCCATGCCGTCTCCTCGTGCCTCATCCACTGTATACGGACAGGGCGTCCGATTTCACGCGCGATCCAGGCCGCCTCAAAGCCCGCATCGTCCGCCGCGGTGCGCCCGAAGCACTGCGGGCCCTGCATCCAGACGACGCGAACCTTTTCACGCGGCATGCCGAGAAACTCAGCCACACCGGTCCGCATGCCATAGGCCTTCATGTCGTTCGAATAGAGCGTCATCTGACCATTCGATGGGTCCGCCGCCGCATGAGCCCCGGCAATCGCGGTATGTCCCTGGAACGGAACCTCGTACTCGGCTTCGATCACCTTTGCCGCGCCCGAAAATGCCGCGTCGGGATTTCCCACCAAGATCGGATCGGAAGCCGAGGTGGGCGTTGTGCCGCGCATGTATTGGAAGAGATCTTCGGAGGCGGGGAAGGGAGCGGTCGCCGGCTTCTCCCATGTCGTTTTGAGCTCACGGGCAGCGCGGATGGCCTGTTCCTCGCGCTCGCATACAACCGCAACATAATTTCCCTTCCTCAACACCCTAATAAAGCCCGGCAGATTTCGTACCGACGATTCATCGATTCCTGTCAGCTTCGCGCATGCGAAAGGAGGTTTTACGTTGCGGGCGTGAACCATTCCCGGCAGCTTTACGTCGACGGCCCATTTCTGGGAACCGTTCACTTTGGCCGGAATGTCGTCGCGCTGTAACGGCTGCCCGGTATATTTCAGTTCCTGCACCGGCTTCACTTTGGCGATGCCGGTGACAGCATTTACATTGGCGCCGGTCAGCGTGATATTGAACTTCTTTCGCGCGATCAGTTCCCCGTACGTGATGCTTTTGGAAGGATCGGCCTTCACGCGGATTACCGCATTGCTGACGGTAAGTTGATCGACCGGCACTCCGAGGCGGCTCGATGCCATTTTGAGCAGGACCCGCCGGGCCTCAGCGGCAGCGCGCCGCATCGGCCAGGAATCTCTTTCCATGGCCGACGAGCCGCCCGATCCGCCCTGATTGACGGTAATGTCCGTGGCGCCCATGATGCACGTCGTCTGATCGAATGCAATGTCGAGCTCATCGGACATCAATTGCCGGAAACCGGTTCCCGTGCCCTGGCCGAGATCCGTTTTGCCGACATAAAAGGTGGCCGTGTTGTTCTCATGAATGACGATCCACGAGTCGAGTTGCCGGAAATCGGGATCGCGGTAAGGACCTGCCGTTCGAGCGGCGCTCTCGTTCTGGGCGAAGGCCTCCGCGACACAAGCGTCGCCGCCCGTAGCAAAACTCACGACGAGCAGGCCTGCGCTCTTCAGAAAACCTCTGCGATGGGTGCTCAGAGCGTCTTCGACGTGTTTCGGAATCGCGGTGGAGAGCGTCATGCCCTGGCCTCCTCTCCTGAGACGGTACGGGCCTTGGCTATGGCTTGCGCCGCGCGTTTGATGGCGGCCTGAACGCGGTAATGCGTCATGCATCGGCATAACGTCGAATTCATAGCCTCGCGGATCTGCGCATCCGTCGGATGCGGAACCCTGTCCAGCATCGCCTTCGCGGTCATGATCTGTCCGTTCTGGCAAAATCCGCATTGCGGGACCTGTTCATCAATCCACGCCTGCTGTACCGGATGCAGCCTGCCGTTTGAGGAAAGCCCCTCGAGCGTGGTGATTTCGCCCTTGACAGAAGATACAGGCAGGATGCAGGAACGAACCGCCGCGCCGTTGATGATCACCGTGCACGCCCCGCACTGACCCAATCCGCAACCAAACCGGGGACCTTGCAGCCCGATGTCATTCCGGAGGATATAGAGCAGTGGCGTGGCCGGGTCGATATCCAGCGTGTGCGTCCTGCTATTCACCTTGAGAGTGATGTTGCTCATGCTCTGTGCTCTCCTTGCCCATGACGATAACACCGACGCGAGACAGTTGCTTTTTACTTTCCTGACTCGCAATATAGGCGCTCACATTTCGTCGAACGGCATTGCCTTGACCGGGTTGACAATGGACGAAATGACGCCTGAGTCCATCCTTACCTACCGTGGCACTGTTTATCCCTGGCACTGTGATCACATGGGCCACATGAACGTGATGTGGTACGTGGGGAAATTCGACGAGGCAACCTGGCAACTCTTTGGGTCGATCGGTTTGTCCCCCAAGCGGCTGCGCACTGACGGGATTGGAATGGTCGCCGTTGAGCAACGCATTGAGTACAAGCGTGAATTGCTCGCCGGTGACTTGCTAACCATTCGCTCATCCGTACAGGAGGTCCGTGAGAAAGCCCTTCTGCTGCTTCATGAAATGACCAATCAGGAGACCCAAGAACTTGCTGCGCGCACCGTCTTGACTGGCGTTTGCATCGACATGGCCACGCGAAAGGCGAGGCCCCTCCCATCCGACGTCCGAGAGCGGCTCGTGAGCATGTCGACGGTGAAGGCCGACGAATAAGCGATCAACTGGAGGAGTTGCCTCGCCCAGGCCCAGTTGGTCAACGCTATAGGATGGGAACAATGGGACTGTCCTGGCAACAAGGTCCGCTCTCACCTGGAGCAATCGGCCGGTTTCTCGTGCCCGAACCGCTGCCCAAGCGGCTGTTGTATGTAGAGCCGTTGCGCCGGCGCATGCGTGTTCGCTTCGGCGGAACCTGGATCGCCGAAAGCGAGGATATCCTCCTGCTCTTCGAACCCGGGCGCTATCCGATGGCCTACTTCAGGGAAACCGACATCTCTCCCGGCACGCTACAACGCACCGACCACACTACGCGGCACTCCGATCTTGGCCTCACATCCTGGTACACCGTCCGGGCGGGCGAGAAGAGCGCGCCGCGAGGTGCGTGGCAGCACATCGACCTGCCCGTCTACGCGAGCGAACTGCAAGCACGGGTTGCGTTCGCCTGGCCCGCCATGGACGCCTTCTACGAAGAAGACGAACGAATCCTAGGCCATGCCGCTGACAGCTACCACCGCATCGACATCAGGCAGGCTTCGCGTCACCTCGTGGTGCGCCATCGTGACCGTCTCGTCGCCGATACCAGGCAGCCGATCGTCCTCTACGAGTCAGGGTTTGCGCCGCGCTGGTACGTTACACGTCCAGACATTGACGAGTCCGCGCTAACTCCCGTCGAACACCAGACCTTCTGCCCGTACAAGGGGCTGTGCAGCTATTACGATATCGGTGATGCACCCCTGGCTGCATGGTCGTATCGTGACGCCTATCCCGGGGTCGGCCGCATCTCCGATATGGTCTCGTTCGAGCCCGACATCGTCTCCGTGCAGCTCGATGATATTCAACTCCGTCTCGAGCCGGGTCAGACCGTGATTCCGCACGGCCCTGATCGCGACCTCGACATCCCCGAGGCGGTCGGCAACCCATAAACGAGTACCCGTAAACGAGTACCCGGCAGCGCCGCAAAGCCGCTGGGAAGGAAAAATGGCTCGACTGCTATCCGTCAACGTCGGACTCCCGCGCGACATCGAGTGGAAAGGCCGGACTGTGCATACCGCTGTCTGGAAGGCTCCAGTGCGTGGCCGCTGTCGTGTCGGCCGGATGAATCTCGACGGAGATGGTCAAGGCGATCTGGCCGGACACGGAGGTGAGCAGCGCGCCGTCTTCGTCTATCAGATCGAATCGTATCGCTATTGGCAGGAGCAACTGAAGCGGGCCGACTTCGTCCACGGACAGTTCGGCGAAAACTTCACCGTCGAAGAATTGCCCGACGATATCGTATGCATCGGCGATCGCTACCGGATCGGCAGCGCAGTTTTCGAAGTCACTCAACCTCGGGTTACGTGCTATCGCGTCGGGATTCGGATGAATGAGCCCCGCATGCCGGCATTGCTGACATCGAGCGGACGACCGGGATTCTACTTCCGCGTTCTGCAGGAAGGCGTGGTGCGCGCTGGGGATCAAATCGAGAAGGTGGGAGAGGCGGAAGAACGAATGACCATCGCACAGATCAATGTGCTCCTCTACTCGCCCGATCATGCGCGCGATCGACTCGAACGCGCATTGCGAATCGAAGCGCTTTCGCCCGGATGGCGCTCGTCGTTTGAGGCGTTACTGCAGAGTCAAGCGAGTGGGAATGCCGGGCTCGTGCCCGAAGCAGCCGCGCATCCAGCCACACCGGGATTTCGACGCCTGGCCGTGACAGCAATCGATCAGGAGTCCGCGGACGTCCTCTCACTGGCGATGCAGAGCGCTGATAATCAGCCGCTCGAAACGGCCCTGCCAGGCCAATACGTTGTCTTGCGTCTTAAAGCGGCAGCCGGTTACCCGCCGCTCTTTCGCAGCTACTCGCTGTCGGGGCCGCTCTCGACGGAGCGCTATCGAATCAGCGTAAAGATCGAGCCGAATGGGGCGGCTGGAACCTATCTGCGGGACCAGGTGCGGGTGGGCGATGCTCTCGACGTCAGCTCGCCGCGCGGAAGCTTCATTCTGCAGTCCGGAGAGCGACCGGTCGTGCTGCTCAGTGCTGGAATCGGGGCGACCCCCGTTCTGGCGATGCTGCATGTCTTGGCGGCGGCACACTCGACGCGGCAGGTCTTGTGGCTGCACGCGGCTCGCGACCGCCAGCATCATCCATTTGCCGCCGAGGTCCGCCGCCTCATGCTCTCGCTCGCGCATGGGCGCAGCTATGTTTGTTACAGCAAGCCGGGTTCGCGCGACAAGATAGGTGAGGATTTCGACGCTGCCGGTCACCTGTCGCGATCAGTTTTCGACGAGGTGGGCGTTCCACGGGAGGCGGATGTCTATGTCTGCGGGCCGGCTCGCTTCATGGCGGACATGAAAGAGGCGCTCGCAACCTTGGGCGTGGCGCCGGAGCGGATGCACGTCGAGATCTTCAACGGCAGCGAATCGATGATGCCTGGCATCGTGCGGGGGGCGACGCGCGCTCCCCATCCACCCGAAGACGATGCCAACACCGGTCCGCTGGTATCGTTCGCGCGCAGTGGCATTGCCGCACACTGGAAGGCGTCGGCTTACCAGAGTATCTTGGAGCTGGCCGAGGCGTGTGACGTCCCGGTCCGTTGGTCGTGCCGGACCGGTGTTTGTCATAACTGTGAAAGCGGTTTGGTTTCAGGAATGGTCGCCTACGGACCGGAGCCACTCGAGAAGCCGGCCAGTGGCAACATTCTCGTTTGCTGTTCACAACCGGTTCGCGATGTCGTCATCGACTTGTGAAAGCTTGACCAAAATTCGACTTCTGAGTTGGATCGATTCTTCACGGTAGCTCGCGTGTAGTTCTTGATGACCGCCGCGGCCGGTTGCCGGAGACGTCTGGCCGCAAATGTAGGATCAGGGCTGCGCATATCAGACCGAACCCAACGCGCGGCGCGATGAATGCAACCAGCATAGCGGCCGTGAAGCTCGCAAGGACAGCGAGTGATCGGCGCCTCGCGATACGTTGCATCTGCGCCGACACCTCCGTGGTGTCCGCGTGGATTAATACTTCGCGCTCGAACACGTTGTAGGCAATGTCGATGCACACGAATAGTCCTGCGTAAAACGCGACAGGGGATGACGCGAGCCGAGTGCGCGCAATCCATGCCGTGGCAAAGGGCAAGAGCGACACCGTGAAGAGATGGACAAAGTTGATCCATATCAACCCCAGCGTCGGAGGACCCACGAACCGCATCAGGTAATGGTGATTTATCCAAATGATGGCGATGAACAGGTAGCTCACCGCATAGCTGACGACAGTGGGCCACAGAGGCCAGAGAGCCGAGAATGCCGCCTGATCCGGCGCCTTGAGCTCCAGTACCATGATTGTCACGATCACCGCGAAAACCGCGTCTGAAAATGCCGCTAGCCGATCCGCGGTTATCCTTTCTTCACGCATAGCTCGCTCGTGAAAACGTAGGAATTGCGAAATCCGTTCAAATCCCCACCACAGCTGAAGCTGCGCCGGGCGCCGGGGATGCTCTTCTGAGCCAAACAGTTTGGCGTCAGTCATGCTCACGAGGTCTCGGCGACACGCCACTAAAACGAATAGCGCAGGGCCAACTGAAGAATACGAGGGTCGCCGGCACTGAGAACCTGACCGAACGTGGGGTCCGTAATTGTCCTGTCGGGCCTTCCGAAGTTTGCCCGGTTGAACAGGTTAAAGGCTTCTGCGCGGAAATCGAGGCGTTGCGTCTCGGCGAACGGGCCAAACCTGAGCACGAACGATTTGCTCATCGAGAAGTCAAAGGTCGCGAGACCCGGGGCACGGAGAATATTGCGACCCGAGTTCCCGAACGTTCCTGGAGCATTGAACGTAAAGGCGGCGGTGTTGAACCACTCGGTAAGTTGCGCGGCTTTCGAGCGCCCTCCCGCTAGGCTTGGGTCGCCGATCAGATCAGCCCGGTCGGCACCGATCCCGCTATACGAGTAGTCAAGGCCCGACAATATTGAGTAAGGGAAACCTGCACGGAGCGTTAGAACGCCGCTCGAACGCCAGCCACCAATGACATTGCGGCCGAAAAAACCAAGCGATTGCGGCGTCGGCAGTTCCCAAACATATGATCCAATGAACTGGTGGTTCACATCCACGCTGGAAGGGCCACGGTCGAACTTGGGATCAGGAGTTGTATAGTCGCCCTGCCCTAAGCTTGTACCCCCGCCATTAAGTTCATCCAGCATCTTTGCCCATCGATAGCCTGCCAGAAATGTCAATCCATGAGCGGCTCGCTTCTCAAGGGTGACCGCAAGCGCGTTGTAACTCGCTGTGCCGGTCGCCGTATTGATCGAGTTACTCGTGAAGTATTGACCCATCGGACGCCGGTCCTGCGTGTTTTCGAACGTAGACTCGCCGGGAATGTAAACGCCGGCATTCTGCTCCACGCCACCAAATAAGTGATAGCTCTGCATTCCTTCATATGCCGCCCTCAATAACAAACCTCTTGACAATTGCCGTTCCACGGCGAAGTTCCATTGCTGAATGACCGGATAGGCCATGGTTGGATCGAACTCATTCCCGAAATACGGAAACGCAAAGGTCTGGTTTGAGGGGAACGGACGAAAGGCCGGAAACGGAACGTTGTGTCCTTGATAAGGATCGGCCAGGCTGACCGGAAACGGGATGTCCACTGTTAGGGCCCACGGCGGAGCAGAGATCGTGTCATTGTTGGAATTCACGTTGATCAGGTCATGATAGATGCCAAAGCCCGCTCGGACACTAGTCTTTCCGTCTCCGAAGACGTCCCAGGCAAGCCCGATCCGCGGGTCAAAGATATGGTAATAGGACGGAACTGCAGTATCTCTCACACCCTGATCGCCTGGGACCAGCGCGCCCGGAGGCAAGTTCGGATAGACTTTCGAGCGAAGGCCTTGCGTCGCTGCGCCGATGGTAAAGATGGCGTATTGGTTGCTCTGCTCGCTAAACATGAGCCACGGTTGCCAGCGGACGCCGAGGTTCACTGTGAGCCTTCTGGTAGCTTTCCAGGAATCGTTGAAATACAGCGCTGGGAGGAATCGATGCAAGCTTTCATAGGTAGGGCTGAACTGTTGGAAATCACTCGGCTTGCCGAGCATGAAATCGAGCAAGTTGTCGCCTGAAATCTGACTTGAAAAACTGAACGAACCTTGCGACAAAAACACCTGCTCCAGAACGCCCTGCTCGAGGATGATTTCGCCTCCAAACTCCATCGTGTGAGCCCCTCTGATATATGTCCAGTTGTTGGACACATCATATTCGCCTCTGGGCACCCGATAGAGTGGATCCCAGTTCGCGCTGAAGTAGCCTCCGACGTTGAGATAAAAACCCGGACCCGAAGCGCCCGCAGTCGCGGCCTCGTCGGCGACATTTACGCCCAAATCGATCCAGCCGGGAATATCCGTCGGCCCGAGCGCGACGTGCGCCACTCGATTGTAAGTCAGCGTGAGATCTCCAACCAGGTTCGGATTGGGTACGTAGGCCGCGCCCAATGTTATGTTTTGGCTCTGCCAATAGGCCGCATCAGAAACGCTCAAAATGTTGTTGTTGATGATGGACGCAGGCTCGTCCAGACGATCGAAGAGGTATCTGGCGAAGATCCGGAACTTATCCGAGAAATTGTGGTCCACACGCCCCATCCATTGGTTGTCGTCGGTGTGTGTAGATGTCGAATAAAAAGATAGACCAGTCCCTGGCGCCCCGACCGGAACGCCCTTCAGGACGTTGAGCGCAATCGGATCGAACCGGGACACCGGAACCTGATTACCGGGAAATGGCACATCGTTATTCGGGTCCACCAGCTGGGTCGTAATTGATGAGAAATCCCCGTTTAATTGGGCGGCAGTCGGCGTGACCGCCTCGTTCTGCGTAGGTACTGAGCGAACTTTTGTCGCTTGCCAGGAGACAAAAATGAATGTCTTGTTTTTGCGCACCGGACCGCCCACACTGAATCCATACTGATTGCGCTTTAACCCGTCAGTGGTCGATGCAAAGAAGTTTCTGGCATTTAGATTGTAGTTTCTAAAAAACTCGAATGCCGATCCATGAAAGCTATTGGTGCCACTGCGCGTTGCGGCGTTTACAACACCGCCGCCGCGTCCGCCGAACTTAGCGCTGTAGCTGTTCGTCTGAACGCTGAATTCCTGAATTGCATCGGGATTGGGGAAAATATTCGCAATCTCGGTATATGGATCTTCATTAATTCCACCGTCGAGATAGAACGCGGTTTCATTCGACCGGGTCCCGCTGGATGAGATAAACGTCACAGCAGACTCGGGCCGGGACGCTCCCTGTGCAAAACATCTTGTTCCTCCAGGGCTCACATCGGGCGTCAGTCTCATCAATTGGAGCACGTTGCGGCCATTCAATGGCACTTCCTGCGCCATCGCTGGTGTAATAACCGTGGACAAGGTTTGCGTTCGCACATCTACCAGTGGAGGCTCCGCGGTCACCGTGACCGACTCGGTCAAATTACCCACGCGTAATCCTACGTTGATCGTTGCGGCTTGGTCCACCTGAAGAACAATTCCTTCCTGGACGTAAACCTGGAATCCTGGATGTTCCACGCGCAGCGTATAAGCGCCTGCGGGCAAATTCGGCAGCTGATAAAAACCGCTCTCGTTCGATTGAGTTCTGTTCGTGCTGCCTGTCGAAGTCTGGATAACGGATACCTGCGTGCTCGGAAGCACTGCCCCGCTCGCGTCGGTGATGGTACCGGAAATCCCCGCGGTGTTCCGCTGGCCGAAAGCCGTGAGCGAAAGGCACAACATCAAAACGGCAGCAAGTCGTGTCGAGCGCATGTCCCACTCCTTGGAGAACCTACTTTATTGTGCGCTGGAACAAATGTCAAGCTAAAGGAAGACACCATGAGCCCAATCACTGTGAAGGTGATCCTCTTGTTACTGCCAGTGCTGGCTGTTGGCGTCGTCGCCTCTGACTGTCCACCGGGGACGCTCAGCCCGCAAGAGAGTTACGAACAGTTACAACAACTGGACCGCCGGGCCCAGGTGGAGTTTCGGCGTGGCGATCTTGCCGCGGCAGAGAAGGATTTTCGTCAAGCAGCATGCCTCGCTCCCGAAAGCATGCACTCGTATTATGACCTCTTCGGAGTTGCTGTGGGGGCAATGGCAGCCGGAAATCACGTTCAGGCGCGTGAGATGTTAAAAAGAGCTGACCAGTTGCGGCCCGATTACGCGCTCCCGCTCGCCATGCAGGTGAAAGTGAATCTGGCTTCTGGTGACATTAAGGATCTGAAGGAATCCCTATTGGCACTGGCAGAGCGTTTCCCGGGCGATAGCAGACTGCATGCCGATTTGGCTCGAGATCTCATTCATCAGAAGCAATACGACCTCGGGCTTGCGGAGGCTCTTCGGGCTGAACGGAGCGGCAACACCGACCAGACATCCCGGATTAATTTGGCGGTTATCGAGAGCCAGATGGGCGCTTTCGACGATGCGATCCGACATGCGGTTGCTATCGAGGAGCAAACAGGATTGCCCGATGGGGTCAGAGCCGCCGGGGCTGCCATTGCGGGACTCAGCTACGAAAGCATTGAACGGCTTCAGGAGGCTGTTCAGCATTTAAGCCGGGCGATTCAACTTGATTCCGCCCAAGAGAATCCCTACCTCGCCCTCGCGCGGATTTACGAACAACAACATAACAGTGCCGCTGCAATTGAAATTCTAAAGGCGGGACAAGAGCATTTACCTGCCTCCGCCAACATGTCAATAGCGCTGGGTACCAGTCTCATTTCAGCGGAGCACTCTCCCGAAGCCGTCCAGATTCTTGCGAAGGTGATACAAAACTATCCCGACCAACTCGAGGCCTATCCAAAGTTAGCCGAAGCTTACCGAAACGCGGGAGAACCCGCTCTTGCAACGGAAATGCTGCGTAAGCTAGCTGAGCGCAAACCGGATTACCCGATGCTCCATGTGGTGATCGCTCGCTCGATGCTCGACGAGAATCCGGTAGACTATCCGAGCATTTTGCGCGAGTTGGCTCAGGCTCAAAGCGCTTCGCCTAATGACTACGACGTCTATTATCTCCGCGGCAAAGTTTACACTGCGATACAAGAGTACGGACCGGCTATAGCCGCTCTGGGTCGTGCTACTGAATTGCGGCCCTCGGAATCGAGTGCTTATTATCAGCTTGGATTGGCTTATCGCAAATCAGGGCAGCTATCGCTCGCCAGAAAACAGTTTGAGACAGTGGAGTATCTGAAGAGCCAATCTACTACCCAGTAAGGCTACAGATGCGCAAGCAGCCATTCCGATATCTCCGAGGGTTCCTGTTCGCGCCGGATTGATAAATTCCTCGGGGCTTCGAGATATGCATCGTAAAGCGGCTGAAGTCGGCCTCTGAGATCACGTTCCGAAACCAGGCGATTTTTGCCGTCGATTAATCCTTCGAGTAACATCGGTCTCGGCGCCAGAGCCGCCTCTATGTCGGCGAGATCCCCGGCTTCCAGGAATCCTGGTATGGTCACATCAGCAGGAACATAGGAGAACGCGTCATCCAGGACTGACTCGAAGCTAACCAGACCGCCGTTCACAACAACCGTGCGCACGTTGGAATCATAGAGCGCGCCGAGAATTGCGAGCAATCCGCCTAGCGGCTCGCCTTGCTGCTGAATTTGCGGTCCGACCTGCCACAGAGAGAGTTCGTCAAGCGAGAGACCCACGCCATTTACGGGCGTCAATGATTCCCCCCATAAGGCAACATGGCTCGGATCCAAGTCCGGTCGCTGCTCGAGATAAGTTAGCACCGTTCTAAGGTCCTTCAACCGTCGTCCGACTAAGGTCTCGCCGAGCATCTGCTCGTTTACCGCCTGCATGTTTTCGTCATTTTCGGGATCCCGGCGCGAATCGGGAGAGATCTCACCCGTACCGCGAACATCGGGGAGGCACACGGCCACTCCTCTTCTCAGCAGTTTTTCAATCTCTTGACTTCGGTTTGCCAAGAACAACTCTTTGCCGCCTTCCGCTACGCCTACTACCATCGCGGATCGAGACGGAGTTCTGGTTGATGGAAGATAAAGAAGGAACGGTAGGGTGATGCCGGGCTCGACAGAAACGGTGATTGCCTCAACCGTAGCCCCCGGCAACTTCTTGGTCCAACGCACTGTGCCCTGCGGATTCCTGTTTGGCTCGATGTCCCCGAGCCGTCGGCGCAATTCGTCGCGGATCTGCTCCAGCCGCCTTTGTGGAGTCAAACGAGCGAGCGACGAACGCGCCTTTTCCACTTTTGCCCGTCCGATCTCGCGCGCCAACTCATGAACGGTTCGCATATGCAATTCGCTCGCGGTTGGCGGAGTCAGTACAGCAAGTTCCGCTTCAGGCCGGCGATCTCTCGATGGCTCGCTTGTCAGATTCGCTCGTATGGATGGCTTCATCTGTTCGAAAGGAACGGGAATTCCGAACCAGCGCTCCAGAGTCGGATAAAGTGATCGTCGCTGCGCTGGTCCGATGTTCCAACATTCGCCAGGCCCTGGAAAAGGACCGAAACCGTGAGCATCAGCGAGGTGATCTCTTGCTCCGTATAGCTCGTACACCTTCTTGTAGCGAGCCCAGGCCGGCAAATCCTCCACGTTCCAACCCAGTTCGTAGGAGTAAACGAACCTGCGCGGGGCCGCCATAGCGCAAATCGTCCATTGAAGGAACTGATCGATCACTCCGCGTCGCAGGCAGCGAGTCGTGTCCCAGTCGCCCAGTCCCGGGTCTGCGAGATCCAGCGGCCATTGATTCTTTTCCGGAATGAATCTGGGAATTTCAGGTGTTGACTCACCGAAGTTAAAGGGAACGACTGCTGAAACCCGTTTGTCGAGGGCCGCAACAACCGCGGCAGGATCACCACCGCCAGCCACTGCACCGAGCAGAATGATCTGTTTTTCGTCGATCTCCTTTCGTTCGAGAAGCAGGTCAATGCCGCGGATGATGTCCCACGCCATCCACTTCATGAGACTCTCGCCCACCAGATACAACTGCATCCCCGTTATGTAACGCGAGTGGTATGCTTCGCGCGCCCAAGGATAACCCTCCAGGCGCTCGCCGTAACCAACCTGATCCATAACTAGGACCGCGCAGCCTTCGCGGGCCCACATCGTGCCCATGTCCTGCAGTTCGAACTGGGTCTTCGGCGCATGCAGGCTATGGACAATCACAATTCCGGGAATCCGCTCTTTAGGAGTGCTTGGGAGATACAAGTTAGCTGTGACCCAAAATCCGGGCCGCGTCTGATACACAAGATTTTGACGATCGTAGCCATCCCCATGGAACTCACTCATGATCCGGGTTCGAAGAGGTTGACGTTCGGGCCATTCCCCAATGGACGCGCTTAGAGCTTTCAATCTCTGATCGCGAAAACTCTCCCACTCGGCTAACGTATGAACCTGGTCCCAGCTCCGTTTTTCCGCCTGGAGAATTGTGAGTGTGCGATCGTGAATATCTTTGTCAAGCATGTCGGACAGCGCCATCTGCTTGCGCTCTTCCGAAGAGAATACGCGCACGGGGGCAAATGACAGGCTGCCTGCGTGCGCAGTCATTTGATGTCCGGGCACCTGAGATGGGGCTCTGTCCCCCAGAGCGAGTCGCCTGTATCGCGCGGGGCAGTACGGCGTGATGCTCTGAGTGACTGGTAGCACGCTCGTCTCGGTTGGCTCGCCGGCGCGGCCTGGACGATGTCGCACCAATAGAATGCGCCAGTTTTGAGTAGACGATGTTTCGCCCAACGCATTCGCAACGAAATCCAGCGGGAGGTCGAGCCGGGCAATCCATTCACCGCGGAGTTGCCGCGCATATGAGCGAACAGGACTGTTCCACTCTACATGTGGACGCGAAATCCTCGGGCCGCCGGAAAACCCGTTGGCATCTTGCGCGTAACCGAGGGAGTTGACCGAGTATTTCACATACGATGAGCCGGAAATCGCAAGGTAAACCTGAAGGCTATCGTCCTGATCGATCGCGCCGTCCCTTTCCCGCACTCCGGCAATCGTGCCATATGGCTCCGCGCATCTTGCGATGACTGCGAGAGTGTGCCCATCCTGCACCATTTTGATCTCGGTAGGAAATACCGGAACACGAGAGCCAGGTTCGTTCCTGTAGAGCGTCCACACCGAAACGTCCCGCCAAGCCTCGTCATTCCAATCCGCCGCGAGCGGTGGGATACTATTTCGACGTCCAACCTCGATTGGCGGCTCACTATTGCCGATGACGCGCGGTTGAAAGACAGGATCTGGGAGATTTGCATCCATCAGAGGCGAACCGGGCACCTCGAACATTGGCTGAGCGTCCGGCCAGCGCCAATGTTCCTCCGGGACTCCGGCGCGTGCAGCACGAGTCCGCTCGGCGCTCACATGAACGCCATTCGCTGGCGAGCCCAATTGCGACAATGGAATGGCAACCTCCACTTGCCATTCCTTGCTGTCCATCCCCGCTGTTATCATGAACCCGCTGCATTTTTCTGGCGAACTCGTGTACCATTCCGTTTCGCCCGTCCAGCGCCACTTCACCGAATAGGCGCCGAGAGGTCCGGCCTGCAGCATCCAATCGTTCTCATTCCCGACGCGAATGACGAACGTGAGGGAATCCTCTTCCTCCCAGCGTGGGTTCTTACCGATCGATCGCGCTGTAACCTTGCCGGTGCTTTCTGGCAATCGTGCGCCGAGATATAAATAGTGACCTGACACTCTGGCCCGAACTTCGCCGCCGGAGTCCAACGGCACTCCGGCTTCGATCGGTTTCAGTCTTTCCGGGGCCGCTCGATCCCAAAAGCCTTCGCGTAAGTAGCCGTCGATGATAACGGCATTGCCGCGAGGTTCGGCTGAAAGGGCGCTGGCCGCGGCCAGGGCCAGAATGATCCAGGTATACGTAACCATGCTTGTTTGTACTACTACACCTGAATTCAACCCCTGATGTCCGAAACCTTGAAACCGAGTCGGAAGCGCAAGAGCGACTTTAAAGGACTACATAGCGCCCTTGGGCCGGGGTGGCCCCGGTAGGGCGCTAATCAGCTTCGTCGACCGTGCCTAGGCGAGACAAAGTTGATCACCTGGCGGTCGTTTCGTCGATAAACGCTGAAGTCCGTGCGATCGATCGTTACTACTTGGGACCGCGGATGCAACTCGGTCATCACGACGATCGACGCGTCGGCCAAACCCATTTGCCGATACCGCGACATCAGGGTTCGGATGCGCGGCCAATGAGACGAGATGTCGAAATCCAGCCGAACTGCTTTGCGTTCGAGTAACTGGAACAGAGGATCGACCGCCAGGCCGTCTTCGCGCAGAAAGTAGACAACTTCAGTCAGTACAGGCTCGCAGGCCAGCATCGGAGCGGGCACTTGCTTCATAAGCGCGACAGCCCACTTGTGATGCGGATCGTTGCGATCGAGATAGGCAAGAAGGGGACCCGTGTCACAGATCGTGATCATGGCCGCCGAAACTTGCGGCGGGCGTTTGTTGCAGGCATTCCATGGCCGGCCAAGCTGCCGGCCAGGTCAGTAGTAATTGCGTAGACCGAGTTGGCGCCCGGAGGCGGGGCCTCGATACGTTCGCGAACGAGGGCCGCAACACTGCGTCCGCTCTGGCGTGCTTGTTCCCTAAGTTGTCGTGCTACCGCTTCCGGTAGTTTGATCGAGAGCCCCTTCATGCGCCCCATACGAATAGGGTTAACTCACAATTGACAGGACGGCAATACCCTGTGCGAACTTGGAGCCGCGTTACTCTGTCCGCAACGCCACCATCGGCTCTACACGTGAGGCGCGCCATGCTGGAATCACAGCTGCCAGGAGCGCTGCCAGTCCTAGCAGCAATGCGGCGAATGTCAGCATAGCCGGATCCCACGGTGTAACGCTGAATAGCTGATCAGTCATGAGCTTGCGGGCCGCGACCGCTGCTGGAATGCCAAGCGCAAGTCCGATGCCCACTTGCCAGAATGCGTTTCCCAGCACCAGACCGATCACACGCCCGCGATGCGCGCCTAGTGCCATTCGCACGCCGATTTCACCTGTCCGCCGTTCCACCAGGTACGCCAGAACACCATACAATCCGACAGCCGACAATACGAGCCCGAGCATCCCGAAGAGCGTCGTCAGAGTCGCAATCATCTTTTCCTGCTGGAAATCCGCGCTCAAGACTTTGGCGTATGGATCAACGTCGTAGAGCACCAGGCTCGGATCGACACTGGCCAGAGCCTGGCGCACACGCTGTCCCATGTCCGGCAGGTCACCCGAGGTCCGGATCACGATGTTGTACAGATAGTGCGACCAGATTTCACCGCTGAGGAAGGCCGGATCGTCGTACTGCACCGTTTGCGCTTCCGGCACCCAAAACATGGGCCGCACCGGTTTCTTGTAGTCGTACGTCATGTACCGGATGTCGTTGGTAACTCCGACAATTTCGTATGTCTTGGAATACTTGATTCTGCCGATCCCGAAGTGCTGCCCAACCGGATCCTTGCCCTTGAAGAATCTCTTTGTAAACGCCTGGTTGACCACAGCGACTTTGCGTGTCGTCGCCGTATCCTGGTCCGTAATTGGCCGGCCCCAAACGATCTTCGCGCCGATGGTCTCGAAGAAGTCCGGCATCACTCGCGCCCAGGACGCGGAAGTTTCTTCTTTGGCGGGAGGCTCCGGCCTGCCCTCGATGCGAATGCCCTCGTTCCAGCTATCGCCCGTCATAGGTGCGTAAAGCGCAGGTGCCACCGTCCGTACTCCGGGAATCCGGAGCAGACTCTCGTTAATTGCCCGAAAGAGCGGCTCCATTTGCTCCGGTTTGTAATTGCTCAGCATCGGGTTTATCCAAGCGATGTACCGGCCCTGGGTTTCGAATCCAAAATTCTGGTGTTCCAGGTTTCGCAGGCTCTGGCCCAGCAGTGCCGCTGCTGACAGCAACACCAGGGATACCGAGACCTGCGCAATCACCAGCGATTTCTGTGCCCACGAGCGCCCGGCGCCAACAGAACGGTTCGCACCCCGCAGCGCATCCGCCGGATCGGTATGCGAAGTCATCCAAGCCGGAGCGATCCCAAAGACTACTCCGGTCAGCGTCGAGATACCCAATGTGAAGAGCAGCACCGGCCAGGATGGCGCCGCGTCGATTGGCACGTAGTTATTGGGCCCACCAGTCTGGAACGCCAGACGAAGAATCACACTTGTCCCGGCATATGCAACGCCGATTCCCAAGGCTCCTCCACCGACCGACAGCAGCATGGATTCGACCAGCACCTTACGCACCAGGCGTCCTCGCGATGCGCCGAGCGCGACTCGCACCGAGACTTCCGCGCGCTGCTTCAATCCACGAGCCAGCATCAGGTTCGCCAGGTTCGCGCAGGCCAACAGCAGCACACACGCAGCCGCTATCAGCAGCAATTTCAGGCCGTCCTCAAATTGATCTCTCATGGCCGCTACGCCTGCGCCTCCCGGAATCAGGTGCAGCGTCTGTTGTTGCCACAGCTGCTTTTCGCCCGGCTCCATATCCGGCACATGACTGGCGAGCCAATCGTGGAATTCGACCTTTAGTTTTGCTTCGAGCGATTTCGGGTTAACGCCGGGACGAACTCTCCCGATCAGGTCCAGGAAATTTCCATTCGGTCTTTTCAACCTCGCGGTCGGTCCATCGATCAGTAGTTCCGTCGTCAGTGGCAGCCAGAAATCCGGCATGCCCCAGCCGGCCAGCTTCGCTCCGTAAAATCCCGGTGCAGCCACGCCGATAAGCGTGAACGGATGTCCATTGATTTGATAAACCGCGCCTACCACCGAGGAGTTGGAGCTATACTTTTCTTGCCAGACGTGGTAACTCATTACCGCCACCGGCGGCGCGCCCTCCTGATCGTCCGCGTCAGTCATCAACCGGCCGATCCAGGGCTGCACACCAAGAGTCCTGAAGAGATTACCGGACACGTACTCTCCGTTCCGCGTATCTGCCTGCGCGTTTGATCCCGCTCTACGAACGCCGAGCGGCGCATTCCCGGCCTGTAGTGCCGCCAGGTCCGTGAACTCGGGCGTGTGCGAGCGGAAGTTTTTGTATGCCTCCCACGAGAACAATGAGAAATCGCCGTCCCCGCCTTGCGTGTATCCACCCCAGTTGCAGCACCGGATTTTGTCTCCGATTCTCCACAACTCGTCGGGCTTCGTTACAGGCAGCGACCTCAGCATTACCTGATGCACGAGGGTAAAGATCGCGGTCGT
>DATBHS010000183.1:0-8206 GCA_036557345.1 Bryobacteraceae bacterium
GCGATCCCCGACTAGCCAGGTATTCGCGTACCCGCCGTTGTTGCCGTCCTCCATGATGCGGGCGAAATCGTCGATCGATTCGGAATATTGCATCGCTTTTCGGGCGCGAACAAATTCGGGAATGCCTTTCTCGTTGAATCCATGGAACCCTCCGATAGTCGTCTCTGTGATCATGATCCCAGCGTCATTGACGCCGAAATCGTCGGCGCTGTGGATCAGGCCGGGAACGCCATCCATGATCAGGTGGTGTCCTGAGGACGGGGCGATATCGAAGATAATGTCCCAGCGGGTGCCTGTGAGGTAGTCGGTCCAGTTGTTGTGACCGATGACGATGCGTCCGTCCTTCGTATAGCTGCCGGTCGCGATGAAGGCGCTGCAATGTTCCGGCGCGGCGCTTTTGACGGGTGCTCCCGCCCGGCGCTTGAGCTCGTCATAGTAATAAGAGAACTCCATCCAGCCATTCATCGCCGCGAGATCGATCGCGTCCAGGCTGGAGCCGCGCGCCTTCAGGCCCTCGGCGATTCCTTGCAATTCTTCACGGTATTCCTGGGGTATCCTAGGCCAAAACATGGTTTCAGCCAGCGTTCGCAAGTCTGTCCAGGAGTGCTCCGTTTCGTGTGTCACGCTTAGCTCGATAGCGCGCTTTGCGTCTTTGATCTCCGCGCTCAGCAGGTATCCGTGCTGAAATCCGATAGTGGACGGATTGCCTTCCAGATGAACAAAAGTCCAGCCTCCTTCGGCGGGCTTTCGAAGGCTGCCGCGGAGCCGCGCGTCCGGCGAGCCGGCCAGTGCCGGACCAGCCTCCAGGAGAAGGCCGCCGGCCAAGAGACTCACCAAACCGATGTGCAGGAAAGAAGCTGGCATCTCCTCAATTTACAGCAGAATACGCGCGATACGCACACGATTTGCCTTTGCCAGCCGCCGGAATTCCTACGGAAGGTACCAGAACCATGTCTCTGGCTTGTGGTAAATCCCGATGCGAAACTGAAGAAATGCGTGCCGAAGCGTGCGACCCGCCCATCCAAATGCAGACGCCCACTCTGCGGGTGAGCCGCGCGCGAAGGCCATTTTGGCTCAGGGGCAACCTCTGGCTGCTTTTCGGCTTTTCGATTTTCTACTTCGCAGATGTCTGTCTCAGGGCTTCAGAAAAGTATTTCTGGTACGACGAGTTCTTTACGCTGCATCTCTCGCGGCTTCCGGGATTCGGACTTCTTTGGCAGGCCTTGCGTGAGGGCGCAGACTTCAATCCGCCGCTGTTATACCTGCTCACCAAGGCAAGCCACGCGGTTTTCGGTAGCGGCCTGATCGGCACGCGAATGCCGGAGATCGCCGGGTTCTGGGTCTTTTGTTTGTGTTTGTTCGCTTTCGTGAATCGCCGCGCGGGCGCAGTCGCCGGGTCCATCGCGATGCTATTTCCTATGCTTACGGGCGCGTTTTATTACGCATATGAGGCAAGGCCCTATGGCGTCGTTCTGGGCTTTTGCGGGCTGGCGCTGCTTTGCTGGCAAAAGGTCTGCTGGGAGAGGTCTTCCGAAACGCGGCGTCTATGGTGGCTGGCGGGGTTCAGCGCATCCCTGTTCGCGGCCTTCATGATGCATTGCTACGCGCTTGTGATCCTGGCGCCCTTCGCTGTAACGGAGCTGTGGCGCACGATCCGCTCCGGGCATATCGATAAGCCGATGTGGATCGCCCTGCTTGCCCCGGTCGTCCCGGCTCTGCTCATGTATGTTCCGCTGCTGCGCTCTTATAGTTCGCTTACCAAAGGGACCGATTTCGCGTGGGGCACCATGCCGAACTGGCCGCAGGTTACTAACTTCTATGTTTTTCTCCTCAAGCCGTGTCTGATCATCCTGATATTCGTCGCGACGATACTGGTGATCGAGCAGTTCCGGGAGATCCGGGCCGGGAAGATTCTCGCGGCGAAGGGGACCACTTCTGCGGCACCCGAGCTGGTGCTGGCTGTCTGTTTCATAGCCTTGCCAGCCTTCGGCGTAATGTTAGGAAAGGCGGTCCATGGGCCCTTCTTTTCTCGGTATTTCCTGTCCGCAGTCGCGGGCATTTGCATTCTCGCCGGATTTGCCGCGGCTATGCGTAATCGGACGAGTTGGATGACGATGGCTCTCGCCGCGGTGATTGCTTCGATTGTCGGCCTGCAGTTCGCGAGCACCGTGTGGCATCGATATCGCGGGTGGGGTGAACCGGTCATCGAGCCGGTTTCCGGGATGTCGCTCGACACGACACCCGGCGATCCGCTCGACGTTCACCGCTACCTGGTCGCCGAAGCTCGCAAAAAGCCTCTACCAATCGCCGTTACTATCTCCTGGGACTTCTTTTATCTCCTGCACTATGCCCCTCAGTTCGCTTCGCGTATCTACTACATCGCTCCTTCGGAAAGGGACCTTGCTTTGCGCGGGTTCCGGCAAGATCAAAAATGGCTTCCCGTGCCCGAGAACCGCGTATTGACGAGCGAGGAGTTCCTCCGGGCGTTCCCGCATTCGCTGATCTATTGCGACCGAAACAAAGAAAAGACGCTGGCCGACATCGTTGGACTGGGCGGGCAGATCCAGTCGCTGGGTATCTTCGACCGGCATTTCCTGGCCGAAGTCATCGCACAGCCTGTGCGCCGGTAGCGACGCGACAGAGTGACATCATGGTAGATGAAGTGCAAGCTGCCGTACAGCCAGCCGCGCGCGAGCGCGATCTCACCTCCCTTTCCGTATTGACAGTCATTGTTGTTCTCGCAACGGTGACGATGACTTTCAGTGCCATCATCGCCGTCTTCGTGGTCCGCTCGGGAGGACAGCAATTCTGGGGGCATATTCGCATCCCTTCGGTGCTTTGGGCGACCACCTGCATCCTTCTGGCGAGCAGCGCGACCTTTGAGACAGCACGGCGCCGTCTACACAACCACGATCAGCGCGGTTTCTTTCGTTTGACCGCCTGGGCCGCCGGGCTTGGTGTGCTCTTTCTCCTAGGGCAGATCGCGGCCTGGTTTCAGATTCTCGGTTCCGGCGTCGTTCTGGCGAGCAACCCTCATTCCTGGTTCATCATTCTGTTCACGGGGCTGCACGGTTTGCACATTGTAGCCGGGCTTGTGGGCCTGGGCTACCTGCTCTTTCGCACGCGCGAGCCAGCGAGCGGACCGAAGTACCAGATGTACACGCGCGTGGTGACAACCGGGGTATCAATCTTCTGGCATTACCTCGATTTCATATGGCTCGTATTATTTGGTCTTCTATTGTTCTGGAGGCGTTAGCCGCGGATTATTCAAGCTGAAGGGCAGCGTAAATCAAATGCTCTTCCCGCTCGAGCAACAACACGACGGGGTCGCCTGATTTCATGCCACTCAGTATCTGCCGTAGTTGCTCTACGTTGCCCACGACGCGCCGGTTGACGGCATAGATTACGTCGCCTGTCTGCAAAGGAGGTCCCGAATAGGGCGGGCTCGATTTTCTCGCCACAACGACCACGCCCGCCGGTCTCCGCAGGTCGGGCATGAGTTGAAGGACGGCCTTGGTGAGGTCGAGACCGACGATGCCCAACTCCGGGACAACATTCTTAACGGGATCAACCAGGTCGGCGAGCGCGTCCAGTTCCGACCCTGCCTGTTCTTCTGTTATCACGGGTAGGTCCAGCTGGTCTGTTCCCCGTTGTACATGCATAGTCACCCTGGTGCCGGGAGGCAAGCGAAAAACGTACGCCTCGAGCTGATGAATACTTGAGATGGTCCGCCCGTTCATTGCAGTCACAATGTCGTCCGCCTGAATGCCTGCATGCGCGGACGCCCCCTCCGGCCTCACGTCGGAGATCACGACTCCGTGGTCTGTTTCGAGTTCGAGGCCCTCCGCCATCTCCGGCGTAATCGTTTCGCCGACGAGGCCCAGTTGTGAACGGTGCACATGCCCTTGCGCCTTAAGCTGCTTATAGACCTCGTTTGCGATGTTGCTCGGGATGGCAAATCCGATGCCCTCGCTTCCTCCGGATTGCGTCAGGATGAACGTATTGATTCCAACGACGCGGCCGTCTGTGTCGACCAGCGGGCCGCCGCTGTTTCCCGGATTGATCGGCGCGTCCGTTTGTATGTAAACCATCGGATCTTCAGGTTTGATCTGCCGCGCAACGGCGCTCACGACACCCATGCTGACCGAGTTGTCCAGGCCTAGCGGGTTGCCAAGCGCCAGCACGATTTGACCCTGCTTCAAATCGCTCGAATCTCCGAACGCAAGATACGGCAGGTTCTTTCTATCTATTTTCACGACTGCGAGATCGCTGTCGCGATCGACGCCTACCAGGGTTCCAGGTATTGGCCGGTTGAAGGAGCGGTCGCCCTGTTCTCTTGCTTCCGTCTCCGCCCGCACGTTAAGCTGCACCTTTACCGAGTGCGCTCCTTTGACTACATGGGCATTCGTCAATATGTAGCCATCGGGGCTCATGATGATTCCCGATCCGCTGCTGTTCTGTGCCGTCAGCAATTCGCCACTATCGTCGGAGCTATCCCCTGTGACGTAGGTCCGCACGAAGATCTGCACAACGGCGCGTCCTGACCGCCGCGAAATCTCCTCGAAAGAGTTGCTCATTTCTTTCAACACGCCCATCCTTTCCGGATTTGGCGCTATAGGCGCTTTCTTCCCGGAGGCCCGGGCTGGTGCTTCTTGTGCAAACACAGCCGAGGCGCACAAGATTGCTGCCGCCAACCAGGTTTCGATGACTCGCCTAATCGTCATTTGAAAATACCTCCTGATGACACGTGTTTGGATGCGCGATAACCGGCCGAATCGGCACAATTGTTAACCTCAAACAGTAGACCTGCAACTTGCAAATTCGCATCCGCATTGAGCGCCCGGTTTCCAAAGCAAGTTCGCCTGCTCCTACCATTCGGGCTCGAAGCGCGTTGGGAGCCTCATCCCGAGTAGCTCTGGGGATCCTTGTCAGCCGTCTCACGGGCCTGATTCGGGAGCGGGTGATTGGACATTTTTTCGGCGTCGATTCCATCGTGGCCGATGCGTTTCGCGCCGCCATCCGCATTCCCAATCTCTTGAATAACCTCTTCGGCGAAGGCGTCCTGTCGGCTTCCTTTGTTACCGTGTACACGAAGCTTCGGGCGCTCGAAGAAGACGAAAAGGCGGACCACCTCGCCGAGGCTGTGTTCGGCATCTTGAGCCTGGTGTGCTCCGTGCTGGTGCTCTGCGGCGTCTTGCTAACCCCTTTCCTCATCGATTTCATTGCCCCGGGCTTTCAGGGCGAAAAACGTGAGCTGACCATCCGCATTGTGCGCATTCTGTTCCCCGCTACCGGCCTTCTCGTCATGAGCGCGTGGTGTCTGGGCATTCTGAACAGCCATCGCCGGTTCTTGCTTTCCTACATGGCGCCCGTCGCCCTGAATCTTACGGTCATATTGGCTTTTCTTGTTTTCGGCCGCCATATGCTGCAGGACCGGCTTGTCATTTACATCGCGTGGAGTTTTGTTGCAGGGGCTGGGCTGCAATTTCTCGTGCAACTGCCGAGAGTCCGCTCTCTGCTTCCCGAATTGCACCCCGCGCTCGATTTTCGATCGAAGCACGTTCGCTCTGTATTGCGAAATTTCGGCCCCATTTTCCTGAGCCGGGGCGTGGTGCAGATCAGCGCGTATATCGATTCCATCATCGCGAGTTATCTTCCGCTGGGCGCCATTGCGGCGCTCGGCTACGGACAGGTGATTTCGGTGCTTCCCATCAGCCTATTCAGCATGTCCGTTTCGGCTGCCGAGCTTCCCACGCTATCCAGCGCGGTCGGGAGTCAGGACGAAGTCGCCGAGTTCCTGAGAAAGCGCCTCACTTCGGGCTTGCGGCGCATCGCCTTCTTCATCGTTCCGTCCGCAGTCGCCTTTCTTCTGCTTGGCGACGTGCTCGCTGCCGGCCTGTATCAAAGTGGCCGGTTCGATCACGGCGATGCCGTTTACGTTTGGTCGGTCCTGGCCGGCTCTTCGGTGGGTTTGCTCGCTACTTCGCTTGGACGCCTCTATTCATCTGCTTTTTATGCATTGCTCGATACCAGGACGCCGCTGCGGTTCGCTGTCATTCGAGTTCTTCTCACCACCGCTCTCGGCGTAGTCTGCGCGCTGTATCTGCCCCAGTGGATCGGCATCGATCGGAAATGGGGCATCGCTGGCCTCACGGCTTCTGCCGGAGTCGCAGGATGGGTGGAGTTCACCCTGCTGCGGCATGCTCTCGGCGGGCGGATCGGGCGAACCGGGATACCGGCCGCCTTTGCCGCGAAACTCTGGTCCACTGCGCTCCTCGCCGGAGCGGCGGGCTATGCCGTGAAGCTGGCTTTGGGTGTGGCTCACCCGGTGCTGCTTGCCGTCGTTGTGGTATCCCTTTACGGGCTCATCTATTTCGGCACCACCGTGTTCGTGGGGGTTCCCGAGTCGAAATCCACGGTAATGGGGGTCATGCGACGTGCTGGCGTTTTGAAGTGAAACTGTGGAGGAAAGGCCATCAAAGTCGCAATAGCAAATGCGCTCGAGTTATGTTCTGCTTCTCGTGCTGAGTTTGGCCGGCACCCTGAAGAGCAGGCACGCGGGCAAACTGCGACGGCGAAGGAGTCAGACGATACCTACGCTGTTTACTCGACGGTACTGCTCCACCCCATTTGGGATCACGTCGATGATGATTCGTTGCTGCTGATTGCCGAGGATACAGGCGCGACTTACGGCGACATGGAACCTGCGGATTGTATTGAACCGCCGCCGGAATACAGGAAGCAGATGGATCAGATCCTTGCGAGCTATGCGTTACGCAAATCGCATCAGGCTCGGCTGCAACCGCGTTTCCACATTACCCGGCCGTACAAGCTGCTGAGCGAGGCAGAAGCCAGGCAGTTTACGGACTTCAGATTTCGCGGAAAACAACCTGATTCCCGGCTTTCCGAACTCTTCCGCCAAACTCCCGATCTGATTCGTCTGAGCCAGGTATTCTTCAGCAAAGATCACACCGTCGCAATGGTTTTGGTTTCGAATTATTGCGGCGGCCTCTGTGGGGGCGAGAAATGGCGCATGCTGGTCAAGCGAAACGGGGTCTGGATCGACAAAGAATGGGCGCGGTGCACGATCATCTCATGATGCCGGAGGGTTCTCAGGATCCGGTCTGAAAAGAGAGCGATTTTCGTGTAGACTAAATGAAGGTATAACTTTTGACCCATTTCCTTTCCGATCCCCTGGCGCGGGCTTGCGCCGTCCGCTAGTCCGGCATGTATCCACCCAGAGGTCTCCCGCCGCGCCGGCCCAGAATTCGAGAAAACGTTAACGAAGCGATCCGAGTGAAGGAGGTACGCGCTGTCTTCCCGGACGGATCTGTGGAAATTATGCCTACGCCCGCTGCTGTGCGCAAGGCGCAGGATATGGGGCTCGATCTGATTCTGATCGCCCCCACCGCCGAACCGCCGGTTGCCAAGGCCATGGACTACGGCCAGTGGCAATATGAGCAGAAAAAGAAGCAGCACGACGCCAAGAAGAAGCAGCACGTCATTCAGGTTAAGGAACTGAAGTTCCGCCCGAATACGGACGATCACGACTACGATTTCAAGAAGAATCACGCGATCCGGTTTTTGAAGGATGGCAACCGCGTGAAGGCAGTTGTGCAGTTCCGCGGCCGGGAAATCGCGCATACGGATCTCGGCAAGAAGCTGCTCTTGAAATTCGCCGAGGACCTTGCGGGCGTGGGCGCAATAGAGGGGCAGCCGCGCCTGGAAGGCCGGAATGCGCACGTCATCATCAGTCCCGTGAAGACAAGTTCCGCACCGAAAGAGAAACCGGAGAAGCCGAGAGAGCAGCCTGCTCCCGCGGGAACGGTAAATCCGGCGTAAGCATTGAGTCGTAGCAGTTTCGCTCACGGTCGCTTACGCTTCCGGCTGGGATTCAGGTGTTCGGACGTTACATCCAAGTGAGAGTTGTGAAGTATTTCAAGTTGAATCGGTTGATAGGCATTTTTGTGCTTGGCGCGGGCGTTACCGCGTGGGCGGCACAGCAGCAGCAAACGGCGGAAAAGCCTCAGCCGGCAGCGGATGCCATCCAGGAAGAGATGCGAAAATTTCTGGCGATTGGCGCGCCGCCCGATCCGGAAGCAGTGAAACGCGGCCAGACGCTTTTCGTCTCCACTTGCGGCTTCTGCCACGGTGCGAATGCGAACGGCGGCGAAACAGGACCTGACCTGGTTCGTTCGGTGCTGGT
>DATBHS010000184.1:0-58777 GCA_036557345.1 Bryobacteraceae bacterium
TGCATCTGGTGATCTGCTTCCGTTGGCGCGTCTAATTCCCTGGAACGGCCCAACAATCGTTGGAATCCCGATCGCACGCCTAAGAGATCGAGTGGTGGAGAGTCAGCAGTTATCGCTGCGGGCTGCGGGCATGTCGCCGATGTGGATGCCGAGCTTGAGCAGTTCATCGTGAATACGCGGTGCGCCCCAGCTGGGATTCTCGCGGCTCATTCGGCCGATCAGTGCGCGAATCTCCGCTGAGACCGCCGGACGTCCGGGCCGACCTCGCTGGACTCTCCACGTCCAGAAAATACGAAAGGTTCTGCGATGCCAAAGCAATAACCATGTCGGGCTTTACGATCACCAAAGCGGAGTGCCAATTCGTCCACACCCGGGAAAGCCCAATCCATAGCAAGCGATCTGAATTGTTCAATGAGAGACGGTTCTTGGCCGAGCGCTGAAAAACTCCGATCCGATGGCGAAGCGCAAGGTTTTCCAACTGCAAAGCAGCCCGGCTTTTCAGCAATGACGAGACCCCGAGCATAACGGAGAGCCAGTTCAATGTCGACCGAAGCAGTTTAGAGAATCTGTGCAATCTTTAAGACTTCAACTACTTCGCTATTTACGAGAGGCACAGATAAGTTGTGTCGTGGATGACTTTATCAACCAGAGATTGGTCGAGTGCTGCGTCCAACATCGGTAGCTGCGGCCGGAACAGTTCGGGCCCTAAGACCTGCAAAGCGATCCGGAAGAGAAAAATAACGTGTATGGCCGGGCAGAATACAAAGCGCTTGGCAAGAAACTGTGTGTTGGGCTAGAGGAACTGCGGCGCGAGACAGGAGATCACTGCGAATTAAAATAGACGCAGAGCCCAAGGCTCGGATTGTTATTTGCGCTACCCCGTCCACTTTCCTGAACACTGAAGATCACGATGCTTGTGAACGGCGAGTATATCGATGACGAGTTGATTCGTATCGAGGCCGCAAGCTTGAGAGAGCAGCTGCGCGCACAAAATCCTTCCGCGGACAATTTGGAGATTGGTATCTATGCCCAGAACTGGGCCCGCGAGAACATAATCGAACGCACTCTCCTACGCATGGCGGCACAGCAGGATTCGACTCCGATTGCGACCGAGGACATGGAGAACGCTTTGGAGCAGTATTACGCCCGCGACTCGCGCCACGCCACATGTATGCTTCCGCGGGATCATCAGATTCTGCGCGCCAGCATTGAACTCAACCTTCGGATCGAGCGCCTGACAACGCGCCTCGTGGCGAAGGCAGCGCGGCCCAAAGCGAGCGACGTCAAAGACTACTACAACCAAAAGAAGCGCTCGTTTTGGGTACCCGAGCTGGTGCATGCTGCCCATATCGTGAAGAACGTCGATGAAACGAGACTTGAACCTGACGCTTTGGCTGGCATCACGACGGTCAAAGAGCTGCTGGCGAACGGTGCGAATTTCGAGAAACTCGCCGATGAGTTTTCGGATTGCCCAGGCCGAGGTGGCGATCTGGGCTTCTTTCCGCGCGGTGAAATGGTGGACGAATTTGATGCTGTTGTGTTCGCGATGGCTCCTGGCGAACTAAGCGACATTTTTCGATCGCCTTTCGGATTCCACATTGTCAAACTGTACGAACGTACGCGAGCGCGGGTTCGTTCGCTGAACGAAGTCCGCCTCGAGATTGAGAGGCTGCTATGGGAGAAGAAAAAGCGAGAAGCGATTCGATCTCACATCACTGATTTGCGCTCCCGGGCCGAGATTCGAAAGTCCAGTCCGGCCAGTTCTCACGTAGGAACATGAGGCGAGAGTTCGAGATATTCGCGGCAGCCGGCGTTCCGCATCCCTGTTGCATACCCGGCAGGAGGCGAGCTGCACAGCTCAAAGAATCGCGAAATCTCGCGGCAACGCGAACTCGCGCTACCAGCGGATCCGTCGCCGATATGGTGAAACTCGATGGTGGTCCATTCCTGATGGGAACAGACGCAGAAGAAGCGTTTCCGCAGGATGGCGAAGGGCCAGTTCGACAGATCCAGCTTGACGGATTCTATATTGATAAGTTTGCAGTTACAAATCAACAGTTCGCTGAGTTTGTGACAGCCACTGGATACCGGACCGAGTCCGAGCACCTCGGCTGGTCATTTGTGTTCCAGGGGCACATCCCGCCAGAACGGTATCATGAGCTCGTCGTTGCCACTGTTCCTGGCGCAAATTGGTGGTGCCGAGTAAACAGGGCTGATTGGAGGCACCCGGAAGGTCCGGACTCCAGCATCGACACTCACCCGTATCATCCTGTCACGCAAATGTCGTGGAATGATGCCCAGGCCTATTGCACATGGGCAGGCAAGCGTCTTCCGACTGAAGCTGAATGGGAGTTCGCTGCTCGCGGCGGTCTCGAGCAGAGAATTTATCCTTGGGGCGATGAACTTACTCCTGAGGATCGCCACCTGTGCAACGTGTGGCAAGGTGAGTTTCCCTCGGTGGACTTAGGCGAAGATGGGTACACAGGCCCAGCTCCCGTTGGCGCCTTTCCTGCTAATGGATATGGTCTGCATAACATAACAGGTAATACATGGGAATGGTGCAACGACTGGTTCGATAGTGCGTATCATGTCACAGCGACTCGTTTGAATCCTATCGGTCCGCCGCGCAGCACTTCAAAGGTGATGAAGGGCGGTTCTTATCTGTGCCATGCCTCCTATTGCAATCGATATCGCGTTGCCGCCCGGACGTCGAACACGCCTGATAGCGCGACGACAAACATCGGCTTTAGATGCGTCCGGGATATCTAATGCGGCTAGGTAAAGATTGTTCGTCCGAACGAGAACGTCGTAGAGAGAGGGCAATCCGCGGCCAGAGCTTGTCATGTTGCTCCGGAGTCTCAAGGCGCAGCGAGTGTGCGAGACCGAACGGATGCTACACGCCAGAATCGCCTTTCTTTGCATTCGCGACGCGAACACGTTAACTGCAACTTAAAATATTACGGTGTGCAAACGCTCGTTATGATGCTGCATGTGCCGGAAACAGAGATCGTGCGTCTGAGATAGTTCGCTGCGATCTATCGGGCGGCCAAGACGCCGGCTTATCTCCGCCAAATGCAGCGGGCAGAAACAGCCCCAAGCGGCCGGCCGGTGGTTGTGATAGGGGAAGTCGTCATCGATGTGAAGGATCTCCGGATCGGAGCGCACGAAGTAGCGCAGCATCTACTCGACGTCAGCCGGTTGCGCGCTTGTTGGACGACTGTGCGATTCGGCGCCCAGAACGACCGGCACGCCCAATGCCTAGTCAGGAACGCCCGGCGGGTACGGTTCGGCATATGCCTCTAGATCAGAACTTTTTTGATCGGATAGCGCGGGTCTCGGACAATATACGTGCTATCAGGGGGCTTTCCGGTTTCCTCCACTACCGTGAGCTGGTTGCGCTCGCTGAACCAAGGCTCGGGCATGTATAGACTGCGCTGCGGGCCGATGTCCCAATAATTGCCTAATGAATGGCCGTTCAGCCACGCGTGACCCTTCGTCAGCCTCTCATAGACCCAGAACAGTGGGCCGGGCAGGGAAGGTCTCGGAAATTCGCACTGCCACACCACCGGAGCGTTATCCGTGACGTTTCCGGTGATCTGATGTAGCTCCCATCCTTTGAATCGCCAGTGGCCGAGCACACTGTTTTTCGAATACGTGAAGAGCCGTAGTTGCGACAAAGGGTCGCGCATGGGCTCGCCATAAAACGCTATATCCAGCTCCAGTTCATGGCTGTTGAGGAACGGTTCGAGGACCCAGGTGCTCGCGCAGAAGCCTCCGATCAGCGACAGGTCGCCAAGATGTTCGCCCACCAACTTTCCGTTTGCCTGAATCCAGGCATATTGCGGGGCCCAGCGCAGGGATAGCACTGCGCCCGCTGCCTCAATACGCGGCACGTGAAAGCGCATCCGGAAGAAGCGCGACCCCTGCGTTGGCGGGAACGCTTGATAAGTCGAAAACTCCCATCCAGGCTTGACCGGTGGCTCGAAGAGCGGCAGTAGCTCGCCGCCCCCTATCGCCTGCTCCGCGACATCGACATAAACATCGCCGAATATGCCCTTGAAGTCGGACGCCTTCTTGCCCTCTCCCGAGCGGCCCATGTTATCGCAGAGGAAGATAAACTCGTTCTCGCCGCCGTCGAGTTCGACCTCAAAGGGATCACGCGTCGCCCAGGTCCGACGCCAAAAAGGGCCAGGCGCTTGCCGCTTCGAAAGACATGGATGCGGTCCGCGGCCTTCGGCGCATACATGAACGTTTTTCGTGTCGTCTCCGACCGCACGGCAGCGCGGTACCAGGTATAACCGTACGGCACACTGAGTTCTTCCGCAGGTTTTGGACCGGCGATATTTCGCCACTCGCCTCCGCCGGTAAGCTCCGGTATCGGCTGCGCGCTCCACGATGCAAGCTTCAACAGGCCCAGCGGGATGGGGCTCGCGCCAACGGCATGCGTTGTGCGTTCGCCGGACGGCGCTATCACCGAAACGCGCGAAGTGCTCCCATCCACGTAGCACTCGTGTGCCCCATTGTGTTGATCACCCACGTATGCAGGCCCGATTAGCACGCGATTATCGGCGAACCAGGTACGGTCCGCCAGTTCGCGAGGCAGGGCCAGAATGTGAATTGCACCCGCGCTCATCTCTAACTGCTCATTCGCCGGAAAAACGAACTCCAGCTCGCGCCTATTCACCGAGATGATTCCAGAGCGCCCGGCCTCACCGCGCAGTAGAAGAGTACGTCGCTGCGTCGGACCCACTATGCCGAAAACCGTTGCATTCGAGTAGTCGATCCGGCAGTCGGCATCTACTGCATAACCGACAGGCGCCATGATCGGAAATGCGGACCCCTCGGCCAGAGGTACCACCCGTCCCGACGGAAGAGTTAATGCGCCAGGCTGCTGGTTAAGCTCGGCGAGCGGGCGATTCTCTACCATGCTCAGAAACGGCGGCAGACCGTCATTGCGATAAGATTCCCTAGCGCTGATGGCATTTTGTGGAAGGATGAATTGCAAGACGCCTTGCGCCGAGCGCCAGGCGCAAGCACGCACTGGCCCCGCGACGATGAGAGGCGCAGCCACAGGTTCGGCCGTGGCCAAGAAATTGTGGAAATTCGAGGCGATCACGCCACCGCTCTTCGCCGCGAAATAGCGCTCGCTCAGCGTACCCCCCTCCGCCAGAGGCGCCTCACTGTAATAACGCGTCATGATGAACGCGTCGTCCGACTTGGCCGTCCGAGCGGCCCAGTGCTCGAAATGAGTGCCGCCATGGAAGACGTAGTAATTGAACATCGCGCCCTCGGCCAGAACCCAAAGCGCGTGCTGGTACGTCACCAGCATAGGCGGAAAACCCGCTAAATTTGGCCAGCCCCAGCATTCGAGCCAGCCTGGGTAAAACTCGCTGAGGAAAATAGGATCGCCGCGGTATTCCTTCCGGTGCCGACGAATATTACTTATGTCGAGACCGTTAAGTGTTTTGAACGACTTCGGTATTTTCAGATCGAGGCCGTTGCAGTCGCTCACCGGCACCTCGATCCCAAGCTCTCGCGCGAGTTGAATCAGCCAGTCGAGATATTCCGCAGCTTCCGGGGCGGTTCACATAGGGATATTCGTTTTCGAGTTGCACCAGGATGACTGGTCCACCGCGCGTTACTTGCCGCCGGGCGATGCGCGGAATGAGTTGCTCGAACCAGCGCCGAACATATAACCGCGTGGCATTATTGGCAGTCCTCACCTCGGTGCCTGGCTTGCCTAGGAGCCAGCCCGGATACCCGCCCGCCTCCCATTCGCCCGACACAAAAGGCCCGACTCGTGCAAAGAAATACACCCCCAGCTCCTGGCACAGGTCGATATAACGTTCGATATCCGCGTCGCCATGGAAATCAAATACGCCTTCCTGGCGCTCGTGAAAGTTCCAGTGAACGTAAGTGGCGATGCAGTTCATGCCGGCCCGTTTCGCCCGGAGAATGCGGTCGCGCCACAACTCATGTGGTATGCGGGCATAATGCATCTCAGCCGAGGCGAGAAAGACCGGCTGACCACCGACGGTAAAGCACTGCGGCCTTACTCCAACCGCGCCACCGGAGAGCTTGGGGCCGGCGGCAGCCGAGGACGTTTCGATGCCGACAAGCGCACCCGCGGCCAGGCTGCGGTGAAATTCACGTCGTGTCATCTCAATCTGCGTGGCTCGCCGACGATGGCGTGACAAGCGATTGTGCCACGGAAGTGAGCTGAAGTCAATTACAAAAATATCCGTCGTATATTACTATGCCTTGGCCTTGCCGGCATGTTCTGCAGCAGTGCCCGGCCCGAAGATATCAATTTGGCCCTGGCAGATGTCATAAACCACGGCATCCCGCGAGGCTGCCGGATCATGCCGGCGGACGGCATCCACAATAGCCCGGTGGATACTCTGAATATCCTTGCTGTGCCAGCGGCCGCTGCGAAGTTCCATGTACGCGAGCCGCTCGCTTTTATCCAGAGCATGCCCCACCAATCGCGAAAGCTCGCGATTCTGCGACATTCTTGCCAGCACGAGGTGAAATTCGGTGTTAACCTGAGAGATCCGCTCGTACTGTTCGTTCGCCGTGGCACCCGTGAATTCCGTACGGGCCAGCGCCTCAAGTTCGTCAATCTGGGCCTCGGTGGCGCGCTGCGCGGCCAGTTCTGCGGTTGCGCCCTCCAGGATAACGCGCACTTCGAACATGTCCCGGACGTCGCGGAAGCTCATCTCTCGAACCAAGTAGCCCCGCCGGGGAACAACTTCCAGAATGCCTTCGTGATGGAGCCGGTTGCAGGCTTCGCGAAAGGGCGTGCGGCCGACGCTGTGCCGCTCACAGACATCCGCTTCCGAAAGGAATGTGCCTTCTGCCACGTAACCGCGCAGGATATCGTTCCGAATGGCATGGTAGGCCTTTTCCGAAAGTGTTTCGTTGGAACGCGAGACCTGCTTTTTCTTGCTCATGTGCGCCTCTGATCATAGCGCCGGACCCAAATGTTGTCTATTCCTTGGGCATAATAAGCACATCAAGAATATATTATTTTGCCAACAAACGCCCGTACTGACGCTTCTTGAGAATGACGCGCGTCGGCCCGCAAAGTCGCATTGCTGCTGGCAGGTCTCTTGGCGGCTGCGCCCGCACGCACAGCCGCGTCGACCCCACAGGACGTACACAGTTGAATGGTCCATGCCCCTAACCTGATGGGTCCCCACGGCACACGACATCCTGGACCGGCCGCAGGGTGGGCATGGGAACTGGATGGTCGTTCATTGCTGGTTAAGCGGCGCCGGCTGGTTGGTGCAGCACCTCTGGTGGCACTGGGCTACAGCCTCGATTAGCAGTTCCTCCGCTCAGCAGGCGTATCCCTTCATGAAGAGCGCTATGCGCTTTTATCAAGGCGTCTTGGAACCGGGGCCGACGGTTTCGGCAACGACTTGAAGGCCTGGACACCCGACCCGAGATCTTTCCGTATTACGGACTTTGGCGCACTACTCGATTCAAGCTTCTGAGATGCAGCGCGTCCGTGCAGCGGTACATCGAAGCGACCGCCGACATGGATCGATACCGTTTCGATCACTGCCCGCAATGCCATGCTAAACATCTCTGACCGGGCCTGGCTTTACCGCCGCACACTCCTGGACGTCGCCTTTGACGGCACCATCCGAGTTTGTAGTACCTGTGCCGCTCTTGTAAGTGGACAACCTCTCTGCTTCCAGAGTTTGCATTGCCGCGGTTCCGTTTCGTCCTCCGTTGGAAGACTACGCATAGAAGCGAGCCGGTTCGATTGCGGGGAGCGGTTCGCCTATTTCTACCATTTGATCGGCCAGCGCCTTGCGCAGGTCGTCCGCAACCTCGCGAAAGTCGTCTCGACCGACTAGGTTTACATGTTCATGTGGATCGCTATGAAGGTCATAGAAATACCGCTCCTTATAGCGTGTACTATGAACCGTGTTAGGGTCGGCAGTGGGATCATATACGCAGTATTTCCACCTTCCTGTTCGCAAGCCCCTCCCTAACTCAGACTCGCTGATTTGGGTGAGCAGATGTTTCCTCCAGCCAGCGCGTTTGCCTTGGATCAAAGGGAGCACACTCTTACCCTGGACGCTGGCTGGCGGTTGAACTCCAGCACAGTCGAGCAGGGTAGGTACAAGGTCAACCGTACTGACCAAATTCTCCACTACGCACCCTCCCTCAAATCCTGGCCCTCCGATGATGAAGGGGATCCGAATGGAAGACTCATGGCAGCTTCTCTTGTATTCCGCGTTCCGAGTGCGAAAGTGACAGCCGTGGTCCGTAGTGAAGACGAGTATCGTGTTTTTCTCAACCCCAAGGTCCTTCAATTCTTTCATGATTCGACCTAGGCACTCGTCTAGCCGCGCTACGATGCCGTAATAGTCAGGCAGTTGTGACTTCCAGTCACCCGGATAAGGCCATAAATCTCGGGGGATATAAAAGTTATTACGAAAGCGCTCCGCGTATCCTTTGGGGGCCATAAACGTATCCGGAAAGGAGCCATCGGGCGAATTTTGATGATGGGGTTCAAGGTATGAAAGGAATAAGAAAAAGGGCTTCGACCTCTTCTGGCGGAGAAACTCCACGGCGCGGTCCGTCAAAGCATCAACACGGTAATTTTTTAGCTTGATGGGCCGGTTATCGGCGTCGAACAGAGTAACGTCGTAGGGCATCGAGGTGTACTCGAGTAGGTCCGCAGCCTCCCACCACTGGTCAAATCCGCCGCGGCGTTCCAAAGGCACTGGCTTGGTTTCAGTTCCTCCCAGGTGCCATTTGCCAACGTAGCCCACTTCATACCCACGGCGTCTGAGCATGTGCGCTATTGTCACCTCATCGTCGGCCAGGGTCAGCCCGTTGCGGACGACGCCAGTTTTGGTTGGATATTTACCCGTAAGAATCGAACTCCGAGCTGGCGCGCACAATGGTGCGGAGGTCATGGCGTATCGAAAGAGCGTGCCCCCTGCCGCTAGTCTGTCGGCATTCGGAGTGATGTCCAGCGGACATCCGTATGCGCCAACAGTGTCCCAGCGCTGCTCGTCCGTGAAGAACACGATGATGTTTGGCTTTTCAGTCCCCGTGCCGGTGTTTTCTTGAGAGCCAGGTGACATACTAGCTCCCACCCCTGCGGCGAACGTGCTCTTAATGAATCGTCGCCGCTGGATCCCACTCCGTCCTTCTCCCGAGGCCTTGTTAGGGGGTCCCATCAAAAGACCAACTTCATTCCGAACTGGAGCTCGCGAGGCGGAAAAGCTGTGGAGCTGATTACCCCAAAACCACCTACTCCTAGCGTGGAGCCGGGGAACCCAAAGATAGGATGATTGAACACATTGAAAGCCTCAGCGCGGAACTGCAAAGACAACCTCTCTCGAATGTGGACCAGCTTTATAACTGAAAAGTCGAATTCCACGAAGTCGGGACCAGTCAAAATGTTCCGTCCTGCATTTCCGAACGTGTAGGGCGCCTGGAACTGGAATGCGTCCGTGTTGAAAAAGTGGTCGATGCTTTGCTGACCTGACGACAAGCGAGGGTTCCCAACAAGATTGGGTCTGCTCGCGCTTTCGGTGTTACTCAGGTTGCCGGTTGCTGTAACTGAGAATGGCATTCCCGATCGAATAGTGCTAAGTCCCTCGACTTGCCATCCACCTACCAGGCCGTCCACGAGGGGAGACGCAGCCGATAGGAAATGCCGTCCCTTTCCGAAAGGCAGTTCATAAATGTAACTGAAAACCAGGCGATGACGCACGTCGAACGACGCTCGGCTTCGCTCAGCGGCCAAGTCGGCATTGTTGTTTGGGGGGCTGGTGGTATCGTCTAGCCCGCCATAGCTGTCATCGATTGCTTTGGAGAGAGTATACGCTGTCAGGAAGGTAAGCCCGCTAGACATGCGCTTCTCTGCCCTTAGTTGCAAAGAGTGATAGTTAGCAAGTCCACGGGGCTCCACGCGTGTGATGTCCCCAATCGGAATCGTGCCGACCGTGGGGATATCAACTTCTTTGATAGGCCGGCGTGAGTTGATGTTGCCTGGGCCCGGAGGTGGGGAGTTTGCCGAAAAAGCAGAGCTTAGATGCGTAGATGTAGAACCGACATAGGATGCGGACACGACCAGATTCGGAGAAATTTCCTGTTCGAATGTAAAGTTCCATTGCTGTGAGTATGGAGTTGGAAATGCCTCAGGGAAATTCACGAAGCTCGGCCGCACGGGGTTCGTCGTCACCGCGCCGGGAGGAAAGCCAACACCCAGCAAGATATCGGGGTGAACGCTATCAGTGGAAAAGTTCGAGCTCAGCAGGAAAGGGGGATTGCTATGGAGCATTAAGCCGCCGCCGATTTGTTCTTCCCCGCCGAAGAACAGCCCATAGCCAGCCCGCAGCACCGTCTTTGAACTCAACTCATAGGCAAACCCTAAACGGGGGGCGAAGTTAAGGCTGTTCGTATCGACCAAGGATCCATTTGGGACACCCGCACTTCGGGGCGTGACGAGGGGGGGATTAGGCATATAACCATCGAGGACTAGGTTGGCGATGTTCCCATATCGTTCGTGGTACCAGGGCTGGAGGTCGTAGCGAACCCCCGCGGTGATTGTAAGGCGCCTGGTCATTCGCCAACTGTCCTGGATGTAGGCTGCAAATGGGCTTCTAATGTAGTAAGCCTGGGACGGAGTGCTGACGCCCGAGTTGGTAGGAATCCCGAGAAGGAGATCAGCTAAGCCCGATCCGCCCTCCAATGTGCTCGTCTGCCGAGTAAAGCTGTCCGCGAACGAGAACTCGCCCCTCGTGTTCCGCGCCACAAAGATTGAGCTTTGTACCTGCATAATTTGGCCACCTATCGAAATGGTATGCTTCCCGCGCACCCAACTGATGTCGTTGCGAACCTCGTAGGTGTTAGCCACCTTTTGGTTAGGCTGGAATTGCGGATCGCCGAGAGATTGAAAATCCGAAATGTCCAGCTCCGCGAGCCCCTGCACTGGGACCGTGCCGTTAATTCCAAACTCTTGGTTTAAGGGATGAGTGTTGACAGTGTTCCTATTGGTGTTCAGGCGCGTATATCCTATGCGGAGCTGATTGAGCAGCGTGGGTGAGAAGGTGTGGTCGAGCCCCGCGGCTACCGCCTGAGTATCAAAGGTAAACGGTCCCTGGCCAAATATTGCACCGACTGCGGGTGGAGGCAAGACAGGAGGGATATCGTCTGTAAGCGTTTGGTAGCTATAACGTGCGAAAAGCCGCGTTGATGCACCGAGCTGCACATCCTGCCGAATGTCAAATTGGTGGGTGTCCGTTGTCCTCGGACTGGCGGCAAAGTAATTAGGCACCTGTCCGGGCACGTTAGGAGCAGGGTATGTCTGAACCAGTTTGGCCGCGACAGGATCGATCCGATCCGGGGGAATAATATTCCCGGGGAAAGCGGTCCGTGTATTTGTGGCCGGATCATAGGTCGCGGGATCAAAGATCTGTACAGGGGCTCCCCCGACACTGTATTGTGAGAAATCGCCGGAGCGCTCGGCCGCTGTTGGCACGATAGCAGCTTGAGTTTGAGGCCGCCGAACCAGCGTGCCCTGGTAGTCGAGGAAAAAGAAAACCTTGTCCCGCTTGATGGGCCCGCCAAACGTCCCCCCGAACTGGTTTTGATGAAAGGCGGGACGAGGAATCCCAGAGCTATTGTTAAAGAAGTCGTTCGCCTGTATCTTGTCGTTGCGGAGGAACTCGAACGCCGTGCCGTGAAATTCGTTGCTCCCGGACTTCAACGCCACATTGACAACGGCCCCGGCGCCACGCCCAAATTCGGCCGAGTAAGCGTTAGTCTGGACCTTGAACTCCTGGAGAGCGTCAATGTTTGGCCTGATGACATCGACTGAGGCCCCCTGATAATCAAGGGCGTTTGAATTATTGTCGAGTCCGTCTAGCATGAAGTTGTTTTGATAGGGCCTCTGGCCGTTCGAGCTGAAACCCGAGACGCCTGCCCTCGTCCCCGGGTCGGCCTCGGAGGCACCATTGGAGAGGAGAACCAGTTGGTTGTACTGCCTACCGTTCAGGGGTAGGTCCAGAACCTGCCTGTTACCGATAACCTGGCCCAGAGAGCCCTCCGTGCTTTGAACCAGCGGTGCCGTCGCCTGGACTGTTATCGCTTGGGCCACGACGCCTACCTCCAAGGCAAAGTCTAACCGGATGGCCTGCTCTACGTGCAGCCTCATGGCCGACGTTTTGGCTATGTTGAAACCTTTCGCCTCGACGGTGACCTGATAATTGCCCGGTGGTAACCCGGGGACGACATAGTACCCATCCCGGCTCGAGAAGGCTTCTCGAGTAAATCCCGAATCCAGGCTGGCCACCACGACCTTGGCATCCGGGACTACACCTCCGGTGGGGTCGGTGACTGTTCCCGTGATTTGACCTGTGGCTGTCTGACTAAACGCAATGCGCAGGGGCATGCACACTACAAGAGCAAAAAAAAACACGATCCGCGTTTTCATAACTCCCTCCCCGCCTTACGGTACCGATAAGGCAACCAGATGTTATCACAGAAGGCGGGCTCGTGCAATATAAAACATATCCAAAGTATATTCTGTTTCCTTAGCGTTATTTATAAAGATCTGCATCTTCTACTTGGTGTTGAATTGCTCTCCAAACGCGTTTCTGAAACATATTGATACATCTCAAATATATTCAGGAAGAAAAAGCAACCGGTTCCACCGCGAAGGGAGCTTGTTTCCCCGGCGCTGCTACCTAGTTCGAGAGATTAGCTTCAGTGACGTCGGGACACCTTCCAGACGAATGATCGATAATGGGGGCGGCGCGAGACGGTGCTGATGCCAATCAGGTGGCAAGGTGCGCAAGCAGGCCGCCATCCACGACAAAATGGGCCCCGGTGACATAAGAAGCCTCGGCGGAAGCGAGGAAATAGGCGACCGCGGCCACCTCTTCGGATTTGCCAATTCTCCCGATCGGGATCTTCGCGCCGAGCGCCTTCAACACGCCTTCCCCATCAGCTTGTGTTTGCAAATATTTTTCCATCATCCCGGTGTGTATCGCGCCAGGGCAGATCGCATTTACGCGAACTCCGTCACGAGCGAAATCCACGGCCATGCCACGGGTAAGCCCAAGCAGACCGGCTTTGCTTGCGGTGTAAATCGCTGTGTGAGTCTCACAAGCCAAGCCCTGTACCGACGCGATATTTACAATTGAACCGCCACGCTCCTTCAGATAGGGGAAAGCGAGTTTGGATGCGAGGAATGCCGCCCGAAGATTGACATCCACCATCGCGTTCCAGTCGCCTTGGGTAAACTCATCGGCGCGGCGATTGATTTCAACGCCCGCATTGTTACAGAGGACGTCAATGGAACCCCAGCGCCGGACGGCGAAGCTAATTAGATCTTCGACGCTAGCTGGATCCCTGAGATCGACGTCGTAGAATGCGGCGGACGAGCCATTGCCGAGCAACTCCTTCTCAAGCGCGGGGCCACGCTTGCGATCCAGATCCGCTATGATCACAGCATCGCCGCCCGCTGCGAAGCGCCGTGCAATTGCGCGCCCGATGCCGTAGGCGCCTCCGGTGACTACGACAGTTCTTCCGGTTGATGTCTTCATATCGAGAAAATCGCTGCGTCGGCCTCCGTCAAAAGTCTGTGCTAGAAGAATCTAACTTATTGAAACGTACGTGCCGGCAATGTCAGACTGAAGCCCCATTAGTATAAATCCCGGAGAAACCTCGATATCCGAGCTCGCTCAACTCATCGAAGAACCGCGGCGAACGGCCCGATTCCGCAACTCATTCACAATCACATGCTCACTGGTTGGTGTGGTGGCCGTCCTCGCTCCGACCGCACGCACTGATATCACGTCCTCGACCAATTCAGAAACATGTCTTATGAACAAGCGGGCAATAGGAACGACCTGACTTTGAACGGAACGTTCCTTTCCACCGACGTTAAACAGACCATGCACCCGTTGCAAACCTAGAGCACTGGCCCCCATTCTTCTGTGTCGTGACCCAGTACATCGCGCGAAACCAGTCGGTCAGCGGCTTACGAGTCTCCTGGAAAATCGTCCCCGCTGTCACCGAGGACTGGTTGGCCACATTCACTGCACTCCAGAACACAATGCTCGACGGCCAATACGACTGCCCGAACACCGCGCACATCGAAAACCTTCTGGCCAACGCAGCCGGAACAAGTAGTCGCGGCACGGTTCGCTTGCAAACTGCTCGTCGAAGTCCCGCAGGCTCCGCGGAAATTCTTCCATGACCCTATAGGTTGTGTTTATTTGAGTAAATGTATACATATCGATAATATATTATTCGTTCCAGATGCGAAGCGGAAGTTTGATATCCTTGCTCAAGCCGAATGCATTTCCTCAACATTGGGACTCTGTGCCTGGTGAACCTGATGTGGGCGGCGCAGTATCCGGCCTACAAGATTGCGTCAGATCACATTGATGTCGCGGCGCTGAGTTTTTGGACTTTTCTCATCGCGGCCCTGCTGCTCGCTCCCTTTCTCTTACGTGAGCGGTCCAGATCATTTCAGCCTCGGACCCTATCACGAAAAGCCGTGTTTGACTTCGCGCTGCTGGCAGTGCTCGGCCTGTTACCCCCATCGATTTTCATGGCATGGGGTATTTCGCACTCTACAGCTTCGAATGCCGCCATTCTCTCGCTTACGATCCCCATCTTGATGGTGTTGATGGCGTTCTTCCTGCTCGGTGAGCGCCTGACTTGGATTCGCATGGCCAGCCTCGCTCTCGCTTTGGCGGGCGTAATCCTCATCTCTCGGACTGATATCGCCTCTGGTTCATTTCGCATGACCCTCCTCCTCGGCAACTGCGTAATCTTTGTCGCCGGAATGGGGAGCGCCTTCTATAACGTTTTCAGCAAAGACTTGCTGACACGGTTCACGGAGTTGGAAGTACTGGTTTACGGCTACATCATCGGTATCGTTTGTTGCGCCGTGTTTTCCGTCGTTTTCGACACAAGGCCCTTTTATGAGTTCCGCGGATACCCGCTTGCGGCCTGGCTTTCTCTGCTTGTTCTAGGTGGTCTCTCCTGGGGCCTGGCCATGATCCTTTGGATGTGGGTCTTGAAGCGTCTGGCCGTCGGGCAGGTTTCGGCATCCATTTATCTTCTGTCGTTCTTCGGTGTGATCCTCTCTGCAATCACCTTGCACGAGAAACTACATGGAATCCAGATTGCGGGAGGTGCGTTAGTCATTATCGGTACTTTCCTGACTTCCGAGTACGAGTCACGCCGGCTTGCCCGTCAGAACAGGGCGCCGGCAACCGCAAGCGCGCAAGATCAACCGCAGAACATCTGTTGACAACCTGATCAATCCAGTTTTTTTCCACTCAAGCGTCTACCCGCCAGCGCCTGCACCACACCATGGCCGGCGCAAGTGGGTAGCATGCTCGGGAAAAATACGCGAAGACGCGGGGCTTCAGCGAAAGGGTTACCCGATGTCAGTCCCCATCACGGTCTCTTCAGATTTCCAAGGTCCACGTGCGGCCGAGGAGCGTCCCGACACGACGTTTGGCTCCCGACGTGATCTGCAAGCAAGTATATTCTAGATATTTTATCTTGACAATCAGACCGGCTTGATTTAAATTTCTTACAAGCTCGCGCTTTGATTCTGCCGTATACAAGGAGCATTTCCGTGACGAATGGATCTGGTTATAAACCCTTTATAAGTGCCGTCTCCGTGCCATTAGTGATTCTATTCGCTTCATCTTCGCCCGCCAGCATTACGGGATCCATCTCTGGTACGGTAGATCCATCTCCGGTGCCGTAAAGGATCCCAAGCGGGGGGAGTCGTGCCAAACGCATCAGCCAACGTCACCGCGACGGGAAGTGCGCCAAGAGGCCAAGACCGATAACCAGGAGCGTATTCAGACAGTACGAACAGACCGGCATTGTGCTGAATGCAAACGACGTGCTCCCCTTTGACAATCCGTTGGAAGTCGGCCAGGCCCCTCAAGGAGGGCAGACATTCCGGTGCCCCTCGGTCCCTGGAACACTTATCTGAACCGGTATGTGATGTTGTTGAATCTCTTGGCAGCTACGAGGTGGGCCATAGAAGAGCTCTACCTCAGCTTCAATCCGAAAATCGAAGACGTTAATGGCTGGACCGTGCCAGAGAAATCTATGGCGCGGGCACGCCATTCTTGCGAATCCAAAACAGAAAGGCAACAGTTGGTATGTCCAGTCCATGGGAACAGAGAACGGGCGAAACCGATGAGCTGGCCGGCCGCTCACCACGAGTCGTTGTCGATGGCTCGTCCCATTGGGAGCTGGTCGTTTCGCGCCAGAGTTAAGGCGACGCAAATACAATCATGCAAGTCACTGGAGCAGACTGTGTCATCCTTTCATGCCCGCCGGCGGACGCTGATCCGCTAAACACGGCTCACGACAACGCACTCGTGCGCGTGTATACCGATGAAGGCATAACGGGGATCGGTGAAGTCGAATGCAATCCGTGGGTGGTTAAGGCGCTTGTGGAAGCGTCTGGCTATCATCATGCGGACCGCAGCTTGGCGGAACTTCTCATCGGGCAAAATCCGGCTCACCCGCAGGCAATTTGGGACAGGCTGTATCAGCAATCGATTCTGACCGCGCGCCGCGGAGCGGGTATAGGCGCCATCGGCGCAATCGACATGGCGCTATGGGATATCTACGGGAAGGCATCGAGCAAACCGATCTGGCAATTGCTGGGAGGCGCCGTTCACAAAACGGTCGTGCCCTATGCCAGCTTGCTGCCTTACGGGCAGACACTCGCAAACTATCGTGACAACCTGATCGAAAAAGCGAAGTGGGCATGTCAGGCCGGCTTCCGGGCGATTAAGGTTGAGATTCTCATTCGCGGTCCGCACGCTCAACCCGGTCTGAATGAAACTGACGATGCAATTGTCGGGCTCGTGGCGGAGTGTCGTAGCGCAATCGGACCGGCCACGGATCTACTCCTTGACGTTGGTTATTGCTGGAGCGATTGGAAACACGCGCTCAGCGTCATACGGCGCATTGAAAGGTACCAGCCTTATTTCATCGAAACCCCGCTGCCGCCGGATGACCTGAAAGGGTATTCGCGGCTGTGTGCTGCTGCAGACGTGCCAATCGCCGCTGGCGAATTACTGACCACCCGGTTCGAATTCGAGCAGTGGTTGGAACACGACGCTGTTGATATTGTCCAGCCCGATATTGGCCGCGTCGGCGGAATTACGGAAGCGATGCGCGTTGCCCAGCTCGCAAGAGATCGCGGGAAGCCGGTGATTCCGCACTGTTGGAAGAGCGCTATCGGTATCGCCGCGACGGTTCATGTCGCTGTCGCTTCGCCGGGCTGTCCGATGATCGAATTTCTTCCTGCGCCCGTTTCAAATTCCGTGCTCCGGCAGTGTTTGGTTGAAAACGAGCTCGAACCGGTTAACGGAATAATCGAGTTGCCCACTCACCCCGGCTTGGGAGTCACCCTCAATCACGAAGCAGTTCGAAAGTACACGGTTTCCCAGTCTCCTTCCCTGAGCTATGCGTGAAGACTCGCTTCTTTGCGGTCGCCGCTCTCTCTTGAAAACACTGGCATTCGATTATTCGATCTCATTTCGAAAGAACAGTGTGTCCATAGCAGGTTCAGGGACGGGTTCACGAATGTCGATCTTGGAACGACAACTCACGATTACTTCCTGCTGGTTGACTCGGGAGTGTGAACTTGTTAGCGAATAAAACCGCAATCGTAACTGGGGGCGCATCCGGAATCGGAGCTGCGATCGCGAAGGAATTCACTGACGCCGGCGCGCAGGTCGCGATTTTCGATCTGCAGGAGCCGTATGAGGGCGCGCCGTACGGCAGGTTTTTTCGCGGAGACGTCGCATGCGAGGGCGACGTAAGGCGCGCAATTGACGGGATCGTTAACGAACATGGAGCGATTGACATTCTCGTCAACAACGCCGGAGTGGAGATCGCTTCGCAGGTGGCGAGCATGAGCAGCGAAGAGTGGGATCGGCTTTTCGATGTGAATCTCAAAGGCGGGTTCCTGATGACAAAACACGCAGCCGCCAGGTTGAGACGCGGCGGCGCGATTCTCAACATTTCCTCTATAGATGCGTTTGTGTCTTATTCGGGACTCGCTGCATACGATGCTTCGAAGGCCGCCCTTCTGGCGTTCACGCGAGCACTGGCCGTTGAGCTGGGTCCGGCCGGCATCAGGGTGAATGCAATCTGCCCGGGCTATATAGATACGCCCCTACTGCAGCAGTATTTCGAGCGTGAGCCGGATCCGGCGGCCTCTCGCGCAGACATCACCGGTCAACATCCGCTACGCAGGCTGGGAACGCCGGCCGACGTTGCCCGATGCGCGCTGTTTCTCGCGTCAGATGCGGCCGCGTTTGTCTCCGGAACATATCTGACTGTCGACGGCGGACTCCTTGCCGCCGGAAGGTAGCAGCATCTGCATGGAACGGTTAAGGAGGACAAGAAAATGAACCAGGATCGTTGGAGCCGGCGGTTCGTATTGCGTGCGCTGGCGGCATCCGCCATGTCGCCGATTTTATCTGCCACTGAGCACGAGTGGATGGCGCAGGACGATTATCTGGAGCGGCTCGAGACGTTTTACAACGAGACCGACACGCGTCCGGCGTTTGTCTGGAGCAATTGCGAAGACATTCTCTATCACGACATGGAATACCCCGAGCCGGTAGCGAGTGCGCCGGAGTACTGCACCTTCCTGATGAAGACATGGGTATTCAATCGCGCCATGCAATGGGCTCGTGAGGACGGCGCGATTCTTTGTTACGAGAACATGGGGATCTTGCCCCTGAGCGGAGAACGCCAAGTCTCCGCTTGGCACACGGGCCGCGACAACGCTACCAGCAACGATGGCGAGTTCATGCGGTGGGTAAAGAATTCACCTCGGCGCAGAGATTGCATCGTGCTTCCTGCGTTTCAATTCTCTCTGAACCAGCACCCGGTCCTCGAAATTGAGGTTTCGGACGCAAATGCCGATTGGCAACTCTGCGCGGCACTCAAAGGCCGATGCGGTCCGCCGCTGGTCGCGACACCTTGGCAAAACGGTCCCGGCAAGGCCCGCATTGATCTCGCATCCGAACTCCTCAGGCGCGAATTCGACTGGAACTTTCCCGAAATGCATTTTGCGATTGGGACCTGGCACGAAGATCCCGCGCACAAATCATCGCTCCGGTTCCGGATCCGGATGGTGCCGGCTCCCGCGGTCACCGGATGCCTCCCCGTCATACGGACAGCCGAGCGTGCAAAAACAGAGGGTGTTCCCCTGCTGGCTGTCATCACCGATGTAGGCGGTCGCCCCGTTCCGTCCGAACAAGCGCAGCTCGAAGCCACCCTGAACGGAGTGCCTGTGCGCTTGAGCCATTCGCACGGTTTATGGACGGGGCAGCTGCGGGATGTGCCAGCCGGTGAACATATCGTCCAACTCGCTTCTACGGGCTCCGTGCAAGCCGCGGCAACCATCCACGTTCGCATCACTGACGGCCAATTCTTCACCTTTAACCGCGGACTCGGGTCGGTAGAACGGCACGGTAGAGCAGAAGGGCCATTCACGGGCTCATATCAGGGCACCTTCTACTTCCGCGACGCCGGTACACCGAATGAACGAATGGTGCAAGGGCAATCGGAATGGAACCAGTGGAACGCAGCAGATCCGGGCTCAGAACACATGCATTTCTGGGAATCTCTTAAGCGCGAAGAACTGGATGAGCGTTTCCGGCTTCTGTCCTCGCAAGGGTGGGATCTGCTGACATTGCATCAACACTGGGGTGCTTGGGAGAGACTTGATGCGGGTGGCCGTATCGCGCCGCACGGCGCCGAACAACTCGCGCGTTATCTTCAGATCGCGTCACGCTACGGGTTGGCGCATATTCAGGCATTGTCATCCGGTCCTTACGCAAGTCCAGGCCCGAAACTCAACTATGGCGGAACAATTCCGTATAGCCGTTATCTGGAAGAGGGCTTTCAAACGCAACAGTTCGCAAATCCCGGGAGCCATTTTGATCTACTCTTCCATCAATACCTGGACGACTTCGCCACGCTTTTCAGCGATGAAACGGCTCTTTTTGCCATGACAGCTTCCGGCGAGGGAGATCACTTCAACGGTCCTATGCGCACGAACGATGTTTCAGGCGTAATCAGGAGAATTGACAAAAATCACCTCTTTTTTGCGGAAACTGTGTTGGAGCTTAGTAAACTTCCCCAGAAGCACTCGGAAGGCTTCAAGCAGGATCTGTTCGGAGGGCGCACCTACTTTGCCGGCGACCAGGGTCCGGGGGAATACGACATTGGAGTGTATTTTAAGTTCCTGCAAATGGCCGGCATGTATCTCGCCGAAGGCAGTTGGCCGCCCATGCCCGCCTACACGAAATTTCATTTTGAAGTGCTGAAAGACAAAAACGGTTCGCCGCGCAATTGGACCGGTACCGAACGTTATCGTTTGCGTCTGAGGGATACTCTCTACCTCGCACTGGTACATCGGCTGCCCGTCGCAAACAGTTGGGATGAGATGTTTTCGGAGGACGAACATTTCATGATCAGGCAGATTCGTAATCAGGTGAGGTGGGACCAGCCGTTTGCGGAAACACCTCTTGTCGTGCTTGTTGATGACAACTCCGCCAAAACCGGTAGCGAGGGATGGCAGATCCTTTGTGCATATGAGAGGATGTTCGCTCGCATGGGCTTGGTGTATCGATTCGTTCCTGCCGATGGCCCCTCCCACTCTAATGCCACTTTCACAATCGATGGTCGCCAGCCCTTTCAGCTGCCTCGCTTCGAATCCGATGGCGGCCGTTTACCCGAATCGCTTAAAGCGAAGATCCCGGTTCAAGCCGGCCCAGGATATGCGACAAATCATCTCTGGTCGCATGACGGCCGCACGATGCTCGCGTATGTCTACAATACGACGAATCACGAGCGTGATTATATGTGGCTCTGCGGAACCTATCATCGCGCCCCTCAGCGTGTGAATTTACGCTTGCGGCTTCAGAACTTCCCTCAAACGGAACTGACAGTTAACATCTATGACTTGAATACAAAAACGCTCCTGTCTGCCATTCCGGTTCAAAACGGTCAGATCGAGGCAGATCTCGGCATGACGGATCACGATTATTTCCTGCTTGTCAAACCTCATGATCGGGTTTCGGAAGCGACAGTATAGGTGCTGGACGCCCTGTCATATGTGGACTCCCCCCATTCATAAGTCAACAATTGCGTTTCATCTCGCTTTTGTCTTCATCGCCTCCGCAATCGCTCAAGAGTACAAGGAATATCCCGCCAATCGCATCAGCGGAGTTAACGTTGATCAGTTCATCGGATATTGGGATCACTCCGAGACCACAGTAACGCACGGAGCGCTGATAGAACGCGTCATCCTCAGGACCGGCGATCCAGAGCGCCCGGGGCCGCCCGGCTCTGTTCTCGAGTTCCATAAGAAAATCAGCTTGGCCTCGCTTGATGCAGGCATGCGCACCTCGCTGACCCGGCATCCTGAGCAGGAAATTCTCTACATCGAGCAGGGCACGGGAGAGCTTCGGTCTGAAAGCCTTCAATGGCCGTTACGCGAGGGCATAGCCGTTCTCATCCCGCCAAATATCGAACACGAACTTTACAATACCGGCGAAGGCCGCATGGAGATGGTGTTGGTAACCGCTGTATACGATCATTCAGTAAAGTTACGCAACAACATACTCGTACGAGACCGCCGTACCTTGCCGTTTGCTGAAGCCGCGTCCGTATGGAACTACGACGTACAGTGCCTATTTGGTCCTCCGGACGGTCTACATCCGAATGAAGATGTTCTCTTCGTGACAATGGAGCCCATGACTAACTCATTCCCGCATTCGCACTCACCACATTGGGAGGAAGTCTGGCTGAAGTTACCCCCGGACTCGTCATACGTGTTTCTCGGAAGCGAAGTCCGGCTGCAAAATCCGAATGACGCGTTCCTGGCTCCGCCTGACGGTAAAACTTGGCATTCAGTTGTCAATCTCACGGACAAACCGCTCCATTGGCTGTATATCGGGCATTACACTGAGCCAGTAGTGTATCCGAATTGGGTGTACCAAGTTCCGTCCGTCAGACCAATGAGCTTTCATTGAGGCTACTTTCTGGAGGATCGCGTCATCGGTTGATCAAGGACATCCATGATAGGTCTAAGTTAAGGGGAGACGGAGATCTCCCTGCCTCTTTTAGGAGGCATGCTGATCGCTCACGCCAGTTGTTCCCGTCGGCGCCGCCCAACACGGTCGCCCAAAATCAGAACCGCGCGGAGGGGGCAAGGGCGCGTTTTCTGCGGCGTTGCGGGCCCTTGCCACGAGCACGTTCTGGTATCAACGTAGGCGTCTGGGCGGATCTGCGGACAACTGGCGTGTTCAAGTTCCTGTTGGTGAGCTCAAGGTTGCGTTCAAGTGTATGTAACATCGTTGTGGCCTCAAGGCCTAGGTTCTTGCTTCAGCAGAACTGGACATCCTGTTGGTCATCAAAATGAGGTGAGCGATTAGAACCAACAGCTTAGGGTGGGCGTTGAAGAGTGGTCGGCAAGTAGGATCACAGGGATGAGGATGTTCCTGTCAGCGATCTTGGCTTATGTCTCCGCATTCGCGATCTCGCGTCACCACCTAGCGCTGGAAGCAGTCGCGCTTCGGCAACAGTTGGCGGTTTACAAGCGCAAGCAGTCGCGTCCCAAACTGCCTCGATCCGATCGTCTGTTCTGGGTCCTACTTCGGCAATTTTGGAAAAACTGGTCTAAGGCTCTTGTCCTGGTTAAGCCAGATAGTCGTCGCTTGGCATCGGGCCGGATACCGCTTGTTCTGGAGATGGCGCTCACGCGCGCAGTGAATCGGAGGCCGAAGATGCCGGAAGAAGCCCGACACTTAATCCGTCGCATGAAAAGGGAAAATCCAACTTGGGGCGCACCTCGCATCCATGGAGAGCTGCTACTGCTCGGTTTCGACATCTCCGAGCCGACCGTGTCGCGCTATCTGCAACCGCTGAAGCGCATTCCAGAGGAGAGCAAGGCCCGTCAGTGGCTGGCTTTTCTGAATAATCATCGCGAAGCTATTGCCGCGTTCGACTTCTTCACCGTTCTCAACCTTTATTTCCGTACCTTGTACTGCTTCTTCGTTATCGAACATGCCCGCCGGCGCATCCTGCATTTCAACGTTACGTTCCATCCAACAAGCGATTGAATCGTACAGCAACTTCGCGAAGCATTCCCACTGCCTGGGCCTTACCGATACGTTTTTGTTCGACCATGATTCCAAATTCGGGGATGAGGTCCTGCAGTTCTTACACTCCAGTGCTCTCAAGCCAATGCGCACGAGCATTCGCAGTCCCTGGCAAAACGGGGTGGCGGAGCGTTGGGTAGGCAGTGCGCGTCGCGAACTGCTCGACCACGTCATTCCGCTGAACGAGTATCATGTTCGCTGGCTTAGCCGCGACTACCTTGCTTACTACCCGTCAAGACCGAACACACATTGGCCTGAACAAGAACACTCCCGGCGAACGAACCGTCGAAAGTCGTTCTCCGTTTCAAACCCGAATCGTGTCCGCTTCCCGGTTGGGCGGTCTTCACCATCGTTACCGCTGGACGGAAGCAGCGTGAAATTCGCGCAATGCGACTTTTGATGACACACAGGACTTTTCCGCTCTGGAGCTAGCAGGCGCTAGCATCTCGACCACCCGCGGTTTCCGGTCGTCGTCCCACAGCAGCGCGAGACACCCGCGGTCGGACGGAATCACGTGACGGCGACGGATGCGGTGATGGAAGAGGTACGAACGTGGGCCTGTGCCCAGATCGGGGCCTCCGCTGAGGACCAGGCGCGTCGGCTCGCCCCCGTATGGGAATCCACCACATGGATACGCATGCCGTAAGTGCTCATGATGGCACGCCATTTTTCCCTCATTTTCTCTGTAGAATGAGTTGATTTCTCCAAGTAGTGATTCGGGACGCCGGCAATGGTTCGTTCTGGTTCCGTTCGGGCTTTGTGTACTCGCTATCGCCTTTTCTCCAGCCCTGGCAAACTGTTTCTGTTGTTCGACGATCTTCCTATGCGCTTTGCTAGTCCATGCCCAGTATCGTTTTGAGTCCTACACGACCGACAATGGCCTTCCGCAAAAATCCATCTGGGCGATTTGTCAAACCCGTGATGGGTATATGTGGTTTGCAACCGGCGATGGCCTGGTGCGCTTCGACGGCGTGCATTTTCGCGTCTTCAATTCGACCAACACTCCGTCATTAAAGGTCAACGGATTTTCACCCGCCCTACTCGAAGCTCGCGATGGAGCGCTTTGGGCCGGCACCTGGGCCGGCGGCGCTCTTCGCTACTTCAATGGAGTATTCACCGCTTATACGACCAGCGATGGTCTTCCGAGCAACACAGTTGTGAGGATCGATGAAGACGCGGAAGACGCTATCTGGATCTTCACGAATTCGGGGCTCACGAAATGGAAAGCAGGCCGGTTGCATCCTGTACCCTCCGGCCCTGGAACACCGTTTTCATTCCAGACGTATCCGAACCAGATTATTGTGAATCCGAATTTCGTTGGCTTCTGGCGCCGCGATCACACGCGACTGTATCGTTTTGCTCATGGCCAATGGTCCCGTCTGCCGCTGCCGCCGACTGTGCGGGATCCAGCACGCTTCGGATGTTGGACCGAAGACTCCCAGCGGCGACTCTGGTGCAGCGCTTCGGGCAGGCCCGGGGAAGCTTACCGCATTGCCGATGGCCAATTGACAACTTTCCGTGGGCTTCCGCGCAATGCTTTCGTCTGCTACCAGGACGATCAAGGATTCCTGTGGTTGTCAGACCATGAACGTCATGCGGCTCTGTGGAAAGATGGCCATCTTTTTCCTCTATCGGGTCTGGCCACGCCTTCTAGCTTTCGGGTCCTAAAGGACCGCGAGGGCAGCTTCTGGATTGGAACAGACGATGAAGGCTTGTACCATCTTCGGCGGCAACTCATAACCGTTCATGGTTATGCCGGCCGGCCGGAAACCAATTACATTCACAGCGTCCTAAGGGATTCCGCGGGAAACATTTGGTCCGGAGCAAGCGATGGAATCGGCCTGTTTCGCAAAGGCCGGTTCGCCAAGTTCTATGCGCTCGCTGAACCGGCGCCGAACGATTTGGTCATATCGCTTTGGGAAGATCCGGACGGCACTATTTGGGTGGGGCGATACAAGGGTGTTTCCCGCATAGTGGGCGGACGCCTGCGGAAGGTGACCGGAGCTGCGGGAAAAGTCCGCGGTCCGGTTAATGTCATTCGCCGCGATCGCACGGGCAGTTTGTGGTTCGGCAGCGACAACGGGCTATTTTGTCTCCGCAACGGACGGCTCGTACACTACTCCAGAGCCGACGGCCTTGGCGGCGACAACGTCAAGGTCCTGCTTGAAGATCGCGCCGGCAAGCTCTGGATTGGTACCGAGCAGGGCTTGGCCTGGTTTGTAAACGGCAAGTTCTCATCGTGGACCGAAGCCAACGGCTGGTCATCATCGGAGGTTTCCTCGATGTACGAAGACGCTGCCGGTGTGCTTTGGATCGGCACGTGGGACAAGGGACTGAACAGGCTCGAAAACGGTAAGCTCACGCTCATTACGACGAACGAAGGGCTCTTCAGTAACAGCGTCTTCAATATCGAAGAGGACAATCAGGGCTTTCTATGGATGAGCTGCCGCTTCGGCATTTTCCGAGTGCGCAAGCAGGAATTAAATGACCTCGCGGCCGGCCGGATCTCGTTCATTAGCTCCACACATTTCGGTACAGCCGATGGCCTCGTGAACCCGGATTGCACCAGCGGCAGCGGTCAGCCTGCAGGATTTAAAGCGAGCGACGGCAAGCTCTGGTTTCGGACTCAGGACGGCATCGGCGTTCTGGATCCCCAATCCGTGCGGCTCAATGATAAACCGCCTCCCGTTGTGATCGAAGATTGCATTCTCGACGGGCGGTCTACGCCCTGTCGGCCCCGACTCTCGATTGCTCCTGGCAACCAGGATTTAGAGATTCACTACACAGCGCTGAGTTTCATTCGATCGGATGACATTCGCTTCAAGTACAAGCTGGACGGGCTTGACCGCGATTGGGTGGAAGCCGGCACGCGCCGTACCGCGTATTACTCTCATATGCCGCCTGGCAATTACATGTTCCGAGTCATTGCTGCCAATAGCGACGGCATCTGGAATAGAAGGGGCCAGGACATTGCTGTTATCGTCTTGCCGCCGTTTTACGAAACATGGTGGTTTGCGCTGTTGGCCTTCGCATCGGCCGCTGCCCTCATAATCTTCGCCTGGCAGTACCGCCTTATGCAGTTAAAAAACGCGCACACCACGCAGCTTGAATTCACCCGGCAACTCATCAACTCGCAAGAGAGCGAACGCAAGCGCATCGCGGCGGAGCTTCATGACAGCTTGGGGCAGCACCTGCTCATCATCAAGAATTGGGCGATGGTGGCTCAGAAGTCAATTCCAAATAGTGATCCCGTCAGGGAGCCTCTCGGCGAGATCTCGGCAGCTGCTGGTCAAGCGATTGAAGAGGTCCGCGGGATTGCGTACAACCTTCGGCCCTATCAGCTGGAAAGGCTGGGCCTGACCACTGCGATCCGCGATCTGGTGAGCCAGCTTGAGGCATCTTCTTCTATTCACTTTTTCGCGGAGCTGGCCGATGTAGACGGCCTTTTCTCCAAGGAAGGCGAGATCGTCGTCTACCGCATTCTGCAAGAGGCTCTGAATAACACCATTCGCCACTCCGGCGCCACACAAGTGCGAATCATCATTGTCCGTACGATCAATGAAGTGGAGTTGACCATTCGCGATAACGGAAAAGGCTTCGATCCTCAAGCGATTCGCTTCCGAACGCCCGGCCGCTCCGGCTTCGGTCTTTTTGGTATCGCCGAGCGCGTCCGGATGCTTCAGGGTCAAATGGATATTCAGTCCGCTCCGGAAGAAGGCTCGATTATCAACATCTCACTTGCCATCGAAGAGGCTGCACATGAGCGCCAATAAAATTCGTGTCGTTATCGCCGACGATCACCCGATATTCTCTCGCGGGTTGCGCCAGGTACTGACTTCGAATTCTTGAATAGAAGTGATTGCTGAAGCATCGGACGGCGAGATAGTCCTGCAGTACATTCAAGCTCTCCTTCCGGATGTCGCTGTGCTGGACGTCGACATGCCCAAAAACGACGGTTTCGAAGTTGTGCGGGCCATGCAGCAGAAAAAGCTGCCAGTCGCGACGATCTTTCTGACCTTACATAAGAATCAGACGATTTTCAACGCAGCATTGGATTTGGGTGTTCAGGGTTACGTGCTGAAAGATGCCGCTTTGACGGAAGTTGTCGATGCCGTCAAAGCCGTTTCATCCGGGGAGAACTTTGTAAGTCCGGCGTTATCTACGTTCATGTTGGGCCGGTATAGGCGGGTGAAGGCTTTTTTGGCGCATCAGCCAAACCTAGCTGAATTAAGCCGGGCCGAGCGGTGCATACTTCAGTTAATTGCGGAGGCAAAGACGAGCCCAGAAATCGCTAGCGAGCTGCATGTAAGCGTTCGAACTGTCGAGCATCATCGCGCGAATATCTGTACTAAGTTGGACATCCACGGCAGCAATGCCCTTCTCCGATTTGCGGTTGAGCATAGATCGGAGCTCACATAAATACCGGCCTCCCTACTAGGTACTTCTACCTAAAAAAATAGGCGGTTCCCCTTCGCGAAATGGGTAGCGCCACGAATGTACGATCCAGCCAAAATCCTTTATCCTCCCAAGTAATTTCGCGCGGCGTGGCAGCCGCATTCATGACGGTGATGATTGTGGAAGGTGATCGCGCCATGCGGCACTTGATCAAGAAATTGATCGATGATCTTGCCGATGCGTTCTACGAGTGCGGTAATGGCGAGCGAGCGCTCGCGGATTACCAGGAATACCGGCCCGACTGGGTGTTGATGGACATCCGCATGGAGGGAATGGATGGCTTGACGGCCACCCGTGAGATCATCGCGCGGTTTCCGGAAGCAAAGATCGCCATCGTTACAAGCTACAACGATCAGAGTTTGCGGGAGGCCGCTCACCGGGCGGGCGCCTGCGACTACGTTCTCAAAGATGATTTGCACATTTTGCGGGGCATGTTAAGCGCACCGCGATAAGGAGATGGCATGAGTTCGCGAGTTTTCCGCTGGCTGGTTATTTCGCTCGCCACCACTGTACTTTGCTTTTTTAGCCGGGGTTTTCTCATCCGGGCGCAAACGACATCTCTGGGCGCAGACGATGAACAGGTAAACCAAAACGTACATGAACGCGACCGGTGGTTCACCATGAACAAAGACTACTCCAGTCAGCGTTACGTGGATCTGGACCAAATCACTCCACGGAACGTCGGCCGTCTGAAAGAGGTCTGCGAGATTCGGCTCAACGAGCCGGTAATGTTTAGCAGCGGCCTGCTGAAGGTTGGGCGTACGCTCTATGCCGCCACACTGCGTGGAACTTACGCTATCGATGCGACTACCTGCGAACTGCGCTGGCCGCGGCATGTCATCAATTTCGAGCAGTTCCCGGCAACTGTCACCCAGCGTGGCCTTGGATACCTGAATGGGCGGATTTTTCGCGGCACTGGAGATGGACGCATGATTGCGCTCGATGCCAAAACCGGTGAATCTCTCTGGCCCGACCTGCAGTCTGCCGACCCGATGCATAGTGAAGCGTTTAGTTCGGCACCCATCGCAGCGAAGGGAAAAGTATTTGCAGGCATTGTTACCGGTGACGTTGGGATCGCCGGTCGGCTGATGGCCTTCGATGCCCGAACGGGCGCCCAGCTATGGAGCTTCGACAGCACGCTAGGCCACAACGCGGGTGGCGGGTTCTGGACGTCGTACTCGCTCGATCCGAAGACCGGAGAAGTGTTCGCCGCCATCGCCAATCCCTATCCGGATTTCGATCGCGATGGCGACAAAGGCGATGATACAGGCAAAACGGATTCCGTCGTCTCGATTAACGCGATGAACATCCCGAAGGCCGAGTTGAACTGGTTTTATCAAGCTGTGCCCAGAGACGAGCACGATTGGGATCTCGCCACTACGCCGACCCTGTAACGCACGCGATCCGGGAAAAACATGCTGGCCATCGCAGGAAAGGGTGGGCGGGTGTACGGCATCGATCGGGAGACCCATTCGCTCGTCTTCGATACGCCTGTCATCACAATGCTCCGCGATCAGGAGCCTCTGGACGGAAATTGGAAGCTCGTCTGCCCTGGCGTGCAAGGCGGCGCACTCTTCAATGGAACGGCTTATGACCCCAAAACCGGCATGCTGTATGTCGGAATGGGTGACCATTGCGCTTACTACATAAAGGATCCAGCAATCAGTTCGGTTTTGGGCGGTTATGTCTGGAAAGATTGGAGCGTTGCAGCGAAGCAGCGGGGCCCCAGGGGTTGGATCACGGCTTTGGACGGCGAGACGGGGCGCGTCATTTGGCGATTTCACACAGAAAGCCAGGTGAACGCAGGCCTGGTGCCCACCAAGAGTGGGTTGCTTTTTGCCGGCGATAACCACGGCAATCTCTTCGCGATGGATGCCAGTAGCGGCAAGGTATTGAAACGGATCGATGCCAAAGGAGCCCTGAACAACGGATTAATCAGCTATCAGGTGAATGGCGAGCAATACGTGGCCGCCGCAGTGGGGGGCCCGATTGAGAATCCCAGTTCTGTTGCTGGAGCGCTGCGGGTCACTATATATGGCCTGCATGACAGCGATACACCGAAGATAGTCACGGTAGACCGCTTAGCCCCACAGATTCCCGGGGTCCAGCCTTCGAATGCGCTGTTCTTTCAGGTTTGCACGCAGTGTCATGGCTACTTTGGTGGTGGCACTAGCGCGCCGCCCATCATCCGCCAAAGTCAGCTCGCTGACCCGAAGTTGTTAAAGCAGTTCCTGGAAACCGTGCCGCCCCCGATGCCGCGCCTCTATCCCGGAGTGTTGAACGATGAAGACGTTGATCTGATTGCCGAACACCTGCGTTTAATCGTTTTCAAGTGTGGCCAGCCTGATGGGCAAAGCTGCGAGCCGCCCGGGCAGCCGTCGACCGGCGGAACCGACGCTTGGAAAGCGATCTATTCGGTGCTTACATCTCCGAGATGCCTGAATTGCCACTCAGGACCTATGGCGACATGCATACCTCCTATCCCAGGATGGCCCGCTCGTGCGTTTGACTATCCGCGCCAAGGAGATGATCGACACCCCCACTACTACAGCGTGATTCGCGGACCTGAGATCGATACGGCGACTGGGCAACTCGATAATAAAGGCGCGCCATTTGGCCGTTGCGACACTTGCCACGGCATCGCGAACGATCGAAAGACAGGCATTCCCGGCGCCAAAGATCCGAACACAGGAAAGACGTTATGGCAGCTAGCACCGTCGCAGATGGCCTGGGAAACCTCTCCGGGAATGCCGATGACGGGCGGCCAGCTTTGCGCTCAGTTGACGGATCCGGCGAGAAACGGAAACCGCACACCCGAGGAGTTATTGCGTCACGTCGAAACCGAGCCGCTCGTGCTCTGGTCTTTTACGCCAGGCATCCGGCCGAATGGGGAAGAGAGAACGCCCCCTCCGCTCAGCCATGGTGCATTTGTCGATGCATTCAGGGCTTGGATCGCCGAGGGTACTCCTTGTCCGGCAGACCCCAGTTCGCTGGCAAAAAGGTAGGATCAATTGGTGCTGCAACTCGATCTGGATCGGCTATGGGAAGAGCATACGAAGCATGAATTCGCAACGCGCGACACGGAAGCTACACTGGCCACGATGGTGGAGGATGCGTATGTCAATCACATTCCGGTGATGACTGGCGGATCAGGAAAAGAAGCGTTGCGGGCTTTCTGTTCGGAACGGTTCATTCCGTGTATGCCGCCCGATACCAATCTCACGCCTATTTCACGCACGGTTGGCGAAGATCAGCTTGTCGATGAGATGATCTTTTCTTTTACGCATACTCTGGAGATGCCTTGGATGCTTCCCGGCGTTCCCCCAACCAACAAGCACGTCGAAGTACCGCTTGTGGCAATCGTGCATTTTCGCGATGGCAAAGTGGCGCATGAACATATCTATTGGGACCAGGCGTCCGTACTTAAACAAATCGGGCTTCTAACAAGTGAAGCGCTGCCTGTTTTCGGGTCGGAAACGGCCAGAAAGGTTATCGATCCGAAGCTTCAGCCGTGACGCTCCAGCGCGGTCAATGACATCGTTTCCGGTTACCCGGTACGAATGAGTACGGAGAACAGGAAGCGACTGCGATGGGTTCAGCTGCTTGAATAGGGAAAAAGTTACACACAGATCTGTCTGTAGTCCGGCGTTACGAAAATGCGTGGAGCGATATCCTCCGGCTTTGACCGTGGTGCCATCTCATTGCTTCGCCAGCAGACCTGACAGGAAATCATTAACTCTTCAGCCGCAGCTCCTCGTTAAAATCACTTTGGATTGGTTCGTAGTCGAGTTCGCCGATCAGCTTCATCTTTGGCTAGTACCGCCCATGCGATACGTGCCAGCTTGTTGGCCAACGCCGCACGGACGAAATTCTAGTCGGCCCGAATTAGCCCGCCCCCGTGAACAAAGTCATTTGGTGTCGTCGGTTATCGCACCGATATGCCCGTACGCAGTCACGAAATCGCGAATGCCGCCCGGCCCGAACCGGCTCGGGATCTGGTCGATGCATCGTAAACTGGACGGGCGCGTCGAGCGCGTTGCGTTGGTGTTTGGTGAGCGCGAGCGGGATGAACAGGGGCCTAGAACCGTGTACAGCCCGACACCGATGAAGCCGAAGGAGCTGATCACGAACATCGCCGCCGCCAGAACGCCAATCTCGATCAGGATGTGATGTAAAGATAGATCGCGATGTCCAGAACCTGCCACGGATTCGGCTGGCTCAGCTTCGTCACGGTATCCCGGATGTAGCCGACAAGCTGATCGATCGTGACCGTATCGAAGGTGTTCGTTGAGGCCTTTTGCGAGCGCCGCGGGAACCTGGTGCAGGCGCAAGCCGCCGGCCAGGGGCGCCATCCAGTGATTTAGTGCGAATGCAGCCAGCGCGATCTGAAACAGCAAGAGGGAGATTTCGGAAAAATGAACCGTAGTGTGCCAATTCCCATAGAACAGATCGAGCCGGCGCAGTAGCATGGGGATGACCATCAGCAGAAGCTTGAAAACGGCAATCCAGGCGAGCAGCAATAAACCGTCATGCACGAGCACGCCACCGTTTGCTGTAATCAGCGCGTTCACCTGATCGACGATCTGGCTGCCCCAGTCGATCCCCGGCATTAACTGCAAGTCCTTGTGCGTGGGCGCGGCCGATTTCAAACTGTCGACGGTGGCCGTTTGGCGTGCGTTGCGCAGGGGCGGGTGTCCCGTGTGCCTGCAACGAAGCACCAGCAATCCTCCGCCGCGGAGCAGGCAAACAAGCGCGATTTTCAGGCGAAGAAGCGTGCTCATTGGAGATCCGCCTTCAGCGCCGTGCTCGCACTCGAGAGCTGCATCGGGTTTGCGGCGTATGGCTTTTGGACGGCGGCGTATGTGTTCATCGCCTCGACCTGTTGTTGCGCTGGATCGTATTGGCCAGCACCTGTCCAAATTGCCGAATTCCACAGTTACGCGCTAACCAACGGCCGAAAACAAAAGCCGGGCGGATTATCCGCACGCACTGTGCTGCACTTTCACCGCTTGTTAATAGAGGCTCTGCAGCAAGCGGTATCGTGGCAGCTGCGCCCCACCAATCCTGCGGATGCCGTGGAAGCACCCCGCGCAGTCGACGTGGAAATGAAGGTGGTGGAGGAGGACCAAACGCTTGGCTAATTGAGGCGGTCACAGGAACTCGCTTTTACATCCCTGTCATCTACGACCCCTGCACCGGGCTGCGACGAGGTGAAATTCTCGCGCAGCGATGGCAGGATGTCGATTTTGAGGGCGAGACTTTGGTTGTCGCGCAGTCCTTAGAACAAACACGTAAGGGCGGGTTGAAATTTGAGATTCCCAAAAATAAGAAACGGCGCCGCATCGCGATGCCGCCATTGTTGATCGAAGCGCTGAAGCGACACGGGGAGGAGCAAGAAAAAAATCGCAGACTGTTCGGATCCGACTATAAGGCAGATCTTGACTTGATTGTTGCCTTGCCGGATGGTTCTCCCTGGAAGCCGGATAGTTTCACCGCCGCCTGTGCACGGTTTGCCACAAAGATCGGACTCAAAGGAGTTCGCTTCCACGGTCTGCGACACAGCCACGCATCACACTTGCTGCGACAGCGTGTCCCGCTGAAAACTGTTCATCAACGCCTGGGACATGCGAATGCTTCGACTACTTTGAATACCTACGCTCATATGCTCCCTGGCGATGATTCAAGAGGCAGCGGGGTTGATTGATAAGCGTCTCAGAGCGGCAAATGACGAAGCAGTCAGAGATTCGACCGAATTGAATTAGAGACGTGGAAAGAAATGGGATTTGCACCAGATTTGCACGGGCCGTTTGGTAAGGATCAATTCCGAGGTGGGTCAAGGACACGTAAGTGCTTTGTTTTCTGGCGGAGGAAGAGGGATTCGAACCCCCGAGTACCTTCCGGCACTAACGGTTTTCAAGACCGCCGCCTTCAACCGCTCGGCCATTCCTCCAATCATTAACGTAGCGAATTCCCGCTTCGCTCCGCAAGAATTTGGCTACGATCGCGGGCTAAGTTGGGCAAGGCGGACTGGGCGGGCAACAACGCGATCGCGATGGCGCCGAGCATCGCAATTGCGAACACCACAGCGAGCGGAGCCAGGTAACTGCCGTAGTGTTCACGCAGGGCCGACACCAAATAGGGACACCAGGTCTGGCCGATGGTGTTTGCCGGCAGAATGATGGCCATCGCGCGCGCCAGTGTGTTGACTCCGAACTGCTCTGCCGCCATGAGCGGGATAAGCATATAGTCCGCTCCCATGGAAAATCCGAACACGAGAGCGAAGACGTACAGGGAAACAGGACGCGCAGGGGATACCCAGAACAGCACGAGAATCGTAAGGGCCACGAGGAAGTAAGTGGCGATCATGACACGTCTCTTGGAAAATACATCGGCGAAGTAACCGATTCCCAGGCGTCCTACTACACTTGACCACAGAATCACAACAGAGGCCGTGGTCCAAGCCGCGTTCAACACCCTCTGATTCGTGTAGCCGGCATCGCGGAAGACGAACTTCATGTGAATGTTGATGCATCCGATAGAGCCGATCGAACAAACGCTGCCTATGAGCAGCAGCCAGAACGGGCGGCTCCGAAGCAGGCCGGCAAACGTGTGTGGCGGGGCATGGACGTCTTCAGGCGGCTTCTCGGCTCCGTCTGCATGTTGACCCAATTCCGCCGGGTGGTCTTTGAGAAAGAAGAATGCCAAAGGCCAGGTGAGAAGCAGGAGCAGGCCCACGCCGGCCAGCGCTACGTGAAATCCAAAGCGATCGGTCAGGTCGCGAACAAAAAAGGATCCAAACCCGCCGACCACGCCCACCCCGACGTAAACCACACCCATCGCGCTCCCCCGCTTCCTGTGGAACCAATAGGAGACAAGCATCTGGTGCGGTATAGGACCTGAAAAGAGATATCCGACGGTGTAGATGAAGTAAAAGGCAAAATAAAAAAAAAGCGCTCCGTTCATCCTGGCAAAGCCGAAGAACGAGAGTGCCGTCAGACCCGTGCCGGCAATGATCAACTTCCGCGGGCTGAAGCGTGGAACAATCAGCGGTCCGACCCAGATTGTGAGAAGAGCAGCGATTGGGAAACCGAGAGTGATTTCGCCCAGGTCCCAGTGGTATGTCTTCTGAAAATAATCGTAGAAGAATGGGAGATTATAGTAAGGTACACCGACGGCAAGACCGAAGGTGACGAAGGCAGTGGCAACAATCCACGGACCGCGGAAATGTCGCGTTTTGTCCGGCGGATAACGCTTGGACTTGGACACGGCTCTTCGGTTATATCATCCGGCATCCGACCGCTTGAATCCGAGGACAGTACCGTTCAGCGAAAATCCAGGTTACGGTGCAACGTAAAGGGCGTCTAACTGGCAAGAATACAGATGCAGTGTGTCGGGCGCCAGACTTAAAACGAACTTGAGGATTGGAGGCAGTAACTGAAAATGACAGAAGGATTTAGAAGAGCACGGAGGCTGTTGAACGTAACCGTGCTGATTTCCGCCGAGGCGCTCATGGCCGCCACTCTAGCTGCAGCCATGGTCACGCCGAATGCCCGGACGTTTCCTGCGGGCGAAAAGACCAAAGTGGAAGGCGTAATCGTATCTCGGGATGGCAACACGATCAAGCTCCGGACTGAGGACGATTCTATCGGGACCGTCGATTTGACGGACACCACCAAAGTGCAGTTAAAGCATGGGCTATTCGGGCAAAAGAAAGCTATGGATGCCGGGTCCCTAGTTCCGGGGCTGCGGATTCAGGCGGAAGGCAAAGGCGACGAAAAGGGGGACCTTATAGCAGACCGCCTGGTTTTCGATCCGAACTCGATGCGGGCTTCCCGGCAGATCGACACCGTTGTTTCCCCGCTAGCAGCTCGTACCGGTACTCTCGAGAACAGGACCGGCCAGCTCGAGAATCGGGCCAATCAGATGGATACGCGCCAGAGCCAGCTCGATACTGCACAGAAACAGACCGACCAGCAGGTCGGGCAGGTGCAGCAGCAGGTTGGTCAGGTAAAGACCTCGGCGGATCAGGCGAATCAAGGCGTTACTGATGTCAACAAGCGGGTCTCGGATCTCGATAACTACCAGGTTGCCGATTCAGCAACGGTCTACTTCAAGACCAATAGCTCCACGCTGAGCCCGCAAGCGAAGCAGGATCTGGATTCGCTGGCGCAAAAGGCGCAGTCCGCCAAAGGATATGTAGTGGAGATTGCCGGATTCGCCGATACAAGAGGCAGCGCGACGTTAAACCAAGCGCTGAGCGAGCACCGTGCGGATGCTGTCACGCGTTATCTCGAGCAACAAGGGAACATACCGATTCACCGGATACTCGCTCCGGCAGGGATGGGTACTTCGCATGAAGCTGCCGAGAACAATACTTCACAAGGTCGTAAGCTGAACCGGCGGGTCGAAGTGAAGCTGCTTGTGAATCAGGGCGTAGTGACGGGCACGGGCCCGACCAGTACAAGCTCAGCAAAGGTAACGGGCGATTCCGTCAAATGACTTTTCTCTCGAAGTAGTACTGCATCGCTCCTTTAACGAGAGGCCGAACGGCCCACCCATGGCTCGTTCGGCTCTTCCTTTTATTTGCCCGCTGTATTTGTCTGCGTTTCGCCATTTGCCGATTTAAAGAGGAGCGGCGCGAATTCAATCAGATTACGTCTCCAAACCATCCAAGTGTGCCTTCCGGGCGTTTCGATCTGCGTCAGGCGAATTCCTTTTTCTTTCAGCCAGGTGACGAGACTCCGATTAGGCGTGATGAGCCTGTCTTCCGTGCCGCAGGCAATCCAGAGAACCCGCAACTGGTCGTTCGCCTCCTGCGCCAGTCGCGGAAAGTCATGCGCAAAGCCATCGCCGAGCCCGCCGGCGCTGAAAGCGCCCACCCAGGAGAACTTGTCCAGATGATTTAGTCCTGTGAGCAACGCCTCGGCACCTCCCATGGAGAGGCCCGCGATTGCACGCGCGTTGCGATCTGAATCCACCCTGTAGGTTCGCTCCACTTGTGGCAGCACTTCGGATAGGAGGGCCTGTTGGAACTTATTGAAATTTTCTGTGCGAAGCGACGCGTTGCTGAACGCCGAACCCGTGCCGCGGGGGCGCTGAACAATCTGCGGCGCGCCATAGCCGAGCGGCATCACGACGATCATCGGCTTTGCTCTGCCCTCGTCAATCAGTGAATCGAGAATCAAGTTCGCCTTGCCCACTGCAGTCCAGCCGCTGGCGTCATCACTGTAGCCGTGCAGAAGATACAGAACCGGATACCGCGCGGCTGCATTCGAATCGTAGCCGGGAGGCGTGTAGACATAGTAGTCGCGATGATCGCCCGCAACATTGGATTTGTAGAAATGGTGGTGCACGGTCCCATGCGGAATATCTTGTTGTTCCCAGCGCATCGGCGACGAGCCGGACACATGTACGACATTGCTCAGATTGAGAAGATTGGGCTTGATCCGGCTGTTCAGTGGATCGAGGCGGTGCATGCCATCGACCTCAAACGAATAGCCGTACAACTCAGGAGCAAGCGGTTTTGTAGTGGCGGTCCAAACGCCGTGGTCGTCCTTTTGCATGGGAACGGGTTCGGCCTCCCCTTCGAGGTTGACGGCCACGTTATGGGCATCGGGATCAAAGTAGCGGAAGATAACACGTCCGTCGTTCTGAACATCTGGCGATTCGAGCACCGGCGGGCGTTGCTGAGCGAGGGCGGCCGCCGCTAGGATTGCGGGGATTAGTAACCTTTTCACGTGGGCCTCGAAACAAGTTTGATGGCGATGCTGGTGTCCTTTCTTCTATATCAGAAGGCGTCAGGCAATCGTGTGATTGCATGATCGTCGCGGAATTCACGGCATTTGTCCTCTGCGCAGCTTTTGCCGCCGGCTTCATTGGATCGCTGACCGGGTTGGGAGGAGGAGTGATTGTCACGCCTGTTCTGACTCTATTTCTCGGCGTCGATCTCCGTTATGCGATCGGGGCAACACTCGTATCGGTGATCGCTACATCCTCAGGTGCCGCCGCGGCCTACGTTCGCGACGGCCTATCAAATATCCGTATCGGGATGTTCCTGGAGATTGCGACTACGCTCGGAGCAGTGATGGGGGCCTACCTTGGCCCGCATATTCCGACAAGGGCGCTCAGCATCGTTTTCGGCCTTGTCTTGCTAGAGGCGGCCTGGCAATCCAGCCATGAACAATCCGCATTCACGGCGGCACTTTCGCCGGATCCACTTGCCGCCAAGCTCAAATTGAACGGGACATACAAAACAGGATCGGAGGTCGAGGCTTACAACGTTCATCGCGTAAAGACGGGCTTCGGATTGATGTTCGGTGCCGGCACTTTATCCGGCCTACTAGGAATCGGGTCAGGATCGCTGAAAGTGATTGCGATGGACCGGGCGATGCAGATTCCATTTAAGGTTTCAACCGCGACCAGCAACTTCATGATCGGAGTGACGGCAGCAGCGAGCGCGAGCGTGTACCTGAGCCGCGGATATGTGAATCCGGGCATCGCCATGCCGGTCATGCTCGGAGTTCTGGCCGGATCCTTGCTCGGCGCTCGATTTCTACCGCGTGTTCCTGTTGTGCATCTCCGCAGAGTGTTCGCCGTAGTGGTCGGTTTGATGGCATTGCAAATGGTCGTGAGCGGCGTCTTAGGCAAAATATGAAACCGGTCAAAATCACTGATCGATCCATCGAGAACATGATCAGCTTCCTCTTACGATTCGGCGTCCTGGTTTCAGGATCTGTTGTCCTGGCGGGGGGCGTCTACTACCTTTTGCGTCACGGCGGCGAAGTGGAGACTTATCGCACATTCCAGGGAACAGCAGCAGCCGACCGGATTCTGTCACAGATCGTGCGCAGCGCGATTGCACTCCGGGCCCGGGCGATTATACAGCTTGGACTTTTGATGCTCATTGCGACTCCCATCCTTCGAGTCGCCTTCTCGCTCGTGGGCTTCGCGATCGAACGGGACCGCACCTACGTCCTGATCGCGTCGATCGTGCTCGCGGTGTTACTTTACAGCCTAGTCAGCGGGACGATTCAAGGCTGAGAAAGATGTCAGAGAAGCTGCCCTTCGAGATCTTCGAACCGGCGTTTCAGCTGATTGAAATCCTCGCGCAATTGTGACAGGTCCTGCTCAAGGCGGGCAACCCTGTCCGGTGGAGGTGCACTTGCCGTTGGCTCCGACGGCGCCGAGAGTGGTTCGCCCGCAAGGAGATGAGTGTAGCGAGCCTCTTTCTGGCCCGCCTGGCGCGACAGCTTCTTCACCAGCGGCGCTCCTGGCCATTGGGCCAATTTATCTAAGACCGATTCCGCCTCGCTGAGATCGGTGAAAGTGAACATGCGCTCACTTCGGTCCTTCAGCTCGCCCAGCGTTTGCGCACCTCGCAACAGAAGCGTGCAAAGGACAGCTAATTCGCGGCGTCCCAGGTTCAAAGTCTCCGAGATACGCTGAGCATACTTGTCGACGCGGCCGCTGCCGGTGACTTTTAGACTCAGCTTGTTTTCGCGAAGCCGGTCGAGAGCATCCTGCACGTCAGCCTCGTCGTAATCGACGACCGGATCGCGATTCGACTTTTGATTGCACGCGTTCACTAGGGAATTGAGCGAGAGCGGATAATACTCGGGAGTGGTCGCCTCCTTTTCAAGCAGCGCCCCAAGAACACGTACTTCAACCGGATCGAGAAGCTCCATACACGAAAGGGTATCGTGGGCGATCTGCTAGGGAGACATCCCGGTCAGAACGTTACCATTGCGAGAGGCGGGGCATGCCTCGTCTCTACTTAGGATCGGGTTCGGTAGGGTTCGGGCATAACAGCAGATGGCGCGCCGCACTCTGCCGCCGCGGCGTACTTTGCAGCAAGATCCGGCCGAAAATGGCTCACCATTTTTATCGCGACCTTCTTGCCTTGGCGGAAAGCGTCCATGTAAAGCCGGTCGCGCTCCTCGCGCGTGTAGGTGAAGCCGATACTGTAGAGGCGATCAAGAGACAGGCCGAGAACGCGAGTACCGGCGTACGCGACAGCAGCTTTCGCCACAAGCCCGCCCCCGAAAGGAATCTTTCCTACTAATTGACGGGCGAGTGCCCTCCAGCCGAAAGCGCTTCCTATCACGGTGGCGATCTCCGGTTTCTGCTGAAGATATCCCACTTCGCGGTCACTCGCCGCCGCAATAAGGAAAGCCATGCGCACCTGATTCATGGTGAGAAAGGCGGTATCGGACGCGAACTCGGCGACAGCCCAGGGCAACTCGACGATGTTCGGAATAACATCGGGCAGCGCGGTCGTAATGGAGAAGAACGTATTCTCCCGGCACGTCTTCGCAATCACGCGTTCCACGAAAGGGTGGCGAAACGGTAGAAAGGACCTTGCCAGCGCAACTCCGTGATTTGGGTACTCAGCCAGCATTCTCTCAACCAAGCTGCGCGGGTGAGCTGGACGGAACACCAGCGCGCCCCGTGGCGCCGTGATGTTCTCGTCATAAACCGCGATCTCGAAGCCTTGCCCCAAAACCGGAATGGGCGCGCGGACAAGTTGGACGGCCGATTCACGGCGTCGGGCGGGAGCGAGATCCTGCAAAAAGAAATTCTCCATCCGCTGGTATGCCTCTTGACTCTGCGCTTGGAGCGCAATGCGGACAGGCAGCTCGGCCATATCGCGGATCTGATGCGGATTGAGCGTGTTAACGGCCTTCTTAATGCGAACGAGCGCGTCGAGTCTCATTGAGAACTCCCGTGAGATTGTGGATTCTCTGCGTCTTTTAGGCGCAAGACCACCTTAAAATTATGCTGCCAGTCTGAATTTACCCCGATCCGCTCTACTTCGATTTCGGGCGAGAAATAACGGAGAATTGTTGTGTTGGTGGGATGAAAGGCCAGTGCCGGTGCAATTAATGCTAACCGCGGCGCTTCGGTGCGGATCTCAATTCCGGGAAACAGATGCCGTAATTCGCCACGCCGGGCATGCCAAGTCACATGCGTCCAATAATCGAGCGCCTGGAGAGGAAGGTGGATGTCTTCGGCGGCCTTCAGCTCGAGAACAGAAAGGCGGCCTGAGAAGCCGATCGCCAGCAGATCGATGAGATCGCGATCGCCTGCTGCCGAGGTCAGCACCTGTCCATGGACCGGCTCCGCTAACAGCGACGCATCCACCATGGGCAAGTGCGCCCGGACGGCCGATTCCAGCCAGCGCTCAGCAAGCACATCCGTACCTGGCGTTTCTGAGCTCGCGGACCTTCGAGTAGCCGCCAGACCAGCCAGGTGAGCAGCGAACGTCGCCACCTCTTCAGTTTGGCACGTATCGAGTTCGCGCCTGTCTTCGATGCCAACAACCAGCCGCGCAGGTTCGATGCGCGCGAATTCAAGTCCTCGAAACCGAATACTGATGGCTCCGTTCAGTTCGGGGGAGTAACCTACGCCCGGCACTTTGTTGAGCCGCTCGATCAATCCAGCCAAGGTGTCGTTCCATTGTGCTGGTCTATACACGGAGGCAACGCGAGTCTCTATATTGCCCAAATCTCGCGGATCCACCTCACCGGCTAATCCGTGTGAGTTGAACAGGAACAACCGTGAGATGAGAGACCGGCCCGTTAGCCAGCGTAGCCGCCGGACGCTCAGCTTTCCCGAACCCTCCGGGAGGAAGAGACACAACTCGGTGCGCGTTCCCGGCCGCGACCGCGCGCTCACATAGTCGTGCCAGATTAAGGCGAAGCTGAGCAGTTCTCTTTCATTTTCGGCCGACGGGCAACCGAGAGCGGCAATCTGCTGGTTCCCCCGCTGGAGCGAAGCGCGCGGGAGCACAGAGGAAAAGGATCGCTGCAGATCCAGGTTCGAGGACAGGAACGAGATCTCAAAGCCTGGAAATTGTCGCGAAAGCATCCGGCGGAACTGCTCCGCGAAAGTGTTACGGAGTCCCCGAAGCGAGCGGTGCGCCGCCTGCGGACGATCGAGGTCCAGAATGGTCAGCTTGCCGGTCTTTCCGCCAAAGCGCTGGATGATGCAGTCAAGTACCCCTGTTGCGTGCCTCTCAATTTCGAGGATCCGGCGCGACAGGCTACGCGTTTCGCTCGACACTTCAATCCAGAGTTTTCCGGATCGAATTTCCAAAGCGTATTGGCCAGGCACAAGGGGAGCCGGTTCTTCTCCATGTTCGAGAGCGGCCGGCCTCCGGCACCCGGTAACGAATGCGCCAATCGCAGTCATCAGAGTATCGGCATCAGTTGATGCTCCGCCCGACAAGCCGGTTTTAGCCGCGCTGATTTTATGATGGAGTTTTGCCACTGGAAGAACTCACGTTTGAGAGTCGATTACGAGCCGTGGAAGCCCGCATTCGGTGTGCGGCAGAGCAGAGTGGCCGTAATCGCTCCGATGTAACCTTAGTGGCAGTATCGAAGAAATTTTCTGCCGGGCGGCTCCGAGAGGCTTACCAAGCCGGCGTGCGTGTATTTGGCGAGAATTATGTGCAGGAATTCGCCGAGAAGCGACCGCAGATCCGCGACCTGGAAGCGGCTCAATTTCATCTGATCGGCCATCTCCAATCGAATAAGGCACGCCAGGCATGCGAACTCTTTGACGTGATTCAGACGGTGGACTCGGCACGATTGCTTCGCAGGCTGGATACAGCCGCTACGGAACTTGGCCGCGATCTCGAGGCGCTTATAGAGGTCAAGCTGTCGGCTGAAGGGAGCAAGTCGGGAGCTCAACCGGATCAGATTCCGGAGCTTCTGAGCGCGGCAGCGACATGCAAACGCCTGAAGCTTTCGGGTTTGATGACCATGCCGCCGTGGTCGGACGATCCGGAGCAATCGCGTCCCTATTTTCAGGAGTTGGCGCATATGGGCCGGCATTACGGATTACCTCAGCTTTCGATGGGCATGTCCGGGGATTTCGAGGTTGCGATCGAAGAAGGGGCAACGATCATTCGCGTTGGGACAGCTCTTTTCGGCGCGCGACCGAAGCCCCCGGCGCACATTTCGCCTCAATGACCTGCTGGTCCGGTCTCAAGAGAGCTCTCCTGAGAGCGACGGCCGCCGCGTTTGTTGCGCGCTTAGCAGGCGCGCAATTCGTAGGTCCACCTGAATCGAGTCTGACTGCCGCCATTCCCATGCGCGACGGCATTCACCTGGTTGCCGACGTCTACCTGCCTGATGCAAACGATAGATCGGCAGGCGGATCCGCCGCAACGGCGCGACGGCCCGCGGTGCTCATTCGGACCCCTTACAGCCGGAAGGCTCGCTCGATACGCAGTTATCTTTACTTTTTGCGCCAAGGGTATGCGGTGGTGGTGGAGGATGTGCGCGGACGTTACGCGTCGGGAGGCATCTTCGGCGCGTTGGACCAGGAAGGACCGGATGGCAGCGACACGATCGACTGGATCGCCGAACAACCCTGGTCGAATGGCCGCGTTGCGATGGCGGGCAGTTCCTATCTGGGCATTGTGCAGTGGTGGGCGGCGGTGCAGAACAATGCGCATCTGGACGCGATCTCGACTATGTGTTCGGGTGACGACGAATATCTGGACCGCTATTACTCGAATGGCGGCGCCATGCAGGTAGGCCACAGGCTCTTGTGGCTTTCCCAGAACAGGACGCCACGATTCCAACCTCGGCCGCTGTTCGAAAGGTATATACGTCATCTACCGTTGCGTACAGCCGACATGGCCGCCAGCGGGCTTGTTCTGCCTGAATGGCAACACGCACTCGATCACCCGTCTTACGACAGCTTCTGGAAACGGTTAAGCATCCGTGACCAAATTGCGCATGTACGCGTGCCCGTTCTTTCTCTCGGAGGCTGGTTCGATACTTATGCCGAGAGCGATCTGGATGCGTTTTCCCGCCTGGCTGACCAACACAAAACGGTAGAAACCTGGATCGGTCCCTGGGCGCACAGTCCGGCTGTCCGGTTTCCAACGCGGGATTTCGGTCCCGAATCCGCAATCCCGATTCGCCGCATGCAGTCGGAATGGTTTGAGCGATGGCTTTCCACTCCACCAAGAGCTCAAAGGATTGAAGCCTACCGGCCTTCGCTTCACATATTTGTTATGGGACCGGATATTTGGCGCGAAGAGCACGAATGGCCGCTTGCCCGAACGCGATACACGCTTCTCTATCTCAACAGCGGGAGCCGCGCGAACACAGTACAGGGTGACGGCACGCTTCAGTGGGGCCCGGCTGGAGAATCCGGCCCTGACACCTTTATTTACGATCCGAAAAATCCTGTTCCCACGATGGGCGGCGCCGTCTGCTGCGACCCATCTGTGTTGCCGCCCGGCCCGCTAGATCAAGTGTCGGTTGAAAAGCGCCCCGATGTTCTTGTTTATACATCTCCCGTGTTGAACCGGGATATTGAGGTGACCGGTCCAATCCGTGTGATTCTGTATATTTCCACGTCTGTCAACGACACCGATTTCACCGCCAAACTCGTCGATGTCGAGCCCAATGGCCGTTCTCTGATCGTTACCGACGGCATACAGCGCCTTCGCTACCGGTTGTCGCTGCTGGACCCGGTGTTTGTGAAACGAAACACTCCATACCAGATCAATATCGACGCCGGTGTGACAAGCTACGTCTTTTCGCGAGGGCATCGCTTACGGCTAGAGGTGTCCAGCAGCAATTTCCCGAGATTCGATCGCAACCTCAATTCAACTCAAGCGAACGGAGATCAGAAGCGAATTATCAAAGCGCGGCAAAGCGTCTTCCACGATAGCCGTTATTCGTCTACAATCGTGCTGCCCGTGATTCCATCCAGTGTTGTGACCCAAATGCGACAGACCGCGAGGTCAGCCGGCCTGACGAAGCAACATTGATCCGGTTCCAGTCTAATCGAGGGCGACGAAAATCGCGCCTGCAACGATCAGCGCACCGCCCAGCGCCTTACCCCACGTAAGCCTTTCGCCGAGGAACGCCATACCGAACAGAATCACGAGAGCCACGCTGAGCTTGTCGACGGGCGCAACGCGCGAAGCAGGTCCAAGCTGGAGGGCGCGAAAATAACATAGCCAGGAGAGGCCTGTTGCCAGTCCAGAGAGGGCGAGATAAATCCACGTTCGGTTGGATGGCACGTCGAAGGTTCCAGGCTGCCGCGCGATATAGGCGAAGAGCCACGTGAATATCACTACAACTGTCGTTCGAACGGCGGTGGCAAAATTTGAATCTACTCCTTCAACTCCGAGCTTCGCCAGGATCGCTGTGGCTGCGGCGAAGACAGCGGATAGAATCGCCCACGTGAGCCAGGTCATGCTCTTAGTTTCAGCGAGCTGCCGCCGAGACCGAAACAATACCGAGTCCGCGGAGGTCAAATCAGGCTAGGTAAATGGTGAATGACATCGGGAGATCTCTACTTCGCGCAAGCGGAAGACGCGCTCCAGGCCGTGCGATTGCCGACGGCCCTTGATTTATTCGAAAAGGCCGAAAGGCAAGGATACGGCGCGGATCTCTGCTCGGCGAAGCGGTGGACTTGCCACATGTTGCTGGGTGAGTTCGAATCGGCATGGAAAGAAAGCGATTGCATTTCGGCGCGCGGCCGGCCTGACCCGAATCGATTTTGGGATGGCATGCCAATCGATGGCCGGAATGTGCTGATTCGTTGCCTGCACGGTTTGGGCGATACGCTGCAGTTTGTCCGATACGCGCGGCTGATCCGTCAGCGAGCTCGTTCCCTGGCGATTGAGGCTCAACCTTCCCTGAAGACTCTGCTGATGCAAGCGCAGATCGCAGATGAAGTGATCACATGGGGCGAGCCTGAGCCGTTCTGGAATCAACAGATCGAGGTGATCGAACTTCCGCGCGTTTTCAGGACCACACTCAACTCGATCCCTGCCGATATTCCGTACCTAACTGTGCAAGGCGCGGAGCCCATTCGAGAGTATGACGGTTCGAGGCCGCTCCGCCTCGGTGTTGTATGGGCGTGCAGCGGCTATAACCCATCCCGGTCCATGCCGCTACAGGAACTGGCGGCATTGTTCGCTATTCCGGATGTGCGCTTTTTCAGCTTTCAGGGTGAACCCGAGCGCTCGCGGTCAGCGCCGTGGCGTGAGGTCGTCGATGCTTACGACGGCTCGGGGTGCCTGCTGGTAACGGCGAAGCGATTGCAAACGATGGACCTGATCATCACCGTCGACACAATGATCGCGCACCTGGCGGGGGCAATGGGCCGTCCGGTCTGGACGTTACTGCCGTTCGCATGCGATTGGCGCTGGATGTTGGGCCGCGCGGATTCGCCTTGGTACGCGACGATGCGATTGTTCCGCCAGCCACGGACCGGAGATTGGACAAGTGTTATCGAAAGTGTCGGACACGAGCTGCGAACCGTGCTTCGCGCTTATCCGGTTCCAGCGCTATCATCGGCGCGAGTGGGAGATTGTGTTGGCCCCGGCAAAGTGAAATAAAGAGTAGAGCCTGCGCCAAATTCAGATTCAACCCAGATCTTTCCACCGACCCGGGTGACGATCTTCTTGCAGGTTGCCAGGCCAATTCCGCTTCCGGGCACATCCATTCCGTGGCATCGTTGTAGAGGCTGAAAAATCCGTTCGAACCATTCGGGCGCGATGCCAATTCCGTTATCGGTCACGCCGATCTGCCACATGGACCCCTGTTTGGCAGACGTGACTTTGATCTTTGGCGGAACATTCGGACGCCGGTATTTCAAGGCATTGGACAACAGATTTTGAAAAAGCTGCGTCAAAGGTTGCGGCTGAATGAAGACTTCTGGTAACGGATCCTGGCTGATCGAGGCTTCTGAGGTCTCGACATCCTTGCGGAGGTTTTCGAGCGCCGCCGACAGCGCATCCTCAGCGCGTGTCGTTTGTTCAGATGCGATCGCGCCCTTGCCGATACGAGCATGCGCCAAGACGGCTTCAACCAGATCGGCCATACGATCGAGACCGAGGCTGACCTGCTCCAGACATTTCTGTCCCTCCGCGTCGAGCTTGCTGCCATGCCGGGCTGACAGCAGATCGACCAGCCAACGCGTGCTCATGATAGGCGCGCTGAGGTCGTGAGAAGCAATTCGTGCGAATTCTTCCAGATCCTCGTTAGAGCGCTCCAATTCATTCGCCATCTCTATGAGCCGCCTGTTTGCGCGTTCAAGTTCCTGCTGCATCTCGAGGCGCGAGGTGATGTCGGTGTGTGTGGCGATAATGCTGCGCGGTTCGTCCGATTCATCGGAGAGCAGGACCCATTGTGCGGCAACGAACAGGGGAGTGCCGTCGCGCTTCGTCTGCCTTAACTCTCCCTGCCATGCTCCGGAGGCAAGAAGTTGCGCCTGAATGGTCTCCAATGGCTCCGGAAAAACTGTCTTCAAAAGCTCATGCGCCACCTGGCCCGCCGCCTGCCGCGCCGTCCAACCATACAACCTTTCACAGCCCGTGGTCCAGTGCTCAATCACGTCGTCCCACCGTAGGATCAAAACGGTCGATTGCGCGAGCGCTCGCGTTAGCGCGCGCAGGTCGTCCCCAGCCTCTTTACTTCCGGTTACATCTTGAATCACCTTGCCAAAGCCGGCCAAGCTTCCCTGCATGTCGCGGAGCCCAAGCGTCAGGCCTTGGGCAAAGACACGCCTCCTGTCTTTAGTAGCCAGCCACCTTGTGTCGGAGGCGCTGCCAGCCGTTTCCGCGAGCTGTAACTCGCGCTCGGCAACGCCTGAATTCAGCTCCGCTTCCGGCAACAAAAGACTCAGATGTTGACCGATGAACTCATCCCTTGCATACCCAAACTGTTTTTCGACTCCGGGGTGCCAAGAGGTGAAGTGTCCACCGGTGTCAAGCAGAACGAAGACAAGTTCGGTCAACTCATTGATCAGAAGCTCGTAAAGGTTTCCCTCCAAAGGCACGCTAAACGCCCGTTCTTTCACTTACTTAGTGCAGACACTCATTGATCGTGTTTACCACCGGTCCGTTCGCTCCTAGAAGAATCTCGCTCACCGAAGCAGGTGCTATCTCTATTCGATAAATATGATCGATCGACATACCGAGCAGAAACAACAGAGTACAGCGAATCACGTCTCCATGGCTGACAACCGCGACCGTCGATTCGGCTAATAACTCGCGTCGATGTATCACGCGCTCGAGCGCTTGCCAAGCTCTGGCCTGAACCTGTAGCATCGATTCTCCATCCGGCGGGCTACTCGTTGAGCGATTACGATTATAGTGCGTCCAGTTGGCCAAGCGGTTAAGCTCTTGGAACGATTTCCCCATCCAGGATCCGAAATCGATCTCCGTGATTCCCGGATCTATCTCAACGGCGATTCCGGCGGCTGCGGCGACCCGTTGCGCGGTTTGCGTTGCGCGATCAAGCGGGCTTGAGACAACTTCGTCGATCTTGTAACGCGAGTTCAACATACTCCCCAGGCGGTCCGCCTGACGGAAACCCTCCGCATTCAGGTAGATACCCGGCATCCGGCCGTACAAGACATGGCCGAGCAGATCTGTGACTCCGTGGCGGATGAGTAGAATACGAATCATAAAAGTGTGGCGCGCTCGAACGGCGCGCTCGAATCATCTCTACGTTTCAGAACGATGCGGTGCCCGGTTACGCAAAAGGCGGAGGAGAGGGGGAATGACATTGGCAAGCAATCCGACGCCGGAACAAATCGAAAAGCGAATAAATGAACTGGGTCCATGGTTTCACAACATCTCCCTGATGGGAGTTCGGACCGCGCCCGACCACTTCCTGGGCGATTACCCGTCTACCAAGTGGCGCGGATTCCGGGACGCTATCCCGCAGGATCTCACTGGCATGACCGTCCTGGATGTCGGCTGCAACGGCGGTTTCTACTCTATCGAAATGAAACGCCGCGGGGCTAAACGCGTTCTTGGTATCGATCACGATCAGCAGTATCTTGATCAGGCCCGTTTCGCCACCGAGGTTCTCGGATTGGATATCTCCTTCGAGCAGATGTCTGTTTATGATGTGCCGAAGCTCAAGGAGCATTTCGATTTGGTGCTTTTCATGGGCGTTTTCTACCATTTACGCTACCCTCTGCTAGCTCTCGACCTGCTGAGAGAACACGTGACGAAGGACTGGTTTATCTTTCAGTCGATGCTACGAGGCAGCCGCACGTTGCCGCAGCTTCAGGAGGATTATCGATTCTCCGATCGGGCCATTTTCGATCACCCGGGATTCCCCAAAATGCACTTCATTGAAAATCGCTATTCCGAAGATCCTACAAACTGGTGGATACCCAACCGTGCGTGCGCCGAAGCGGTCTTGCGCAGTGCCGGATTCAAAGTTGAGAGCGTGCCCGAAGAAGAGGTTTTTGTTTGCCGCTGTGACGAGTCGGCCGAATTGCATTCGCCGGCATTCCGACTCGACTAGGCTTCTTACGCGCATGGTGAAAACGCTCTGTACTGGACTTCTACATGATTGAAGCCGTGATGTTCTGGAACGAGCCGAATAATCTTTCTCATTGGGACTTCGAGATCGATCGGGACTGGTCCGCATACGCGGAGATGATAAAGCTTGCAGCCGTTGCGGTGAAAGCTGAAAACTCGGGTGTTACTCGCGTACTCGGCGGTATTTCTCCCATCGATCCCGCTTTCGTAACCCGTATGAAAGACAAAGGAGCGCTCGATCACTTAAATGTAGTCGCCGTCCACGGATTCCCACTCGACTGGAATCACTGGAGCATTCACGAGTGGCCGGATAAGCTCTGTGAGATCCGGTCGGTTACGACAAAGCCGGTGTGGGTATCTGAGGTGGGTGCCTCGTCGTTCGGCGCCGAGGAGGTTCAGGAGTTCGGGCTGAAAAGGACCGCCGAACTGTTGCTGCCGATGGTCGATCATGTCTATTGGTACAGTCTCTTCGACCTGCCGAAAGCGTGGCCGGCGACGACGCGTCATCGCGAGAGCGAGGGCTCGTCTTATTACAGGCACTTCTACATGGGACTGTTTCGCGAAGACGGCGGATCCAAGCTCGCGCTGCGGCTATTCGCCGATTACACACCGTCGCTCGGCATTTGCCAGTGGTTTCACTTTGAAGACCATCGGCTGGAAACGGCTGTCCGCATTCTAGGCGACCTGGGCGTAACAAAACTCCGAACCGGTCTAAGTTGGGCTGATTTCGAACGGCCGCATGCCGACAAATGGTTCGATCACCAGATGCGCCTGCTTGATCGCTTTGAACTGACGGTTACCTTCTGTTTTACCCCGCAAAGGTGCGGTCTGCGCCCCCATCACACCAGCCCTCCTCGCGACCCTGCGGAGTTCGCAGAGTTTTGTGCTGCGATGACAAGGCGTTACACGAAAACCTAGCAGAAATACCTGAAAATCGCCGCGTTTCGACGTAAGTGGTAACAAAGCAAGCTACAAAGCCTCTTACGTGTGTAAAAGGAACATACGCCTTCGGTTTTATGAACGAGCAAAAGGCGCCTGAGTCCGAACATCGAGATTTGATTTTCTTTGCATTTCCTTCTCGCGCTGGCAACACGTTAACCAACCTCAAAGGACGAAACGAACAATGAAAGGTACTGTTCTGATAACAGGAGGCGCCGGTTTTATCGGCTCTCATGTTGCCGCTGAACTATTAAGGGCCGGCTATCACGTACGCGTCTTGGATAGCCTGGTCACACAGGTGCATGGAGAGGCTGCGAACCGGCCTTCCTATCTGCACAAAGACGCTGAATTCGTCTTGGGCGACGTTCGCAATCCCGACGTTGTGGACGAAGCGCTGGCAGGCGTCGATGCGGTTTATCATTTTGTCGCGCTGGTGGGAGTAGGCCAGAGCATGTATCAAACCGCCGAGTACACGAGCGTAAACAATTTGGGAACCGCAGTTCTCCTAGAACGCCTGGTAAAGCGCCCCGTCAACAAGCTAATTGTCGCCTCCAGTATGAGCGTGTATGGTGAGGGATTGTATCTGACACCTGACGGCAAACTTTGCATGCAGGCCGCTCGCAGCGCGCAGCAACTTAAAGCCCATGAATGGGAGATGACCACTCCCGAAGGTCAGCCTCTGCGTCCGGTGCCGACGCCCGAAACTAAGCAGCCGTCACTTGCCTCTATTTACGCCCTCTCAAAGTACGATCAGGAGCAGATGTGTCTCATTATCGGCAGAGCGTATGGAGTGCCGGCCGTGGCGTTGCGATTCTTCAATGCCTACGGACCTTTCCAGTCTTTATCGAACCCGTATACCGGTGTGCTTGCTATTTTTGCGGCGCGCCTCATGAATGGGAAACGGCCGATGATCTTTGAAGATGGCCACCAACTGCGTGATTTCGTGAGCGTGTATGACATTGCGCAGGCATGCAGGCTGGCTCTCGAAGTGGAGGGCGCGCGGGACCTGGTTTTCAACGCCGGAAGCGGCCAAGCTATTTCCGTGCGGGACGTAGCCCTCAAACTCGCTCGTGTTTTGGGCAAGAACATTGAGCCCGAGATAACGGAAAGATATCGCGTGGGCGATATCCGGCATTGTTTTCCGGATATCGGGCTCGCGCAACGGGTGCTGGGCTATAAACCGAAAGTGTCGCTCGAGAAGGGCATGCTCGATTTGGCCGCGTGGCTGGAAAGACAGACAGCGCACGATCGCTTCAACGAGATGAGGAACGAGTTGGCGTCCCGGGGATTGGTCGTCTGAATGGGAACGCAGGTTGCGTGATGCGGTACGCCCTGATCAATCCGCGCTGGAGCTTTGAAGGGAGTATTTACTTCGGGTGCAGGGAACCCCATCTACCGCTGGAATTGGGATATTCGAAGGCTCTGCTCGAACAGAATGGTCATGAGCCAATTTTGATCGACGCCGCTCTCAATAATCTGCCGGACTCGGAAATCGTATCGCGCGTTCGGCACTTCAAGCCCGATTTTATTGTCATCACAACGGCCCCCACTTACTTGTTCTGGCGCTGTCCTCCTCCCGAGATCCGCGTTCCGCAGGAACTGGCGTGCGCTTTGAAGAATTTGGGAGGGAGGCTCGTCGCTGTCGGCCCGCACGGTTCCACTACGCCGCGAGCGGTGCTGAAGAAAATGCCGGTGGATGTTGTGGTGCTAGGCGAGTGCGAAGAAATCCTGCCGCAGTTGCCCGCCGGTCTCGCTCAGGTTCCCTCTATCGCCTACCGGGATGGCGAAGAGGTTATTGTGAGAGGTCCGAATCGAGCTTCCGATATGAAGCGTCTCCCGACCCTGCGCTGGTCCGACGACTTGACCGCCAGGCACAAACATCACCACCATCGCTTTGATCTCGAGCCGGCGGGTCCGGGCGCGGAAATGGAAGCATCGCGCGGTTGTCCGTACCATTGCACCTTCTGCGCAAAAGATAATTTCCGGAATAACTATCGCAAACGGCCTCTGCCCGCGGTCCTCGAAGAGGTGGACAGCTTTCTGGCGCAAGGAGTTGAATACATCTACTTCATCGACGAGATTTTTCTACCGGACAGGCAGCTTCTCGACGGGCTGGCCGAACGCAAGGTCAAGATCGGGGTACAGACGCGAATTGACCTGTGGAACGAAGAATCCATTCGCGCCCTCGCCCGCGCCGGATGTGTATCGATTGAAGCAGGAGTGGAGAGTATCTCAGAAGCAGGACGCGCCTATCTCGATAAGAAGTGTAAGTTGACAACGGATGAGCTCGGCGTGAGGCTCCTGTTTGCAAAGAAGCTGGTTCCATTTGTGCAGGCCAACTTACTTGCCATGACGGAAGACGACGAACAGGCAGTGGAGGATTGGCGGAGACAGTTGGAATCGAACGGCGTGTGGGCGAATAAACCGGTGCCGCTCTTTCCTTATCCGGGGTCGCCCGAGTACACACGCATGTGGGGACCGGTTGACGACATCGCCTGGGAGCGCGCGCACGACGAGTATCTCAAGCGGTTCGATTCGTTCAGCGATATCCAGGAGCAGCGCCCGCGGCCGCTGGTCGAATTGGAGTCGGTATGCCATGAGCGCTGACCATCCAGCCAGCGGCCGTGATGTAATTCGCATTCTGATGACCGCCGACTCTGTGGGCGGCGTCTGGCAGTACAGCCTCGATCTCATCTCGGCGCTTTCCGGGCAGCGATTCCAGTGCTTGCTGGCAGCACTGGGCCCCTCACCGTCAGACGAGCAGCGAAGGCAGGCGAAGTCGATTCCTGGCTTGGTATTGGCTGAGGGAAGATATGCCCTGGAATGGATGACGGACGCGTGGGCCGATGTGGATGCTTCGGGCAAATGGCTGCTCGATCTACAAGCAACGTTCGATGCGGATGTTATTCACTGCAACGGCTTCTCTCATGCGGTGTTGCGGTGGGGGAAACCCGTCGTTGTCGTCGCGCATTCGTGTGTTCGCTCCTGGTGGCGCGCGGTTCATGGGCGCACTCCCGGTCCCGAATGGGAGGAGTACAGCCGTCGTGTGAGAGATGGGCTGACGGCATGCGATCGGGTAATTGCTCCATCGAACTGCATGGCAGAAGCCATTCAGGGCGAATACAGGATCGCCAGCAAGAAGATCTCCGTGATTCATAACTTCACGCGATCCGAGCCGCCCGATAAGAATACGAAGGCGCCATTCATACTTGCCGCTGGACGCGTTTGGGATTGCGCGAAGAATCTCGAATTGCTGAACCGGATTGCGCCGCGGCTCGAGTGGGAAATCTGCATTGCCGGCAGCACGCACGGACCGGACCGTTCTTCGGTTCCCTTCGGGAACGTCACCTGCCTCGGAGCGCTGCCACGCTCAGAACTGATTGTCAGTATGGAATCTGCCGCTATCTTCGCGCACCCGGCGCTTTACGAACCGTTCGGATTATCGGTGCTCGAAGCTGCGAAAGCAGGCTGCTGTCTCGTCTTGTCGGGCATACCGAGCCTGCGTGAACTCTGGAGCGACGCGGCAGTTTTTGTGAATCCCAGGGATCCCGATGCCTGGATCTTCGAATTGAATCGGCTGGCGCGGGACAGAAAGGGGCGCGAACGTTTGGCGAGCCAGGCGCAAGCTAGAGCCGGGTGCTATGCCGCCGCCGCGGCCGTGAACCAGTATGTCGATCTCTACCGGTCATTGGCGGGAATCGAGGAAAGTAAAGCGAAAGGAGCCGCTGCCTGAACATGCGCATCGCGATGTTCTATCACTCCCTGATTTCCGACTGGAATCACGGCAATGCGCATTTTCTGCGCGGAGTCGCTTCGGAGTTGCAAGCGCGAGGGCACGAAGTTCTTATTTTCGAGCCGCAGGATAGCTGGAGCCGCGTCAACCTGGTTCACGACTGTGGATGGCAAGCGGCCAGCGCATTTCATCGGGCCTTTCCGCATTTGTCGAGTATTCAATACGACCTCGACGATTTCGATCCAGACCAGCTTTGGGCTCACGTTGATCTCATTATTGTTCACGAATGGAATGATGCTCGGTTGATTTCTGCGCTCGGCGCGTATCGAAAGCGCTCGCGAAGTGTTCGGTTATTGCTTCACGATACGCACCACCGCGCGCTGACTGCCAGCCGCGAGTTCGCACATTTCGATCTGTCGAGCTACGATGGCGTTCTCGCATATGGCGGTTCGTTACGGGACGTCTATCAGCGGCAAGGCTGGGGCCGGCAGGTTTATGTGTGGCATGAGGCTGCCGATATTCGCACATTCTACCCGCGCTCTAGCGATAGGAAGACTGGTGATGTAGTTTGGATCGGTAACTGGGGTGATGAGGAGCGCACACAAGAGCTGCGCGAGTATTTTGTGACGCCCGTCGAGCGCCTGTCGTTAACAGCGGGAGCGTACGGAGTCCGCTATCCGCAGCCGGCACAAGAAGAGTTGAGGCGGGCCGGGATCTCCTACGGCGGGTGGTTGCCCAATTTCGAAGTGCCCGATATATTCGCGACCTTCAAAGCAACCGTCCACATTCCGCGGCGGCCCTACGCGCGCGAGTTGCGGGGCATACCGACCATACGGCCGTTTGAAGCACTGGCTTGCGGCATCCCACTGGTTTCCGCTCGTTGGGAAGACACGGAAGGGCTTTTCCGCATTGGCACGGACTTTCTTATGGCTGGCGACGGAGACGAAATGCAGAGACATCTGAAAAGCGTTCTGTACGATCCGTCAGTTGCAGCCGAATTGGTTCGGAGCGGACTCGAAACAATCCACGCCCGGCATACATGCGCGCATCGCGTGGACGAACTGCTGAGAACCTACGAGGCGATGAAACCTGCAACCGTCGAAGAGAACTCAGGCTGTCCTGTTGGAATCGAAGCATGAAAATCGCTTTTTGGGGTTCCAGCCTCGTTTCCGCTTACTGGAATGGCGCGGCCACGTACTACAGAGGCATTCTGCGCGCGCTGGCTCAGCTTGGCAACCAGATCGTATTCTTTGAGCCGGATGCGTTTGATCGTCAAAAGCACCGCGATATCGAAGATCCCGACTGGGCTCGAGTCATCGTTTACGATCCGCAGAACGCGGCTGAAGTAAACCGGCATCTTGCCGCCTCGGCGCGCTTCGACGTGGCGGTTAAGGCGAGTGGAGTAGGTGTGCTAGATGAGCTTCTCGAGGCACGTATTTCTGCTCTCCCGGATTCGATTTGCAAAGTTTTCTGGGATGTCGATGCACCTGCTACGCTGGACCGCCTTTCTCTGGATTCAAACGATCCTTTTCATCGGGTGCTTCCACGCTATGACTTAGTTCTCACGTACGGCGGGGGAACGCGCGTGACAAATACATATCGCAGCCTCGGCGCGCACCGCTGCATTGCCGTGTACAACGCGTTCGATCCCGACATTCACTTTCCGGTTCACTCGGATCCACGCTTCGCTTGTGATCTTTCTTTCCTGGGCAACCGCTTACCCGACCGCGAGGCTCGCGTCGAGGCGTTCTTTTTGTGCGCTGCCGAACTTGCTCCGAATTACCGTTTTCTGCTCGGGGGAAGCGGATGGGCCGACAAGCCGCTGCCACCCAACGTTACTTACATTGGTCATGTGTACACAGCAGACCACAACAGCTTCAACTGTTCGGCGCGTATGGTCCTGAACATCAGCCGCGAAAGCATGGCTCGCTACGGGTTTTCTCCGGCGACGCGCGTCTTTGAAGCAGCCGGTGCCAGCGCTTGTCTGATCACGGATTTCTGGGAGGGCATTGATTCCTTTCTACAGCCGGGCAAAGAGGTACTCGTCGCCCAAGACGGCGCAGATGTGGCACAGGTCGTACGGGGCCTGAGACCGGAGCGTGCGCGCCGCATAGGAGAGGCCGCCCGCGCCCGGGTTCTGGCTGATCATACGTATCGCCAGCGCGGCGCATTCGTACAAGCCGCATTGCTCGATATTGCCGGCAAGAAAGCTTCGGAGGAAATGGAGGTGACGGCCTGATGCATGCGCAGCGTCACTACGTTTTCCTTGGCCTTTCCATTACATCCACCTGGGGAAACGGCCACGCGACAACCTACCGGAGTTTGCTCAAAGAACTTTCAAAGCGTGGAAACGAGATTACCTTTCTGGAACGCGATGTCCCTTGGTATGCTACAAATCGCGAATTCGACCGGCAAGTTTACTGCAGTATCTTTCTGTACCGCGCACTCGATGAGCTGAAAGATAGATTCTCATCGTTGATCGCCGGCGCCGATGCAGTCGTAGTAGGGTCTTATGTTCCGGACGGGATTGCCGTCGGACGTTGGATAAATTCTGTAGCACGGCAGGTAACCGCGTTCTATGACATTGATACTCCGGTTACTCTCGCGAAACTTAAGGAAGGAAACTGCGAATATCTCTCGTACGATCTAATCCGGCAATACCAGCTCTATCTTTCTTTTACAGGAGGCCCCACACTCGAACACATAGAGCAACGCCTCGGGTCACCATGCGCTTTCCCGTTGTACTGTTCAGTCGATCCCAAATTGTATTACCCAGAGGCCTCGAACGAGCGTTGGGAGATAGGTTATCTGGGGACGTATGCGCCTGATCGGCAGCCGAAAGTGGACCGGCTTCTTTTGGATGTTGCTCGGCAGTCCAGGTCTCGACGATTTGCTATAGCCGGACCTCAGTACCCGGAATCGGTTCAGTGGCCCGGGAATGTGGACCATATTCCTCATCTACCTGCAATAGATCATCGGAAGTTTTACAATTCGCAAGCTTTTACACTGAATCTCACGAGGCGTGACATGGTCAAGGCAGGCCACTCGCCTAGTGTCCGACTCTTTGAAGCGGCAGCTTGCGGAGTTCCCATTCTGACGGACAAATGGCCTGGACTCGGTAGGTTTTTTAAACCTCACTCGGAAGTGCTTCCTGTTACTCATACGGCAGATGTAATTTCTTATTTGAAAATGCCGGACGAACGGCGGCGCCAAATTGGCGAAAATGCGCGCCGCCGAACGCTGCGTTGTCATAGTGCAGCCGTCCGGGCGCAGCAGTTCGAGGATTATATAGAGGCCACGCTGGATCGCATGACTTGTTCGAAGAAGGACCGCATAGCGGTGCAGGTAGCCCCGACCATGGCGCTGATTTAGCCGAAAATCGCGCCTTGAGAAACTGGAGGTATGAGATGCAGTAAGTTCTCGATAATAGTAGCGGCTTGTCTGGCCGCCGTGTCAACTCCGGTATTTTCCTGGCAAGCTGTCCCCGGCACGCCCGTGAGCGTAGTCGTGACATTGGAACCGCGTCGCGAGAAGACGATCCCTACCGTGGAGCAGCAGGACATATCCGTGTATCAGGGCAAAGATAGGCGCCCGGTTACGGGGTTCGTCGCTCTACGCGGGCCCATGCAATTGATGCTGTTGATCGACGATTCCGCCCGCAGCAGCTTTAATACGGAAATCAGCGCGTTGAAAAGCTTTGTGAATGCCTTGCCATCCGAGACCGAAGTCGCCATTGGATATATGCGAAACGGATATACGCAGGTAGCGCAGGAGTTCACGCGAAATCATGCCGCCGCTGCAAATGCCATCCGGCTTCCGATGGGGCCGGGCGGTGCGGACGTCAGTCCGTACGATTCGCTCGCCGATGCCATCAAAAAATGGCCGGAATCTGGGACGGAGCGCAAGCAAGTGATCATGATCAGCAGCGGTATCGAAGGGCTCGGGGGCGGGTTCTATCGTGACAATCCCTACGTAACTGCTGGCATCGACGCCGCGGTGCGAGCAGGTGTAGTTGTATATACCATCTACAGCCCGAGCGTTGGGCATTACGGCCACAGTCTCTGGCGCACAACCTGGGGGCAAAATTTTCTTTCGGAGCTGTCAGATCAGACAGGCGGAGAATCGTACATGATTGGCTTCGGATCTCCCGTGTCGTTCCAGCCGTTCCTGGAACAGATTCGAGACCACCAGAACCATCAATATCGACTGACCTTTGAAGCGCGGGCTGAGCAGAAATCTGGGTTTCAACCATTCCGTACCGTAATTGAAAATAAGGACGCGAGCATTGCTGCGCCTGACAAAGTGTATGTGAAGGCAAGCCTCTAACAGTCCGCCGCTCATCTATGCGAGAGATCGCGGATCCAGATGTCTTTGAATTCCATGTTCCCCCGTCCTCCAGCGTGAAGCTGTAACGCAATCTTCCCGTCCGGAGCGCCCGGTTTCGGATCGGTGAAATCCACCATCTGGACGCCATTCAATCGTGAGCGATAACGATTCCCTGTGACTTCCACCAGGTAATCGTTCCATTCCCCCATCCGCACAACGCCTTCGTTTTCAGGAGCGGGCCAGACAACCCAATTGCGGCCGTCTTCCGCATAAACACCCCCTGTGTGATGCATCATCGTGCAGTCGATCTCAAACTGCATGCCTTGTGTTACATCGGCTGTACCCGGTTTGAATGCCGTGTGGAAGAACACCCCGCTGTTTCCGTCCGCAACGCACTTGAACCGCAGCGAAAGCTGAAAATCCTTGTAAAGCTTCTCAGTCTGCAGGTACCCATAATCCTTGGTGAGACCCTTGCCGTGGATGAGATGGTTTTCTACCGTCCAGCTCTCTTTTCCGATCTTCTGCCAGCCGCTTAAATCCTCGCCATTGAACAGATTCACCCAGTCCTCCCCGGGCAGCTTCTGTTTTTCCTGCGAAGTGGCGTTCAAGCACAGAAGGCCCACCACCGAGACGATCTCGGCGCATGTCAAGACTCTTTTCATTCATGACTCCCGATTTGCCAATGAAAATTGAGGCCCAATGGGGCCATGTCAATTCTTACATCAACGTCGAACAAGCTTCGCGCTGACCGGGATCGGGGCGCGGGCCGAATCGATGCGAAGCTTGTGA
>DATBHS010000185.1:0-35468 GCA_036557345.1 Bryobacteraceae bacterium
AAAGGCATGAGGGGCCCGCAATGCGCCGGCGTGCTCCTGGGGCGAAAGGACCTGATTGACGCCGCCCTCAAAAACTACAACCCCTATGAAGGTGCGGTCTGCCGGCCCATGAAAGTCGGCAAGGAAGAAATCATCGGGATGCTCGCCGCCATTGAAACCTGGCAAAAGTTGGATATCAATGTCCTGAATCGCGAGTGGAACGCCAGAGTTCAGAGGATCGCGAAATTAGTGGAGACTGTGCCGGGCGTTACGGCAAACATCTATGTTCCGAAGGAGGGCAATAGTTATCCGACGCTACGAGTCGACTGGGACGAACAAAAGTTCGGCCTCACCGTAGCCCAGTGCGATCAAAAACTACGCGACGGCAATCCGAGGATCGAGGTCTTGACCAACAGCAATCCCAGCATGGTGCCAGCCGTCAGAGAAGGCAGCAACCCCAAGCACGAAGCGCCTAAGAACCGCATCGAGATCGTGTCCATGACGCTTCAGGACGGAGAAGACCTGATCATCGGCCGCCGGCTGCGCGAGATTCTAAAGAGCGCCCAGGCGACATCGTGAGTTGCGGCGCGAGAAACCATAGCGCGGCTCTGGCAGGCTCAGAAATGAAAACCGATCGTCCCCGTAATCGTCCGCGGCGTAACGTAGTGCGTACCGCTGAAGGTCGAAATGAAATTGTAGAGAGCGTATTGGTTCGTTAGGTTGATAACCTCCAACCGGGCGCTCCATTTGTATCTGTCGCCGTGAAACAGGTTGTCGTGTCCGACTGCGATATCAAACAAGTGCCGTGGTGAGATGCGGGGCGGATTATGGTCGTCGTCCTCTGTGCCGGCTTTCGGTATCGTCACTAGATTCGAGCCGTACTGCGCTGCCGGACACGTACCGCTCGCGTTGATCGGAGTAGTCGGAGTGGCGCGTACACCGCCGCAAAAGAGCCCGGCCTGGAACTGTTGGTCCGGCGTAAGTCCGGAAACGTCTACAACCGTATCCGTTCCGTTCGGCCCGTTTCCGCAGTTTCCTCCGGCACACGGCACAGGGCCTGCAACAAGACCGCTGTCATACCTCCAGTTGAAGCTGAACCAGGGCCCGTTCTTTTTGGGCTGATATTGCAAGTGAGTCGTCTGGTTAAAGTTCTCATCATGGTCGATGCGGAACACACCGTCTCCTCCTTGTCCGGCCGGTGAGACCCCAATTCCACTGATCTGTGGTTGGAAGAAACGCGCTGCCACCGAGGACATGACAACAAATGCGGTGAGCCCATGAAAGTTCGGCACGCTCGCCCGGATCGCGAATCCCGGAATTTTGGAGTTGTGCCAGACGATCGGAAAGAAGATGGGGGTGTTGCCAAAGACGCTGAAATCGTAGGCCCCATGTGTGTACTTCCAGATGTACTCGGCATCTACGACGAAGTACCGCCCAAACGCTTGCTGCAGACCCGCATGGAATTCATTGCGCCAGCCGGGATGCAGCGGCTCGGTGAGGCATGGATAGCCTTGCGTGATCGTCATGAGCGAGTTCACTACGGCATCGTTACAGCCATTGCTCGCGAGCACAAGATTTTCGTTAAACGGCGTTTCGACGGTGCGGGCGTACGAGACGCGCAGCACGGTATTGCTTGGTTTAATGTTGTAGGCGATTCCTACGCGAGGCTCCGCCTGGCTGGTGCTCGTGATGCCGTTATAGATGTCGCCGCGCATCCCAAGACTAAAGGTCCAGTTCTTCAGCGTGATTGTGTCTTGCAGGTAAAGAGCCAGCTCGTGAACATTTGCCCGCCCGATATACGGGTACAGCGTACTCGCTGACCTGGGGCACCCGTCGGAGGCGGGCAGCGGCGCTGTCCGGGTTAAGTCGTAACAACCGAGAATCGATACAAAAGAGGGATTGGGCATCAGCGGCCCGGAACACTGTGCTGGATTGGTAAGCGCTGGATCTGTGTAGGCGCTTCCGTCGGCGTTCAGGCAGACTGCGTTAAGAGTCGGATCGACAATTCCGAAGCTGTCATTCTCCGTGAGAATGGTGTCCTGATACGTGATTCCAGCCTTCAGGTTGTGAATTCCTTTCACGTAAGACAGATCGGTACGCGCGCCCAGGTTTGTCAGCCTGCGATTCTGGCCGACAGTTTGAAGCTGAAGGCCCGGTTGCAGATCAGCAAACGGGTTTCCGCTGGGATAGTAGTTGTATTGATCCTGCCGCGCGAAAATGCCAAAGGTGAATACCGTGTGTGGACTGATCAACTGCGTCCAGGTTGGCGCGAGATTGAATGTTTTGATTTGCGAACGCTGATCGGTGGGGCCCACGGGCAGCCCGTTGGGGCCGAGACCTCCGTTATCCATGATCAGGCCGGACCATGCCGTTGCATTTTGCGCATCGAATGAGTTCGGCGTCTGGAACCAGGAGCGCGTAGCCTGCACGTTCACATTGAGCGTGTTCTTGTCCGAGGGCTTGAAATCGAGGCGATCGAACAGGTTTTGCTGGTTGCCCCGGGCGTGCATAACCGTAAATTCGGGCGGATCGAGAAATCGGCCGGTGTCCAGTCCGTTGACGGCAACGAAGTTGCCCCAGTCCTGCCCGCCATAGGACAGATCGAACGCTCCTCCTGAAGTTCCAAATGTGCCGTATGAGGCTGTGACATCGCCGTGCGGCTGATGTACGCCCATGCCGGACCGCGTGTTGACCACGATCACCAGGCTGGTCTTATCGCCATATTCGGCGGGAGGCGCGCCTTCGATCACCTCCATCGACTGCACAGCATCCACGGGAAGTTGATTTGAGAAAACTTTGCTTTGCTGGTCGGTGATCGGCTGGCCGTCGACCGAAAATGAATTCTGCGCGTGATCGCCGAGCCCATGGAAGAGGCCGTTCGAGTCGGCGGCGACTCCGGGCGAAGCCAGAGTAACCAGTGAGCTGAGTGAAGAGGATTGGCTCTCGAGAGGAAGTTTCTGAAATAGCGCCCGGTCGATGTCTGTGTGTGTCGTAGGCTGTGTTTCGACCAGGTCCCCGCCCGCTTCTACAGTCACCGTGGTCGTTGCGGAGCCAATCTTCAGTCCGATCTTCAACTCGAGCGGTACAGGAGATCGCACGTCGAGGTCCTTCACAAACGTCTCGAATCCAGGGGCACCTGCTGTGAGGTGATAGTTGTTGTAGGGAATATCGGTGAGCCGAAAGTTCCCCTGGGTGTCGGTCGTGATAGTCCGGCTGTATCCCGATACCGGGTTTAGAATTTCGATCGTGGCGCCCGCCACTGTTGCATTGGAAGGATCGAGAACGGAGCCCCGTATCGTTCCAGAGCTACTAACTGACTGAGCACGAGTTGAAGGTACGCAACCGAAGCCCAGCGCGAGGAACGCACAAATAGCCGAAGCGAGCCGTATCATCACCTGATTGTGAGGGGGAACCGGAACAAGTCCTAACTCAATCCGGCAGGCGGACCGGTTTTCTAGGCAGGCGGCCTGCTCTCTTCGGTAAGCGGGCAGAGGCCACGGGCCAAGGTCGTCTGCTAAAGGAAACCCCTCACCAATCCAGAAACGGACGCACGTTCCTGGCCTGGCGCTTGCTGACGACGAATTCCTGCCCGCTGTGCAACGTGATCAGCCACCGCTGGCTCGTAAGTACGCTCATCTTTCGGATTTGGTTCACATTAATCAGCGCATTGCGATGGATCCGTCGAAAGGAGGTGTTCTGCAGCCTGCTTTCGATCGCCTTCAGGTTCTGGCTGGCTAAATAACGTTGCTTGCTCGTGAGAATCCAGGTCAGATCCCCTTCCGCCTGGAAGGCAAGCACCTCTTGCAGATCGAGCAGAAAGTAGTCGTCTCCTGCCTTGCCTACGACCTTTCGCACCTGGACGGGTTCCCCTTTGCCTGGCGCCAAAGACTGCAGTGTCCCAATTCGCTCCAAGACCTCGAAAGGATTCCTGGCAAGCTTCCGGGCGCGGTCGAGACTTTTGGCCAGGCGTGCCTGACTGATCGGTTTCAGCAGATAATCTATGGCGCCCGCTTCGAATGCGCGAATTGCGTATTGGTCGTAGGCCGTGACAATTACAATCACCGGTGCCGGGGTTGTTGTAACGTGTGCTATCACCTCGAATCCCGTCATAGCGGGCATTTCGAGATCGAGGAAAACCACGTCGGGTTGAAGAGCGGAAATTAAGCGGAGTGCGGATTGGCCGTTCTCGGCTTCGCCCACCACCTGGACCTCGCTGAAAAGCTCCAGTTCCTGTCTGAGTATCTGGCGCGCAATCGGTTCGTCGTCAGCGATCAGTACCCGCATCCGCCCTCGATGATTCAGTTTCCGGCATTTCAGCTAAAGTGCGTGCTTGCGGCTGACGGAAGAACGGAATCGGAGTGCGAGCCGGCATGCGCAGGCGACAGGCGGACGACATGTTCTGTTTCCGGCGGAATCGATAAGACAACGGTGCATCCTTCCCGGCTTGATTTGATTACGAGTTCCGCGGACGGGCCGTAACAGAGCCGCAAACGTCGCCGCACATTTTCAAGTCCCAGTCCTAAACCGGGGTTAATGGCGCTGTCTTCGAATCCCGGACCGTTGTCGTGAACTTTCAAAAGCAAGCCGCCGCTCGATTCCCGGGCGATCACCCGCACGTGCCCGTTTGCGCTCAGTCGTGAAATACCGTGCTTCACGGCATTTTCAACCAGCGGCTGAACAGAAAGTACCGGTATGTTCACCTTCCGCGCACGCTCGGAGGCTCTGATTTCGAATTTCAGACGATCTCCCAGCCGCAGGCTCTCAATTTCGAGATAGGCCTGTACGATTTCCAATTCTTCGCCGAGAGGAATCAGCGTACGGTCACGCTGTAAGCAGTAGCGGAGAAGCTCGGCCAGGTTCAGAACGAGGCGCCTGGCTTCTGAGGACTCTCGATCGATTGTTCCGTACAGCGTATTCAACGCATTGAACAGGAAATGCGGATTAACTTGCGCTTGAAGAGCGCGCAGCTCCGCCTCGCGCATCAACCGTTCCAGCTCATTCGCCCGAAAGCGCTCTACCTGCTCGACGAGCAAGCCCGAAAGACAACTCAAAGCCTCGATGTCCTCGGCCAGGTAGCGGCGGCTTCCGCGCCTGGGGCCCAGCGATAGCGCGAGTGAATCCCCGCGTGAAAATCGCAAAGGGAGTTCGACCTCGGCCCAGGGTCGGCTGGCGGCCAGGGACACGCCATTTGCTTTCTCGGACATTGAAAATCGCTCGACGCCGGCAAATTCACAGATGTGACCCGCCGCGCTCTCCAGAAGCTCAGTTTCCGTCTTGCTTTCCGAGCATGCCAGTAAGATCTGTTTCGAACATAGGTTCAAGTCTCCACGGCGGAAAACCGAACGCGTTAACCGTCTTTGCAGCAATGCCCTGGCGTAAGCAAACAAAATCAGCGAGCAACAAAAAGAAATCAGCAGCAGCGCCGCCGCGAAACTGTTTCGCTTTGACCGCTCAATCAAATGCCCGCTCCTGTTTATCCAGTACAGAAGAACGGCGTATAGGCCGGCGACGCCGATATTTGTCAGAAAACGAATGAACGTTTCGAGAAACAGTAGGCGGTAATCGCGAAGCAGCACAATCAGGGCCAATGGAATGCCGGCGTGGTGCCACGCCACTTCGTTGGTCCAGGCAGTCTTTGAGTGTCCGTATCCAAAATGCAGAAATGAAAGTGTGAATAGCAGTAGGCAAATAACGTCTGTAAGCGAAATGCACTGATCGCGGTTTAAATACGAAAGAGTGATCAGGGCAGCCGTGAGGGCACCGAATGCCGTCGTAACTAAAAGCAGGGCGGCTTCGTGCAAACCCGCTGAAGGAAACTGGAGCTCAGCGAAATGCAATATCACTGAACAGCCGCCGGCGAGATAGCCGAGGCGGGCGAGCCACGGATACGTCCGCTTGAGGATGACGGCAAAAAGAACCGACGGGAGAAAGCTTAACGCCGAGAAATTTATCGCAACCAGCCAGTCTGGTAGTTGACCACCGCGTTGCGTGAGGTAAAGCCCGCTAAGAGAGCCGAGGTTCCAGACAAACGCGAGCCCGGCGGCGATTAGAGATGCTACTCTCTGGCGGCTCTCACTTTTAGTCCAGCCTTTCGCCAAAAGCACGATCAGCAGTCCAAAAAGCACAAGGGCCGAAGCGTGGCCAAGCGTGTTTATGAATACCGGATTTTGAAGGCTAACACCTTCGAGCATGTCGCAGCCAGGGGTACAAACACCAGTCTATGCCTCGAGCACCCTGCTACCCTGACATCGGTAAGCCGGTAATGACTGGAAAACCGGATTTTAATAAAGGAATGATTTATCGATGTCGAAACATCAAGAAGCCGACCTGATTCTCAAGCTCTACGAACTGCGCCGGGAAGCAACGATGCGCAAAGCTCGCGACTGGTTTTTCCTCGAATTCAATCCGGAGTCGATAGCGGACTTCAAAGAAATCATGCTTGGCGAGCACAGCGGTCATCTACGCATGGTCATGAGCTACTGGGATATGGCTGCCGCTTTCGTCAACCATGGAGCGATCGGCAGGGAGCTCTTCAACGAGACTAATGGCGAACATTTTTCGGTATTTGCGAAGCTCGAACCGATTCTCGCTGAAGCTCGAGGCCTCATTGGCCCGCAGTTTCTCGCGAATTTGGAAAAGCTGATCGACGCCACACCGGAGGGCCGCTCTCGCCTTGCTGCAATCCGCGAACGAATGAAGGCCATCCGCGCCGAAGTGGCAGCCAGGCAGGCCCAAGCCACCGCCGCGCGGAGCTAAAGTCATCACGTCACCTGGAGCGCGGCTCGGTTACTCCGCCTCCAGCACGTCCCGGTTACGCGTGCACACCTCGCAATCGCATCCGCCGCGCTCATGCGGCCTTGGCAGGTTTCCGCCGCATGGCCCGACATGCCCCGTCCCCGCTGCTCTCTCGCGCTCGATCACCTTCAGCCACGTCTCTACTGTCATCCGCTGATTGCCCATGCCGCCCATTTCCCGAGCCGTGAGATCGTCCGTCGTCCAGTAATACTCCGGCGGCACCGGACCCACAAAATGCAATCTGCGATAGACCATCTCCGGCGGCGGCAGCATGGCTTGTCCTTCTTTGATCAGCTGCTCGTTCGATGGGTACAGCTTTGTGACCGTCTTGCCGTCCTCCACCTCGATCTCGATCCACTGATCCAAAATCGGGGTCTTCTTCAGCTTCTTCGGGTGTGCCTGCCCGCGGAACAACGGCTGGCCTTTGGTCAGAGGCGCTTCAGCCTTCGCCTTGGGTGTTTCTTTCGGCGCCTCCACCGGAGCGGGCGGCCGTTTCGCCAGTTCTTTGTTTTTTTTGTCGAGTTCTCGATCGATGATCATGTAGTGTTTTCTCAATTGCTGCAGCGCATTCAAAGATCGGTAGAACGATCGCTCCGCCGAGGTTCTATACCGCTGCATCAGCTCGATGTTCCCCTGCTCCGCCTCAGCCTCGTGCAACCGGCGCCCCGCGCGCCGCAGGAACCAATCGTTCTCGACGAGAATCTCAACCAGCCGCTTCTCCATGTAGGTCTCCGGCCCGAATTCTTCGTTCCACTCGTACTTGATCAGGTCGTAAGCTTCCTGGCTCTCGCCTTCGAGAATTACTACCGCCTTTGCCCGGCAACCGTGCGTCGTCGAATTGCGGCTCGAGTTCTTTTTGCCTTCTACACTCTTCGGGCCGCCCCCCCGCTTCTTCCTCTCCATCTCGCCCGAGTATCCGCGTCCTGTCGCACCACGGCCCGTCCAGAGACGACGCAACCCGTTGATTCTTTTGTGAAAACAAAATTTCACCCAAATGTCACTAACCTTTGTAGGGGATGGGCATGCCCATCCCGCCGTTTTGCGAGTTCGTTCGGCAAAACGCCTCTCTTGCTATACTGCGGTTTAATGCTTTCGAACGCCCGCCACCTTCATCATCACCATCGCTTGATGGTCTAACCGGCGAGCTGCGTTTCGACGTTTGAAGTCAGATCTGCAAACCAGGCCCGCCGCACGGCGGGCTTTTTCTTTTACAGGATGCAATCCGAATGAGTAAAATTCTCGACTTCGATAAACAGGACGGCTTGATCACGGCTGTGGTGCAGGATGCGCGTACACGCCGCGTGCTCATGGTCGGCTATATGAACCGCGAAGCGTTCGATAAAACGATCTCGACAGGTCACGTTACATTCTTCAGCCGCTCGCGGCAGAAGCTCTGGACCAAGGGTGAAACCTCGGGACACTATCTCGTTCTGAAGTCTGTAGCCACCGATTGCGATGGCGATGCGCTGTTGGTCGAAGCCGAATCCCTCGGCCCCGGCGTCTGCCATAACGGCTTTGAAAGCTGTTTCTATCGAACCCTGAGACAGGGCGAATGGATGCAAACGGAGGAACCGATCTACGATCCCGAAGCCGTTTACGGAGTCAAGCCGTGAAGCTCAAGTTCGGCATTCCGAAAGGCAGTCTCGAAACCGCTACCATCGACCTGTTTCGCCGTGCAGGGTTCAACATCACTACGAGCAGCCGTAGCTATTTCCCGTCGATCGACGATCCCGAAATCGAGTGCATGTTGATTCGCGCTCAGGAAATGGCCCGCTACGTCGAAGACGGCGTTTTGGATGCCGGCCTCACCGGCCGGGACTGGGTCGCGGAAAACGAAGCGAATGTCGAAACGGTCGCCGACCTGATCTACGCTAAGCAGAGCTTCGGCAAAGTGCGCTGGGTGCTCGCCGCCCCGGAATCGTCTCCGTTCCGCAGCGTCCAGGATCTGCAGGGCAAAATCATCGCAACCGAGCTTGTCAACACAACCGAACGCTATCTCGCCGCCAGAAATGTGCGCGCCAAGGTCGAGTTCAGTTGGGGCGCAACCGAAGTGAAGCCGCCCGAGCTGGCCGATGCCATCGTCGAAGTTACCGAAACCGGCTCCTCTCTGCGCGCCAATAAGCTGCGCATTCTCGATACGGTGCTCGAATCCAATACGCAACTGATCGCGAATATCGATGCCTGGGCAGACACGGAGAAGCGTCGCAAGCTGGAGGATATGAAAATGCTCCTCGAAGGCGCGATGAATGCGCTCGGCAAAGTCGGCCTGATGCTGAATGTCCGGAAAGGCGATCTCGAATCGGTGCTGAACGTGCTGCCGGCGCTCAAGAACCCGACCATCTCACAACTCAGCGACGACGCTTGGGTGGCAGTCAACACCATACTTGACGAGACTACCGTGCGCGATATTATCCCGCGCCTCAAAAGCGCCGGCGCGCAAGGCATCGTCGAATACCCCCTCAACAAGATCGTGATGTAACCCTGTCATGATCCGGATCTTCCAAGGCGAGCCAACCATCAAACCGAGCCGCGACCGCGAGGGAGCGGTTAACCAAACCGTCCGCCCCATCATCGATGCCATCCGCACTCACGGCGACGCCGCTCTCCTCGGCTACGCTCGTGAACTGGACGGCCTCGGCGATCTTCCTGTACGCGTCTCGGAAGACGAGCTCGCCCGCGCCGCATCCGCCCTCTGTCCGCAGGTCTGCCGCGCCGCTGAAATAGCTATCGCCAATATTCGCCAGTTTGCAAAAGAGCAACTCCCGCGCGAGCGCTTTACGGAGTTCTCTCCGGGCCGCAAGCTTGGCTGGATCGTTCGTCCGCTCGAATCGGTCGGTTGCTACATCCCTTCCGGCCGCTATCCGCTTCCATCGACATTGCTCATGACCGCTGTGCTCGCGCAGACTGCTGGTGTGCCTCGCATTTGCGTTGCTTCGCCCCGGCCCTCCGTCGAAATTCTCGCCTGTGCCCACCTGCTTGGCATCGGCGAAGTTTATCGCGTCGGCGGTGCGCAGGCCATCGCCGCTATGGCGTTCGGGACCGAAACCATCCGGCGTGTGGACCGCATCGTTGGGCCCGGGAATGCCTATGTGTCGGCTGCCAAGAAACTTCTCGCGGGCGAAGTTGGCATCGATTTCGTCGCCGGCCCTACTGAGATCCTGATCTTGACCGCCGAAGGCGATCCCAGGATCATCGCGGCCGATATGCTGGCCCAAGCCGAGCATGATCCCGCTGCCCGCGCCATGCTCATCACCAGCTCTGACTCGCTCGCCAAGGCCGTCTCCGCCGAAATTGAGCGTCAGCTTCAAACGCTTCCGACTGCGGAGGTCGCCCGTCAATCCATCGAGAACGGCAGCTTTATCGCGGTTGTTCCCGACATGGATTCTGCCGTGGCGATCTCAAACAGGATCGCCCCCGAGCATCTGAGCCTCCATGACCCCTCGTTGCTTTCTAAAATTACAAATGCAGGTACTGTGTTCCTCGGCCAGAATTCGCCCGAGTCCGCCGGCGACTATACGTCCGGCCCGAGCCACGTTCTGCCAACGGGCGGTCTCGCGCGCCTGCGCGGCGGATTGTCCGTAACTGACTTTGTCAAGGTGATCGCGATTCAACAGCTCTCCTCATCCGCTTTACAGGAGCTGGCTCCTGCTATTACCACGCTTGCCCGAGCCGAAGGTTTGGAAGCGCATGCACTCTCCGTGGAGGTTCGTTTTGTCAACTAAACCCGTAATCGAAACCGAATCGGTGTCTCAGGCAAAGGCGCTTGCGCCTCGCGAGGCTGTGCTCCGGATGGCTCCGTATCATCCGCCCTCCGGCGGGCGTCGCAACAAGCTGCGCCTCGACTTCAACGAAAATACCGTGGGCGCACCGCCTCATGTCCTCGATTTCATTAAGCGCTATCTCACGGCCTCAGATCTTAGCATCTATCCCGAGTACGACCATGCAATCGAGGATCTGTCCCATCATTTCAGCGTCCATGCCGATGAACTCACGCTTACGAACGGAACGGATGAAGCCATTCAGCTCGTGATCAATACCTACATTGACGACGGCTATGAAGTCCTGGTGCTTCGTCCGTCTTACGCGATGTACCGTTTCTACGCGCAGCTTGCCGGAGCGGCGCTCGGCGAAATCGACTATCGCGCTGGTACACTGGCCTTCCCCTTTGAAGAACTTCTCGAGCGCATCACGCCTTCCACTCGCGCTGTCCTGCTGAGCAACCCGAACAATCCGACCGGCACGGGAAGTGGCGTCAACGAAATTGAGCAGATTCTGAAGAAAGCGGAGAATGCGGCGGTACTGGTCGACGAAGCCTATTACGAATTCAGCGGCGTCACTGTCCTCGGCCTTATTGGCGCATACCCGAACCTGTTCGTTAGCCGTACCTTTTCCAAGATCTACGGAATGGCTGCCATGCGCTGCGGGTGCTTGTTTTCGCAAGCCGCGAATATGGCTTATATTCGCAAGGCCCAATCGCCCTATAGCGTGAATGCTCTTGCGGCCATGGCGGCGCGGATTGCGGTTCAGGACCAGGCTTTTGTCGAAGAATACGTCCTTGAAGTTCTCACGGCTCGCGAGTTACTCTGCGTAGGCCTTGAGCATTTGGGAATTCCCTACATTGAGAGTCAGGCGAATTTCGTCCTCTTCCAGTCTGGGGATCGGGCGATCGAGATTCGCGATACGCTGCGTGAACGCGGCGTTCTCGTGCGCGACCGCAGCTATGAAATCCCTGGCTCTGTCCGTGTCACCGTCGGCACGCGCGACCAGGTCCGCCGATTCCTCGACGAATTGGAGCAGATTTGGTAGCGCCTGAATTTCCTCCCGATGTCGTCGTCTTCGACATGGACGGCGTCCTGGTTGAAGTCAGCGACTCTTATCGGGAAGCCATCCGCGAAACGGTCCGGCACTTCTCCGGCGATCTGGTTTCGCATGAGCTCATTCAAGACTTCAAAGACCAAGGGGGTTGGAATAACGACTGGCTGCTATCACATCGGCTCATCACCGACCGCGGCAAGCTGGTCGAATACGGCGATGTAGTCGAACACTTCAACGCCATTTTTTTAGGCGAGAATGGCGATGGCCTGATCGCGCGCGAGAAATGGATGCCCCAAACCGGCCTCCTCCAGCGCCTCTCCGACCGCGCCGCGCTCGCGATCTTCACCGGACGCGCGAAATATGAAGCCGATGTCACACTGGAGCGATATGCAAATGGCATTCGTTTCGATCCGATCATCACGGACGAATGCGTTAGTAATCCAAAACCTGCGCCGGACGGTTTGTATATCATCCGCGAGCACTATCCCGACAAGCACATCTGGTATCTGGGGGATACCGTGGATGATGCGCGCAGCGCCCAGTCTGCCGGCGTACCCTTCATCGGGGTTTCCATGCCGCACAACCCGCGCCATGCCGAGATTGCAAATCTGCTCCGCCGCTTCGGCGCCTTCACGGTCCTCCAGGACATCAACGACCTCGAGCCCCTGGTTACCACTGTAGGGGCCGGGCATGCCCGGCCCGCTTGAACCGTTATGCGCCACGCCTCCCTCACCCGCAACACCCGTGAAACCCAAATCACTGGCTCTCTCTCTATCGACGGCTCCGGCGTGTACCAGGTCTCTACCGGCATCCGCTTTCTCGATCACATGCTCGAGCTGTTCAGCAAGCACGGCGCTTTCGATCTCGAAATCGCCGTGCATGGGGACCTCGACGTCGATCAGCACCACACCGTGGAAGACACTGGCATAGCGCTCGGCGACCTCTTCTCGAAGGCCTTGGGTGACCGCCGCGGCATCAATCGCGCCGGCTACTTCGTTCAACCCATGGATGAGTCGCTCGCCGTGATTGCCGTCGATCTCGGCGGCCGTCCCGCGCTCGTCTATGATCAGCAGGTCAACGTCATTCACGTCGGCGATCTCCAAACCGAACTTCTAGAGGACTTCTTCTCCGGCTTCGTCAATCATGCCGGCGCGAACCTTCATGCGAAAGTCTTTTACGGCCGTTCCAGTCATCACAAGATTGAAGCGATCTTCAAGGGCTTCGCGCGAGCGATGCGCTACGCCTGCTCAACCGACGAGCGTCTGAAAGATCAGCTTCCGTCCACGAAAGGTTTGTTGTGAGGAAGGCTTTGTTGTGACCACGATTGTTGATTACGGGGCGGGAAACATCCGCTCCGTCCGAAATACTCTAGAAGAACTCGGTGCGCGTTACATCGTAACTGACCAGCCTGAAGCGGTACGCAAGGCGGCGAAGATCATCCTGCCCGGCGTTGGTCACTTCGGACAAATGATGAGCGCTATCGATCGCCTCGGATTACGCGAGGTTTTGATCGAGCGCATTCACGCCGGAGTTCCGTTTCTTGGCATCTGCATCGGTCTGCAATGTCTCTTTCAATCGAGTGAAGAAGCGCCCGAAGCCAAAGGGCTTGGCATCTTTCCGGGTTCTATCAGCCGTTTTGTGGGCAATGCCCGCATTCCGCACATGGGCTGGAACTCTCTCGCGAAAGTTCGGCCATCGAAGCTGCTCTCAGGACTCGATAACGGTACGTTCACTTATTTCGCCCACAGTTACTACGCGCCGCTCATCGACAGCACCGCTGCCACCTGCACGTACATACAACCCTATTCGGCCGTTATTGAGCAGGACAACGTACACGCGGTTCAGTTCCATCCCGAAAAATCGGGCCCTGTCGGCCTGCACGTCGTCTCCAATTTCCTGACACTCTGATGCTCGCCAAACGAATCATTCCCTGTCTCGACGTGACCGGCGGCCGCGTAGTAAAAGGAGTCAACTTTGTCGGCCTCCGCGACGCCGGTGATCCGGTCGAGCTCGCCGAACGCTACAACGCCCAAGGCGCCGATGAGCTGGTTTTCCTCGATATCACCGCATCCAGCGATGCCCGCGAGATCATGGCGGATCTTGTCGCGCGGACTGCGCGAAAGGTTTTCATTCCGCTGACGGTCGGCGGCGGCATTCGCAGCGTGGCCGACGCTCGCAAAATTATCCTTTCCGGTGCCGATAAGGTCAGCGTCAACACCGCAGCCGTCCATCGCCCCGAGCTGATTCGCGAGCTCAGTCTCGAATTTGGCGCGCAGGCCGTGGTGCTCGCGATAGATGCTCGTCAATCCGGATCGTGCAAGTGGAACGTTTATACCAAAGGCGGACGTCACGATGAGGGCATTGATGCTGTCGAGTGGGCCCAGCGCGGCGAATCGCTCGGCGCCGGCGAAATCCTTCTCACCTCCATGGACACTGACGGCGTGCAAACTGGCTTCGATTGCCCCCTGACGAACGCCGTCGTGAATGCGACCACCATTCCGGTGATTGCTTCCGGAGGCGCAGGCACGCCGCAGGATTTCGTAACGGTCCTGACCGATGGCCACGCCGATGCCGCGCTCGCCGCGTCGATTTTTCATTACGGCAAGTACAGCGTTACCGATCTAAAGCGCGCGCTCGAAGAAGCTCACGTCCCGATAAGGCCGGTCCAATGATCATTCCCTGTATCGATCTTATGGACGGCAAAGTCGTGCAACTCGTTCAAGGTCGGGAAAAAGCCCTCGAACGGTCAGTCGATAAAATGCTGGCCGCCTTCGAAGGCTTCCCGCAGATCCAGGTCATCGATCTCGATGCCGCGATGGGCCGCGGCTCGAACAGCGATGTAGTCAGATATCTCGCGCACCACGCGACCGTGCGCGTGGGCGGCGGCATACGCGATATCGATCGCGCGCGGGACTTGATCGCACAGGGCGCATATCGCGTGATCGTGGGAACCGCGGCTTTCTCCGCCATCGGCCCAGATATTGATTTTCTTCGGGCGCTCGCCAACGAGATCGGCGCCGAACAAATCACTATTGCTCTCGACAGCAAAGCGGGACGGATCGTGGTGAAAGGTTGGCAGGAATCGACCGAATGGACCGCCCTCGGTATGATCGCGCGCCTCGAGCCGTACTGTTCGGGCTTTCTTTGTACCTACGTCGATAAAGAAGGAATGATGCAGGGTACGGACCTCGGCTGGTTCGAAAGTTTACGCCAAGCAACACGTCACGAGCTAACTGCCGCGGGTGGAATCACCACCCTCGAAGACATAAGGGCATTAACCGCCATGAACATCCATTGCGCTATCGGCATGTCAATCTATACCGGACGGCTGAGCCTCGACGATCTCCGTAAGTTTGCTACATTCCCCAAAGAAGCAACATCTCATTACTTGGAAAAATGACGAAAGCCCGCTGGATTACATTAACCGCCTCTTCACTTCTAGGCGTTGCGGTACTGATTGCTGACGATTCCGATCTCAAGAACATCATCACCGGGGAAGCCGCTTTTGGCGACTTCACATCGCAAAGTCCCGGGACAGTCCGCAAGATCACTGTTGCCGATTTGCCCAAGCCATTTGCGACGAAGGGTGTGGCGAACGACGCCAAAATGGTCTCGCGGCCCGCGGACGCCTGGCCCAAAGCGCCGGAAGGATTCAAAGTAGAGCTCTATGCCGGCAACCTCCCTGAACCTCGCGAGATACGCCGGGCTCCCAACGGAGACCTGTTCGTCGCTGAAACGTATGCCGGAAAAGTCGAAATTTTTCGTGGCGTTAAGGACGGAAAGCCTGAGCAGCGTTCCTTGTTTGCCAAGGGTCTCAAAAACAACTTCGGCATCGCATTCTATCCGCCCGGCGACAATCCGCAGTGGGTCTACTTCGGCAACACGAACTCAGTCGTGCGCTACCCCTATCACAACGGTGATCTCCAAGCCACCGGCCCATCGCAGACGATTATTCCCAAGCTGGCGCCGTCCACTGGCGGGCACACCACGCGCGATCTGGCTTTTTCGCCCGACGGCAGCAAGCTATTTGTCTCCGTGGGCTCCGGTTCCAACATCGATGATCCCGACACGCACTCGAGGGAGTTCCACCGGGCTAACATTCTCGAATTCACGCCCGACGGCAAGTTCGTTAAGGTCTACGCTTCGGGGATCCGCAATCCGGTAGGCATCGCGATCAATCCCGTTACGGGACAGCTCTGGTGCTCCGTGAACGAGCGCGACATGATCGGTGATAATCTCGTGCCCGACTACATCACTTCCGTCAAGGAAGATGGTTTCTACGGCTGGCCCTGGTACTACATCGGAAATCATCATGATCCGCGCCTGCCTGAGAAGCCCGAACTGGGAGCGAAGGCGATCGTCCCAGACGTTCTGCTTCGTGCTCACAATGCTTCGCTCGAAATGACCTTCTACGACGGGAGCCAGTTCCCGCCCCAGTACAAAGGTGATGTCTTTGCGGCAGAGCACGGTTCCTGGAATAGGTCCAGCCGCACCGGTTACGAAGTGATCCGCGCCCCGCTGGATAATGGCCACGCGAAGGGCGAATATGAGGACTTCGTTACCGGCTTCGTCAATGCCGATGGCACGGTGTGGGGCCGCCCGGTTGGAGTTGCCGTTGCGTCAGATGGATCCCTCATGGTTACCGACGACGGATCCAAGTCGATTTGGCGGGTAAGCTATACGGGGAAATGAGATCCTGCGAGGGATGTCTCTCGCGGACAGGGTAAGCTTCGCCGCGTTTTTCGGCATACTAGCCGCGTTCACGTTGTCTACGCTCGACGGCGGCGAGGTCGCTCCTCGGATTATCTCCGCCGTGCTGCTCGCGTTTGCAGCTCTTTACTTCGGCCTCTTCCGGCGGCATCTCACGTTCAGTGTCCCGGCGATATGCCTGCTGCTGATGACCTGTTACGGCGTCATCCAGACGCTCTGGTTTCCGCAAAAGATCGTTTACAACGGCTGGACCGGCACGCTGTTTTGGTTTACCGCCGCTGTGATTGTTCTGCTCGCAACCCAGATCCTTCGAAGCCGCGAACTGGCTGCTCGTTTCCGGCTCCTGTTCGTGTTGTTCGGCAGCGCCGTCTGTCTCCTTGATCTTTTGCAGCAGGCCTCCCGCACCAACCGCTTTTATTGGCTGATCCCGAGTAAGTTCCCGGCCGTCTTCGGCTCGTTCGCTTACTGGAATAACTTCGCCGAGTTCATGGAGCTGGTCATCCCCGTAACGTTGTGGATGGGCCTGCGGGGACGAAAGCCCGATACACCGTTCTTGCTGCTTGGCGCATTACAGATTGCATCTGTGGTGGCCTCCGGCTCGCGGGCCGGCACTGCACTCGTGCTTGCAGAACTGATCGGGGTTGTACTGCTCGCGTATGTGAAGAGTCGCAGCCGCACTCTCCTCTATGGCGCGGCCATCGCGGTTAGCCTTAGCGCGCTATTCGTCTATGCGGCGGGCTCTAGCGAAGTTCTATCGAAATTTCAAAGGAGCGATCAGCTTACGGTCCGGCGCAACCTCAACAAGTCTTCGCTCGCGATGATTCGCGAACGGCCGCTCACTGGCTGGGGGCTCGATACCTATGTGCCCGTTTACCCGATGTTTGCGCGTTACGACGACGGCACCTGGGTAAATCGCGCGCACAATGACTGGCTACAGTGGGCTGCCGAAGGCGGAATTTTCTTCGCCGGGCTGATGCTGGTCATTTTTTTCTGGAGTATCCGACCTGCGCTTCGCTCGGGGTGGGGCCTGGGCGTTATCGCCGTTTGCCTGCACGCGCTGGTGGATTATCCGTTCGCGCGCTTCGGCGTGTGCGCCTGGTACTTCGCATTCGTGGCCATGCTATCGGCCGCGCCGGCGAATATGGCCCCAGATCTCAATACTCCTCGCGTGCTCACTTCGTTCCCCGCTGCGTCAGGCCTGAAAGAGCTGCGCGTCGCGACCTGGAACATCGATCGCGGCCTGCATCTTGCGGCGCTCGGGTCCGAACTGGAGCAGAATCCCGCCGATGTTTGTCTCTTTCAGGAAGTCGACTGGAACAACGCCCGCTCCGGCGAGAAGGACATCGCCTCCGAGCTGGCGGATCGCCTCCACCTGAATCTTGCCTACGGCATCGAGTTCGAGGAGCTGAGCCAGGAGCACGGCAGGCCTGCCTACATCGGCCAAGCCACGCTCACACGCGTGCCAATCCGCCACGCGCGCATCCTGCGCTTTCAGCATCAGTCCGGATTTTGGAAGCCGCACGACTGGATTCCTTCCGGCATGCCGCTTTTCCAGCGTCGGGAGGGTGGCCGAATCGCTCTCATCACCGAGTTGGAGTTTGCCGGCCGTCTGCTGGTTGTCTACAACGCGCATCTGGAGAGCCGCAGCTTCGGGCGCATCCAATCCGCCCAGCTTGATGAGATGCTGGCCGATCTCCGGCAGTACCCGCCCGATACTGCCATCATCCTGGGCGGCGACCTGAACTCGAAATACGTGCCATCTATTTATCTGCGCAAGCTGGAACAGGCCGGATTTCACAGCGCAACCGGCGAAAAGATCGAACGGACGCACACCATCGCCATGGCGCTCGACTGGATCTTCGCGCGCGGCCCGATCAGCGTCAAAAGCGGCCGGGTCCGCCGCGATATGAACGGATCGGATCATTATCCCGTTTACGCGGAACTGATCGCGCAGTAAACGCGTATTCATACCTTGACCTCCGACACGTGCCGGAGTATATGTAGAAGAAACAGGCATGAACAAGTCCGATATTCCGCAAGGTACGCTCGATCTGCTGATTCTGAAAGTGGCTGCCCTGGGACCAATTCACGGGTACGCTATCGCCCAGCGCCTTCAGCAGGTCTCACGAGATGTTTTGCAGGTGCAGCAGGGATCGCTTTACCCGGCTCTGCACCGGCTCGAAAACAAAGGATTTCTGGCGGCTGAATGGCGGGAGTCGGATACCGGGCGAGAGGCAAAGTTTTACCGCCTTACCGCCAAAGGCAAAAGGCAGCTTAAAGAGGAAGAGGCCAATTGGGGACGCCTGGCCGAGGCAGTCGGTCTTGTCCTGAAGCTTTCCGGAAGCGAGGGTGTATGAACTGGCTTCGCCGGCTGGTGGAGAAGAAGCGGCTGGAAATGCAGCTTCAAACGGAACTGCAGGACCATCTCGAACGCCAAGCCGCAGATTACCTGCGCGATGGCTTGAGCGAAGCGGAGGCCTTGCGCCACGCGCGCCTGAAGTTCGGCGGCGTAGAGGGGGTGAAAGAGGATTGCCGCGATGCCCGGCGCACGCGCTGGGTCGAATCAACTCTCCAGGACGCGCGTTTCGCTGCCCGCACCCTACGCAAGAGTCCCGGTTTTGCGCTCGCCGCGATCGGCACGCTGGCTTTAGGCATCGGCGCGAACACGGCGATTTTCAGTGTGATCAATGGCGTTATTTTGCGTGCCCTGCCTTATACAGATCCCGAAAGGCTGGTTGCAGTTGAGGAACGGTTGCGTACGGGAGAGAACTTCGCCTTTTCCTATCCGGACTTCCTGGATGTACAACGTGCGAGCCGCTCGTTTGTGGGCATCGCCGCTTATCGATGGTCCGGCGTGAACGTTACGTCACCTGGTGAACCGGCATACATTCACTCGCAACAGGTTTCGGCGGGATTCTTATCAGTTCTCGGCATAAAGCCGTTTCTCGGTCGGGAATTTCGGCAGCAAGAGGATCAGCGGAATGCAGCTCCGGTTGCCATGATCGGGTATGCGCTCTGGCAGGAACGCTTCGGCGCAAGGCCGAAGGCGATTGGCGCAACGCTGGTAGCGGGTGGCAAGGGTTACACAGTCGTTGGCGTGCTGCCTGCCAATTTCCGGTTCAACGGCGACTCGCAAATGCTGACACCTATCGGTCAGAACGACACGGTCGCTACACAAAAGCGCGACATGTACTCCGGCATTGAAGCCGTGGCGCGGCTCAATCCGGGAGTGACGCTTGAGCGCGCGAATTCGGAGTTGAAGGCGATCGGATCACGCCTCGCCCGCGAGTATCCGGACACGAACTCCCGAATGACATTTGGGGCGGAGCCTCTGAAGCGACAAGTGATTGGCGATATTGGACCCACGCTTTTCCTGCTTGCCGGAGCAGTCGGTCTGGTGCTTCTGATCGCATGCGCGAATGTAGCGAATCTGTTTCTGGCACGGTCTCTCTCGCGCACACGGGAATTTTCCATTCGCGCGGCGCTCGGAGCGGGACGCGGCAGAATGCTGCGGCAGCTCTTAACCGAAAGTATCCTCTTGGGTTTAATCGGAGGAGTTGGCGGAGTGCTACTGGCGACAGCGGGAACGGGATGGGCTCTGCACCATTTGCCGGATTGGTTGCCTCGCACGCAAGACATAGTTGTCGACTCGCGGGTCCTTCTGTTTGCGGTAGCAATTTCTGTGATTACCGGAATTGTGTTCGGGCTTGTTCCGGCTCTGCGGCAGCGGTTCGACCTGGAGACCGGGCTGCGGCAAGGTTCACGCGGAACCAGCCGCGGTGTTCGCCGGTTGCAAAGCAGTTTCGTAGTTACTGAGTTGGCTCTCGCGTTGGTGTTGCTTACCGGTTCGGGGCTCATGATGCGAACGATTCTCCGGCTTTGGTCCGTCAATCCTGGATTCGATCCGCACAACCTGCTCACCATGACGGTAACGCTCTCGCCCAAGGTGCTGAACAGTCCTGCCCAAATGCGGACTGGCTGGGAGCAAGTTCTCGAGCGCGTTCGGAATACACCGGGCGTGCAGGCCGCCGCACTCGATTCCTTGCTTCCCCTGAGCGGAAGCACGCAGAGCGTAGCCTACTGGGCCAGTGCGGAAACTACCGTTCCCAAGAGCGCTCCTACCGCGTGGGCCTACAGCCCAACGACTGGCTACTTAGAGACGATGAAGGTCCCGCTTCTACGCGGCCGCTTTTTTACCGAGCAAGACCGATTGGGGAGTCAGCCCGTCGTCGTGATCGATGAAACTCTAGCAAAGCGTGTTTTCCCGGGGAAGGATCCGGTGGGAAGTTCACTTTCGATTCAGTTGCTGGGACGCGTGCGGATCGTGGGTGTGGCCGGCGCAATCAAGCATCTAAGTCTGGATGAAGACGCATTTGGGCCGCGACAGCCGGCGCTATATGTACCGTTCCTACAATTTCCGGACGAATTCATGCCTCTGACGATAAACGGCATGAACTTACTTGTGCGCACATCGAGCAGTCCACTCTCGATTGTCAATGCCGTTAAGCGAAGCGTACTGGGACCCACGCGCGATCAGCCGGTCCGTGACGTGGCAACCATGGAACAGATCATGAGCGATTCGATGGCGCGCAGGCGCGGCATGCTGTTTCTTCTTGCGATTTTTGCGGGGCTTGCGCTCGCTCTTGCTTCCATCGGGATCTACAGCGTGATCTCATACGCGACCAGCCGACGCGTGCAGGAAGTCGGCGTCCGCATGGCATTAGGAGCGCGGCCACAACAGGTGCTCCGGCTTTTCATGAAGCAAGGCCTTCGGATGGTGCTGATTGGCGTCGTCGCCGGAATCGCAGCTTCGTTTGCGCTCATGAGACTGCTGGTCAAGTTGCTCTACGGCGTCAGTCCAGCGGATCCGATTACGTTTTCGGCGGTCGCGCTGTTGCTTTGCGTGATTGCCTGCGCGGCTATTTATGTGCCCGCGCGCCGCGCGGCACAGGTGGACCCGATGATTGCGCTTCGATATGAATAAAACGCATCCGCTTGCTGGCACGCGCGGCTCGGAACGGCGCTGAAGGTAGCAATTATGAACTGGCTTCGCCGCGTTATCCAAAAGAATCGTCAAGAAGCGCAGCTTCAAAGAGAGTTGCAGGAGCACCTGGAGCGTCAAGCCGCCGATTACATGCGCTTGGGGCTGAGCGAAGAGGAAGCACGCCGCAAAGCGCGCATCACATTCGGCGGCGTGGAGCAAATCAAAGAAGAATGCCGCGATGCTCGCGGTACGCACTGGGTGGAATCGATCCGGCAGGATGTCCGGTTCGCCGCGCGCACATTGCAGAAAAGTCCCGGCTTCGCTTTGGCTGCGATTGGCACGCTCGCGCTCGGTATCGGCGCGTCCACTTCGATCTTCTCGGTCGCGGATGCGGTATTGCTGCGTCCTCTTCCGTATCCGAATCCGGAGCAAATCGTTCGTGTGTGGGAACAGGCGCCAGATGGCCACTCAATGAATTTGGCGGCGCTAAACTTCGATGATTTTCGCACTCAGAACAATACCTTTACGAGCCTCGCGGCCTATGAGTACTGGTTGACATCTATTGCCGGCGGCAGCGAGCCGGTGCGAGCCACTGTCGCGAACGTTTCGAGCGACTTTTTCAAAACGCTCGGTGTCGAGCCCTTTCGAGGCCGTTTGTTTGCGTCCGACGAGCAGCGCCCGCACGGCGCGCCGGCCCTCATCGTCAGCTGTGGGTACTGGCAACGATACCTCGGTAGCTCAGCGGATCTCTCCCAATTCCATTTGCGGGTGGAGGGAGCGGTTTATCCGGTTATTGGAGTCATGCCGTCGAGGTTCGATTTTCCGCCCGGCGCCGCTTTGTGGATTTCGAGCGAGCTCAGGCCGGACGTTTTCAGCCGAACCGCGCATAACTGGCGATGTGTCGGGCGTGTCCGCGACGATGTCACCATTGCCCAAGCGCACGCCAATCTCAGCGCGCTTGCTCACCGCATCCGGCAGCAGTACGGAAGAAAAGTAGATCTCGACGACGCCGCGGTCATGCCGCTCGCCGACGCGATGGTCGGCGATGTGCGAAGCGCTCTCCTCACCCTTCTGGGTGCCGTCGGTCTTCTGCTCCTGATCGCCTGCGCCAATGTCGCCGGCCTGCTGGTAGCACGCACCTCGGCTCGTCGCAAAGAGCTAGCTGTGCGTGCGGCGCTCGGGGCCGGGCGCAGCCGCTTGATTCAACAGTTCCTGGCTGAGTCCTTTCTGCTTTCGGTAGCCGGCGGTGTATTGGGCATCTTGATAGCGATCTGGGCCGTCAAGGTACTTCCAACCATTCTTCCGCCGAATTTGCCGCGGCAGGAAGGTATCGCGATCAACATACCGGTTCTGCTTTTCGCCTTGGCTGCAATTGTGGCCGTCGCCGTTTCGCTCGGGCTGTTTGCCGCCTGGCGTGCCATGCAGGGCGATGTCCAGGACGGGCTGGCTGCCGGCTCCCGCGGCTACAGCGGGACTGGCCCCAGCCATCGGTTGCGCAGTTTTGTAGTAACCGGCGAAATTGGCGCAACGTTGGTGATTTTAATCGGAGCAGGCCTTCTCGGCCGCAGCTTCTTGCGGCTGATTGAGACAAGCCCGGGGTTCCGCGCGGAAAACCTGATCACGATGGAGTTCTCACCTCCGAATCCGCAGGGACTCGCATTCGCGCTCGACCAGGCAGCTATCGCGCGGCAGATCCATTTTATGGACGACATAGTGAACCGGCTGCGCGCGATTCCTGGCGGGCAGACAGTGGGATTGACCGGCGCGCTCCCGGTCGCGGGCGGCGACGATCTCGCTGACGGTGATTTCCTGATCCTCAATGGCCGAAGGCCGCCCGCCAATTTCGATGAATGGGAGCGTATCGCGCAAAATCGCTCCCAAGCCGGGCATGCCCTTTATTGCGTTACCAGCGAAGGGTACTTCCGCACCCTGGGCATTCCGCTGATTCGCGGGCGGATGTTTGGCGAACAGGACGATTGGAATTCGCCACATGTCGCCGTGATCAGCCAGGCGTTAGCTCGCAGGCGCTGGCCCAATCAGGACCCCATCGATCAAACGATCGATTTCGGCAATATGGACGGCAACTTGAAGCCGCTCACCATCGTGGGAATTGTGGGCGACGTTCGCGCACGGGGCTTAGATCTTCCCTCGGATCAACCCATTATTTACGTCGATTACCGCCAGCGTGGCATGAACGCCAATTCATCGCCTACCATTCTGATGCGGAGCGCCGCGCCGCCAGCGGCGATCATTTCGGCCTCGCGCAAGATTTTCCACGACCTTGCACCCGATGTTCCCGTCAAATTCTCCACTTTCGCGGATGAGATGGGCGGCTGGCTTGCAGATCGCCGTTTTTTGCTTCTGCTTGTAGCCTCCTTCGCCGCGGCGGCTCTCGCTCTTGCCGCTGTTGGGATCTATGGCGTAGTGGCATTTTCGGTTACGCGCCGAACACAAGAGATCGGCATTCGCATGGCCATCGGGGCTGAGCGAGGCGACGTTCTGCGTCTCGTTGTAAGTGAAGGCGTGCGGCTCGCGATTCTCGGCATCGGGATTGGCGTGGTTGCATCCTTCGCGATCACTCGCCTTCTGGCCAGCCTGCTTTATGGAATTAGCGCTACCGACCCGCTGACCTTTGGAGGAGTCGCCGCGCTCCTATTTCTCGTGGTACTCGCTGCGTCATATATTCCGGCGCGCCGCGCGGCGCGAGTCGATCCGATGATCGCACTCCGTTACGAATAGGTGGATGATGAACTGGTTTCGCCGTGTTTCCCAGAAGAGGCGCCTGGAAGTGCAGCTTCAAAAAGAGTTGCAGGAGCATCTGGAGCGCCAGACGTCCGATTACATGAGCTCCGGCGTGGGCGAAGAGGAAGCCCGGCGCAAAGCGCGACTCGGGTTTGGCGGTGTCGAGCAGGTAAAGGAAGAATGCCGCGATGCCCGAGGCACTCTTTGGCTCGAATCGACTCTTCAAGATCTGCGCCTCGCCCTGCGCAATTTGCGTAAGAGCCCGGGTTTCACATTCACGGCGCTCTGCACGTTGGCGCTTGGCATTGGGGCGAACACGGCCATTTTTCAATTGCTCGATGCTGTTCGTCTGCGTTCGCTGCCCGTGCCCGATCCACAGTCGCTGGCGCTCATTCAAATCGAAGGCGGAAACCGTGGTTTCGGTGTCTCTGACCGCTCGACATCGCTTTCTTACCCGGTTTGGGAACGAATCCGCCGCGAGCAGCAAGGCTTTTCGGGTGTGTTCGCGTGGGATGAAAGCGGCATCGATTTGGGCGCCGGCCCTAATGCCCGGTCCGTTCGGGGCTTATTAGTCACTGGCGGATTTTTCCCCACGCTCGGCGTAACAGCGCTGCGCGGACACCTGTTTACAGAAGCGCAGGAAGGCATAAGCTGCGGCATGCCGGGGGTAGTGATCAGTTATGGATTCTGGCGGAGCGAATTCGGCGGCCGTGATTCGGCGATTGGCAGCAAGCTCATCATTCAGGATCGTCCGACTGAAGTGGTTGGTGTCACACCGCCCCGGTTCTCCGGCCTGGAGGTGGGAAGAACCTTCGATATTGCCCTAGCGATCTGCTCGATGAGTTCTTACTATCCCGAGATCCCGCACTTTAAGCGCAGCGATCTTTCGTTTCTGACGGTAATGGGCCGACTGAAGTCTGGATGGACGCTGGCCCAGGCGCGCGCGCAGCTTGCCTCCATTAGCCCCGCCATATTTCAGGCCACGATTCCGACCGGATACGGCGGCTCTCACGATTCATACACAAAATTTCGTTTGTCAGCGTATCCAGCCGCAACCGGCATGAGCGGATTGCGCGAAGAGTATGACACGTCGTTGTGGCTTCTGCTTGGTATCACGGGCCTGGTTCTGCTGATTGCCTGCGCGAATCTGGCCAACTTGATGCTGGTGCGCGCCACGACACGGGAGCGCGAAGTGGCGGTACGGCTCGCTATCGGAGCTTCACGCTGGCGATTGGTCCGGCAGTTGTTGACGGAAGGCTTACTGCTGGCCATCGCCGGGGCAGTAGCAAGCGTCGGGCTCGCTCAGATATTCAGCGAAGGCATCGTGCGCTTCCTCAGCACCGAGCAGGACGCACCGTATCTCGATCTCAGCGTGCATGCGCCGGTTCTGCTCTTCACAGCGGGCGTCGCGCTCCTTACGTGTTTGCTTTTCGGCCTGGTGCCGGCGTTTCGAGGTTCTCGAACAGATCCCGGAGCCGTCATCCATTCCGCCGGCAGGGGCATGACGGCAGGGCGAAGCCGCAACCTGCTGCAGCACGGGCTCGTGGTATCGCAGATTGCAATTTCACTTGTACTGCTCGTTGCCGCCGCACTATTTGTACGCAGCTTCTGGAATTTGATGACATTGAATCCCGGTTTTCGCGAACGCGGCATTGTGATCGCCCATATTGATTTCTACCGGCTGAATCTGGCCAAGGCGCGCGACAATGCATACCTTCGAGATCTGGTCGAGCAAGTACGCTCGATTCCACAAGTCGAATCCGTGGCAAGCGCTACTCACCGGCCTCTCGATGGCAGCAGTTGGACGCTGGGCTTCGATCTCGCCGGCAAAGTAGACAGTTCGAAGTTTACCTGGATAAGCCCGGCGTATTTCCGGACGATGGGCATCCCGCTGCTGGCCGGGCGCGAGTTCAATGATCGCGATACGGCCACGTCACAACATGTGGCGATTGTTAACCAGACTTTCGTGCGCAAGTTCCTACACGGGCTGAATCCGCTGGGCCGGACCTTTGTGACGCGCGAGGAACCAAACTATCCCAGTACCGGGTATGAGATTGTGGGGATCGTCAAAGACACAAAATATGCCTCGCTACGCGAAGAGATTCCGCCTCAGGTGTTCGGACCCGCGCTGCAGTACCCTAATGAAGATCCGGGAGGCACTCTGTACATCCGGAGCACGGCGCCGGCAGCCAGCACGATTGCAGCAATACGGGAAAAGCTCTCGCAAATCTCGCCCGGGATCCGCTCGAATTACGAGATCTTCGAGGACAGAATTTCTGACGGCCTCATTCGCGAGCGCCTGATGGCCGTCCTTTCCGGCTTTTTCGGCGCCCTGGCTGCGATGCTTGCGGCAGTTGGACTGTACGGCGTGATCTCGTACACGGTCCTCGCGCGGAGAAATGAGATCGGCATTCGCCTGGCGCTCGGCGCGAGCCGCCATGCAATCATCTCTGAAATCGTGCGCCGGGCCGTTCAATTGGTACTGCTCGGGAGCGCCACCGGCCTCTTTCTGGCGCTGCTTGCCGCCCGCAGTGCAACGTCACTGCTGTTCGGTCTACGCTCGAACGATCTCTTGACGCTCGGCGCCGCGGCGGGTTTCCTCATCGCGGTCGCCATAACGGCGAGCTTCGTGCCGGCGCTTCGGGCGTCTCGAGTGGATCCGATGATCGCGCTGCGGTATGAGTAAAACTAGAGTTCGACGTCCGGCTTCTGCCGGATCTCGAAACATCCTTTTCCGGTAGGCAGCACTTTCCCGGGATTCAGGGCGCAGCGCGGATCGAAGAGCGCCTTGAACTGCTTCATTAATTCCAGCGTTTCGTCCGGAAACAGGTGCTGCATCAATTCCATTTTTTCCATGCCGACGCCATGCTCGCCGGTAATCGAACCGCCTGCTGAGATACAGAAATCAAGGATCTCCTCGCCGGCTTTTTGCGCTTTCTCCAGGTCGCCAGGCCTTCGGGGATCAAACGGAAGAATAGGATGCATGTTGCCGTCTCCTGCATGAAACACATTGCTGATCGGGATTCCGTATTTCGCTCCAATCTCGCCGATGGCGCGCAGCGTTCGCGCGATCTGCGTCCGTGGAACGACGCCGTCCTGGACATAATACGTGGGGCTAACGCGGCCGATCGCGCCGAACGCATTCTTCCTTCCCTTCCACAAAAGCTCGCGCTCTTCGGCTGATTTTGCCGTTCTTACCTCGCGCGCCCGGCATGCCAAACACACGGCGCCAATAGCTGCCGCCTGTTCTTCTATCTCCTCTGTCAGGCCCTCCACTTCAATCAGCAGAACCGCTGCAGCATCCATCGGATATCCGGCGTGGGTAGCGGCCTCCACCATCCGTATCATCGGCCCGTCCAGCATCTCCAGCGCTACCGGGATGATTCCGCGCGCCGTCAACTCGCCGACCGTATTCCCCGCCTCGTCGGTCGAGCCATAGATGGCGAGCAGTGTCTTGACGGCTTCCGGCTGCCGCATCAGCCTGACACCGACCCTCGTGACCAGGGCCATTGTTCCCTCCGATCCGGTGAGGAGACCGGTCAAATCGTAGCCCGGCAGATCCAGTTCTTTGCCGCCGCATTCGAGCACGGTTCCGTCCGGCAGCACGGCTTCCAGGCTGACCACATGATTGGTTGTTACTCCGTGAGCCAGGGTGTGAGGGCCGCCGGCATTTTCTGCCACGTTGCCTCCGATCGTACACGCCTTTTGGCTCGACGGGTCCGGCGCATAAAAGTACCCGAGTGGTTGCACGGCCAGCGAAATATCCAGGTTGACGACGCCTGGCTGCACAATCGCGCGTTCGTTCTCGATGTCGATTTCGAGGATCCGGTTCATTCTCGCAAACGAGATCATGATGCCGCCGGCGCGCGCGATTGCCCCGCCGCTTAAACCGGTGCCGGCACCTCGCCCGATAATCGGAAGGTTGTGCTCGCGCGCCAGCTTGACTAATGCCACGACATCTTCCGTGCTGCTTGGAAACACCACCAAGTCAGGCTGCGACTTGTCGACTCCCCCGTCGTATTCGTAGAGCTTCAGATCGGGCGCGCGCGACAGGACGGCTTTGCTGCCTAATTGCGACTCCACTGCCGCCAGTACAGCCTCATCGATCGCCATCCGATTTGCAGTTTCCTATAACAGGCTCTGAACGTATTGGGTCATATCGTCACTGACCCAATCCTCGGCATTCGGGAACTTGCGCATTATCCGGCCGTCTTTGATGATGTAGGTTTCGGGGTACTGGAAGGTACCGTACCTGGCACTGATGCTGGCTTGCGGGTCGCGCGCCGTATCGAACGACACGTGAATGCGATCGAGGAACGCCTGGTATTTCTGTGGATTCTTGTCGATGCTGACGGCGACGACGACCACGCCCTTCTTCTCGAACCGCTTTTGAAATTGATTCAGGGAGGGGATCTCCTGAACACACGGCGAGCACCAGGTCGCCCAGAAATTCAGCACGAGCACCTTACCGCCGAAGGAGACAGGGGTCACCCGCCGGCCCTTGTCGGTGGTGATGGAAAAGCCCGGAGCCGAGCCCCCCTCTTTTGCCGAGGTGTCGCGCAAGCTGAACACAATCAACCCGATAAAGATTGCAGTGAGCGCGCCGAGAAGGGCGCGCAGAACATTGTTGGTAGACACTTTGCCAGTACTCGTAAATTAGGGGACCTCGCCCGTGAATGACCTGAATCCGCCTGTAAATACCAGTATCCAACGGCCGCAGCCGGACATCCAATCAATGGTGCTGGTTACGCGCAAAGCGGAGTTTTCCGCCTCCCACTGCTGCCGGGTTCGCTCCTTGAGTGACGCCGAAAATTACCGGCTTTTTGGAGAAGACGCCAACCCGAACGGACATGGCCACAATTACGTGGTAGAGGTGACAGTGGAAGGCGATCCCGATCCTAGAACGGGCATGGTGGTCGATCTCAAACATTTGAAGGATATTCTCGAACGAGAGGTGATCGAGCCGATGGATCATCGCTTCTTGAACTACGAGGTCTTGCCTTTCGATAGGGTGATTCCAAGCACAGCCAATATTGCGCTCGAGATCTGGAGGCGGCTCGAGCCGCAGGTCGCCACAGCTTCGACACGCCTGGCGCGGGTGCGTCTCTTTGAGACGGCAGATCTTTACGTCGATGTCGAGCGGGAGGATCTGGCGGCATGACAAGCCTGACTCGCCGGTACCGGTTTTCTGCATCCCACCGCTTGCACTCGCCGGAAATGAGCGACGCCGAAAATGCGCAGATATATGGCAAGTGCAATAACCCGTTCGGGCACGGCCACGATTACGTGCTTGAAATTACCGTCGCGGGGAGCGTCCATCCTCTTACGGGGTTGATTATTTCCGTTCCAGCGTTGGATGACTTTGTGGAACGCCACATCTTGCGTCTCTTTGCCAATCGCAACCTCAACCTCGATGTACCGCAGTTTACGGACATGGTGCCTACGGCTGAAAACATCGCGCTCGTCATAGCTGATCTCATTCAGCGACACTGGCCCGATCAATTTGGCAGCATGCCGGCACGCGTGCGAAGAGTCCACATACAGGAGACGGATCGGAACGGATTTGAAATTCTACTGGGCGTAAGAGGGCATGAAGCTCCGATACCGGTGGAAATGGAAGGTGTGACAGTTCATGGCTAAAGCTCCTTTGAAGAAGAACGGCTCGCTGATCGAGATACAGCACAAGCCTCCGAAAATTTCCATCGCTTCACACATGAAAGAAGTTGTGCGCGCGCTTGGCGAAGACCTTAGCCGGGACGGCCTAGCTCGGACGCCGGAGCGCGTTGAAAAGGCGCTTCGCTATCTCACCAGCGGTTACTCCGCCGACCTGGGCGAAATTGTAAACGGCGCGCTGTTTGATGTCGAATACGATGAGGTGGTTATCGTTCGGGACATCGAATTCTTCAGCCTGTGCGAGCATCACATGCTCCCGTTCTTCGGCAAGGTGCACGTCGCCTATTTGCCCGCCTCAAAGGTCATCGGACTGAGCAAGATTCCTCGCATCGTCGACGTTTTCGCGCGACGCCTGCAAATCCAGGAACGCCTGACGCAACAGGTCGCCCAAACTATTCAGGAGCTGATCCACCCCCGCGGCGTAGCGGTCATCTGCGAAGCGCGGCATTTCTGCATGATGATGCGAGGGGTTGAGAAGCAACATTCGGGAGCTATCACGAGCTCGATGCTGGGTGCGTTTCGCGACAATAAAGAGACGCGAAACGAGCTGCTTTCGCTGATTGGCCAGCGAGCCCGCGCCATTTGACGCATCAGCTGCGCCCGTTTCGGCGCATGCTAGCATCGGGTCATGAGCGACCAGAGCCGGCTCTTTCAGGCCGGTCCGGACCCGTTCGGGCGCACGTGGAATGTGCAGTTCCGCTGGCTTCAGACGGGCATCTCGATCCGGCACGCGGACACGGTTGACGTGAAGTTCTTTGTCACACCGGAGGGCGGCCAAGCGGAAGAGAAAGTGATAGCGCTACCGCATCAGGCGTTGCTCAACGTTACATCCGGGCGCGGCCACAAGCTGTCCGATCCGTACTGCCTGCGAATGGCAGCCACTCACCTTCGCCACATGATTGAAACCTCACTGGACATGGATAAGACATTGGTCACAGTAACCCCCGAAGAAATAATGGCTTACGATCAACAATCGACAGGTGTAACGGTTCCGCAGCCCGCGTGATCCATTCGGACGTGACGATCGCAGCGGTGCGTGCTAGAAATGGGTTGTCTGCGTAGTTCACACCCTGGCTCAGACGAGGATTTATCTATGGTTAGCTGCCCCAAATGTGACGCTCCCATCGACGTGGAAGAAGAAGAACTCGACGAAGGCGACGTCCTCTCTTGCGATGAATGCGGAGCTTCTCTGACGGTCACCAGCACGAACCCGGTAGAGATCGAGTCTGAAGACGAGGAAGAGGACGAAGACGAAGATTTCGACTACGACGAGGACGAAGACGAAGAGGACGAAGACGAAGAGGACGAAGAGGACTGGCACTAACAGCCTTCGGTGACTGCCCGTGCGGATCGTGACGGCATCAGTCACCGCCGCGGCATTGTTCTGCCTAGCGCGGTTCTCCTTCACTCAGGTCGAGCCGCCAGTCACCACCCAAAGCGGACCGACAACGCGCTCCATTGAAGGCAAGGTTCTAAGCCAGTCGGGCGCATCAGTTCCCGGTGCGCATGTGCTGCTCAAGAACGGAAAGAGTCTACAAGTGCGTTCGTTCATTGCGCAACAGGATGGCAGATACCACTTTTACGGACTCAGCACGGAGGTCAATTACGAGATTCGAGCTCAGGCGAACGGGATGACAAGCAAGACCAAGAACATCAGTGTTTTCGACAGCCACAAAGTCATTCATCTCAATCTCAAACTCACGAAGAAAAAGGCCGAGGACTGAGCTGTGACGGTTCGTTTACAATCGGGTCGAATGGCTTCGAATTTCTTAAGGACGCGACTCGCGTGACCAGGGCCGAAATCCTGTCGCGAATCAAGGAACTCGCGATCGTTCCTATCGTGAGGACGCCAAATGCGGAGACGGCGGTGGCTGCGGTCGACGCAGTGTTGGATGCCGGGATCGACTGTGTGGAGATTACTCTTACCGTGCAAAATGCCGTTAAAGCGATCGAGACGGTAGCTGGCCGTTACGGGGATCGGGTCGTGCTTGGCGCGGGAACGGTTCTAGACCCGGAAGCGGCGCGGATCTGCATCCTTGCGGGAGCCCAGTTCATCGTGACGCCGAGCCTGAATGTGCAGACGATTGAGCTGGCCCGGCGTTATAGTAAGCCGATTTTCCCGGGCGGCCTGACGCCAACCGAAGTGCTCACCGGCTGGGAAGCGGGCGCCGACGGTATCAAGGTGTTCCCGTGCAGCGCGGTCGGGGGCGCGAAGTACATCAAAGCGCTGAAAGCGCCTTTTCCCCAAATCGAACTCATTCCTACCGGAGGAGTAAATCTCGAGACGATCGGCGACTTTCTAAGGGCCGGTTGCTCGGCCGTGGGGGTAGGCGGGGAACTGGTTGACACAGCTACGGTCACAGCGGGAAAGTACGAGTTGGTCACCGAGCGGGCACGTAAATTCCGCGACGCGGTAGCTGCGGCGCGTCAAGAGTCAAAGTAAGAGCGCTGAAGCGATCACTGCGGCTTTTTCGGAGCATTGAAATGCTCGTTGACATGCGCTATCAGCGCCTTAAAGCCGGGTTTCCCGTGCAAAGACTTCAGATCCATGTCGGTTTCCAGACCGAGCGCCGTGGGCCTGTCCAGACCGTGATCGACGGCCTGGCGAAGCAAGGCTAGCGCTCTCTCGGATTGGCCCCTGTGCGCCTCAATGCAAGCCAGGTCGTACACGGAGACGGCGGTATCGGGATGATCCGGTCCATACAGGCGGCGGCGAAGGTCGAATGTCTCGCGCTCTAAGGTTTCCGCCTCCGCATACCGGCCCATATGCATGAACGTAGAGGCGAGCATACTCATAGAGGCCAATGTCTCGCGGTGCTCCGGGCCGAGCACACGGCGTTGAAGATCAAGTACGCCCCGAAGGGCTTGCTCCGCGTCGGAATAGCGGCCCAAGTGCCCAAGCATGAGACCCTCGTTCATCATCGAGATAAGCGTATCTTCGTGCTCCTGCCCGAGCACGCGCACACGGATTGCGATCACTTCACGCTCCAGCTTTTCCGCATCAGCATACCTGGCTTCGCTATCCAACGTATCGGCGAGATAGTCCATAGAGCGTAATGTCTGCGGATGGTCCGGGCCCAGCACACGGCGCTTGATCTCGAGAGTGTGGCGCTGCACCTTCTCCGCTTCTCCATACCGCCCATCCTGGTCCATAATGAACGCCAGATTGTCAGCGGACCGCAAGGTCTCAACGTTCTCTGCCCCAAGAACTCGCATTTCCGTATTGAAATTTGCGCGGAAGAGCTTCTCTGCCTCAGAGAAATGACCTTCGTCGCTTAGAACTCCTGCAAGATTGTTTGCCAAGCTCAGGGTCTCGGGGTACTCTGGCCCAATGAGCCGGCGCTGGATGTCGAGAGCTTCCCGGTATAGTTTCTCTGCCTCTGGATAACGAGCTTGGCCCTCCAGAGTACCTGCAAGCACGCGCTTAGATCTTAACGTGTCGAGGTGTTCCGGCCCGAGGAGCCGCTGCCGGATTTCAACGGCCCTCTTCAACAACGATTCGGCACGCGAATACGACCCCAGATTGAAGTACACGGTACCCATCACATGCATCATCTGAGCCTGCAGCTCCGGATCATTGGAAAGCCCAGCATTGATGTCCTTCGAAGCCTTGTCGAGGATTTCGCGTGCGGTGACCTTATTACCGCGGGCTTCACTCGGATCCGAGACCTTAAACATGCTTGTCATGAAGTTCGTAACGCGGTCGGCGCGGTCGCGCTCGCGGGTGATCCGGTACAACGCAATGGCCTGCACAACCGCGAACGAGCCTAACAACAGGATCAAACCGGCCGCGACCGCCACACCAACTCGATGCCGGCGGATATATTTTCGTGCGCGATAAGCAATGCTCGCTGCGCGGACTGTAATCGGCTCGTGGCGGAGGTACCGTCCAATGTCGGAAGCCAGCTCGGAGGGCGTTCCATAGCGGCGCGCGCGGTCCTTCTCGAGCGCCTTCAACGTGATCGCATCCAGGTCGCCGCGCAACTGTCTGGCGAGCGCCTTCGGTTCGGTACGCCGATTCTGCGCTGTGGCGGTCGACTGCTCACCCAGCGTGCGCAGTTTGGTGCTGGGCCGCGGTGCATCCTCCTCCCGCAGCCTGCGCAGCATCTCTTCAAACGACAGCTTGCCCAACTCGAGCGGAAGCGCCCCCACCAGCAACTCGTAGAGCACCGCACCCAGCGAATACACATCTGTACGGGTATCCACGTCCTGCCCCGCCGAGTCGGCCTGTTCCGGGCTCATGTACTCAGGCGTGCCCAGCATCATTCCGACTCGCGTAAAGATCGTTTCCGCCGTGAGCCGCTGTGAAATAGCTTTCGCCACGCCGAAATCGATAATTTTGGGCGCCGGTTTCCCATCTACTTCGGTCACCAGAATGTTCGAAGGCTTCAAGTCGCGGTGAATGATCGCTTTCTGGTGAGCGTGCTGCACGCCTTCGCAGACATGGATAAAGAGTTCCAGGCGCTCCTGCGTAGTGAGCTTGTGCTTGTCGCAGTACGCAGTGACGGGGACGCCGCTTACGTACTCCATCACAAAATACGGCCGGCCCTGCGGGGTGGACCCGGCGTCGAACACTTTGGCGATCGCAGGGTGGTCCATGAGCGCGAGCGCCTGGCGCTCAGACTCGAAGCGCGCCACCACTTCGCGCGTGTCCATTCCGGCCTTTATCAGCTTCAGCGCCACGCGGCGGCGCACCGGGGTCTTCTGCTCGGCAAGCCACACCTCGCCCATGCCACCTTGCCCGATTCGCTGCAAAAGGTGGTAAGGACCTATGTTGCGCGTCTCATCGCCGGCGTTATCAATGTCCGCCCTGGCAGTACTTGGCAGCAGAAACTCTTCTCCGGCAATCCGCTCGCGAATCTTCTCCAGTTCGGCGGCCTCGAGTGGATTTCCCAGTTGTGCATCGGCGTATGCCAACAGCGATTCGATTTCATGGCGCAGTGCCGGGTCCTCTGCGCAAGCCACATCCAGATACGATGAGCGCTCTCCAGGATCCCTCGCGAGAACGGCATGATATACCGACTCAATTGTTGCCCAGCGTTGGGCGTCCATCGCATTCCCCTTCGCGCATCTCGCGGGCCTTGCTCATATCACGGGCAAGCCATGCCTTTGCCAGGCCCCAATCGCGGTTCACACTCTGCGTCGAGATGCCTAGCACAGAGGAAATCTCGCCGGCTGTCAAACCGCCGAAGTATCGCATCTCGACCACTCGCGCCTTGCGCGGGTCGAACGTTGCGAGCCGCTTCAGCGCCTCATCCAAATGGAGGATCGCGGGATCTAATTCCGCTGCAACAACCAATGCCTCGTCAAGATTCACGCGGCGCATTTGCCCGCCGCGCTTTTCGCTGCCGCGCGCTCGGGCATAGTCGATGAGAATACGCCGCATGAGCTTCGCAACGATGGCAAAGAAATGCGCCCGGTCTTGCCATTGAACCTGTGGCGCGTGAACCAATTGGAGGTAGGCTTCGTGCACCAGAACAGTTGCCTGAAGTGTGTGCCCGGGTCGCTCGACGCTGAGGCAGCGACGAGCAATCCTTCTCAGCTCCGAGTAAGTACGGTTGACGATTGCTTCCAGGGCACTCCGATCGCCGCCGCTCCACCCCTGAAGGAGCTCAGTCAGTTCATGGGAAAGGTCGCGGCTCAACTCTTCGCCCTTGTGTGGCGCAATTATACCCGAGCCGGAAACTGCCTGCATAGCCGAGGATCGAAGAATCGCGAACTCCCGGGCACATTAGCATTTTCAGAACCGGGTTCCGCATTTACAGGTGAG
>DATBHS010000186.1:0-19461 GCA_036557345.1 Bryobacteraceae bacterium
TCTGCTCGAGGGCGGCGGAAAAGGCCTTGACCCCGTTCGGGTCGCTAGCCTGGACCAGGATCGTCGTGGACGTGCCAATCGCGGCGACAGGTTTGGCCAGTTTGACTTCGGCATGTTTGCCCGAGAACCAAACGAACCCAATGACGATCAGGAGGATGACACCAACTGCTATGAGAACTTTCTTCAACATCGATTAAGTGCTTTCAAGTTCGGATTACTCGCCTACCTTCAATACGATAGTTGCCGTTGATGACCCAGGCGATCGCTTCGGAGTAAATTCTGTGCTCCTCGACCAGGATTCGGGCCGATAGCGTGTCGGCGGTGTCGTCATCGAGCACGGGAACCGTCGCCTGGAGAAGAATGGGGCCGGCATCCAGGTTCTCATCGACAAAGTGAACTGTGCAGCCGCTGACTTTCACGCCGTGCATGAGGGCTTGGTATTGGGCATCCAGGCCGGGAAAGGCCGGCAGCAGCGAAGGGTGGATGTTGAGGATGCGTTGCGGAAATTGCGAAACGAACCCACCGCTCAACAAGCGCATATAGCCTGCCAGACAAACCAGATCGACCCCGTTTTTCTTAAGTAAATCAGCGACTTGGGCATCGAATTCGGACCGGTCCCGGCCGGCGGATTCGATAACGCCGCAGGGCAGGCCCAGCTCACGAGCTCGGGCCAGGCCGGCCGCATTAGGCTTGTTTGAAAAAACGAACCCAATTTCACAGTCGAGCTTGTGCGCGAGAACGTTGCGAGCAATGGCCTCGAAATTCGAGCCTCGGCCGGAGAGCAGAATGCCGAGCCTCACAGATAGACGACCCTCGCCTGTTTCCGGGATTTCTGCGGGACGACCCGTCCGATGCGGTAAAAGGGCTCGCGGAGCTTTTTGAGGATTTGCGAAACGAACCCAACCTTACTGGCGGAGACGGCGAAGACCATGCCGACGCCGAGGTTGAATGTTCGCCGGAAATCGCTCTCCGGAATATTGCCGAGCTTTTTCAACAGGGTGAAAATGGGCTGCTCGGGCCAGGAGTGAGCGTCGATTTCGGCCGCGCACCCTGGAGGGAGGACGCGAGGGACGTTGTCGGTGAGCCCTCCGCCCGTGATGTGAGCCGCTCCCTTCAGAAGCTTGGCTCGATGGAGCGCCTGGATCGGTTTGAGATAGGACTTGTGAATGCGCAGCAACTCGTCGGCGAACTCGTCCGGCTGATGGCCGGCCGTTTCAAAGAGCAGTTTTCGAGCGAGTGAGTAGCCATTCGTATGAAGGCCCTGGGAGGGGAGGCCGAGCAGAAGGTCGCCGGGAACGATAGCTTGGCCCGTAAGCATGTGCTTGCGCTCGACCGCGCCGACAATGAATCCTGCGAGGTCGTATTCGCCGGCTGCATACATACCCGGCATCTCAGCTGTCTCGCCGCCGATCAATGCACAGCCGTTGTTTTTGCATCCGCGGGCGATTCCGGCTACGACACTGCCGCAGACGGCGGCATCGAGCTTTCCGATCGCGAAGTAATCGAGAAAAAAAAGGGGAGTTGCGCCCTGGACGGCAATGTCGTTGACGCAGTGGTTGACGAGATCCTCTCCCACAGTGTCGTGACGTCCAGTTGCGAACGCAATTTTGAGCTTGGTTCCGACTCCGTCAGCGGAGCTGATCAACACCGGGTCGCGCCAGCCTTTCAGGGAGAAGCCGGCACCGAAGCTGCCGATAGCAGTGAGGACGTTGGGAGTGAGTGTTTTTGCGGCGTGCCGCTTGATGAGGGATACGGCGCGATCCGCTTCGTCGATGTCGACGCCAGCATCGCGGTAGGTTGTGGATGCGCTCACTGCTGAAGGATTCAGTGTAGCCGATGAGAAAAAAAGGCAGACGACGAAAAGCGATCGTCTGCCCTAGGGCAAGGCGGGCCTTGCCCCTACGTTTGTGGAAAGGTGAAATCGGGATCGTAACCGTTGCCGGCATCCTGATAAAGATCGGGGGGCGGCAACGGGTCAGATCCCACGGAAGGCTGGTCCACGACTGCCTTGCGGCCAGCCTTGTCGCGCTCTATCAGATCGCTCAATAGAGGTTTCGTGACAGGCGCCTTGTCGCGTGGTTTGGACTTCATGCCGCGAAACTAACATACCGAGGAAGGGGAAACGGGCAGGCACGTGTTTGGGCATGAATCTGGCTTCAAGGTAAGTAACTGGAAAGGAAGCGGCTTCGCCTCACTATGTCACAATGAGGAAATTTGTGCAGGACGTGTGACCGGGAGCGTATTCGAGTGAAGTACAGGTGGGCGATTCTGGCTGCGGCGCTGTTATCGCAAGGAGGCTTCGCAGCCGCGCCGATGGCAATCGCGCTTCGGGATGCGCACGTGGTTACGGTGAGCGGACCCGATCTGCCGAAAGCCACAGTCTTGTTGCGGGACGGCCTGATTCAAGATGTCGGACCTAACATTTCTATACCCGCCGACGCCTGGGTGATCGATGGAACGGGTTTCACGGTTTATCCAGGATTCATCAACGGTTTGAGCACGTGGGGCATTCCGGCTCAGGAGAGTGAGCGTGGGGGTCCGTCAGGGACCGGCCAACGGGCGGCGGAGCCGAGAGTAAGCGGTCCGGAGGACCGGCCGGAGACGAACTCGTTCGAGCGCGCGGCGGATTTGGTGAATCCCAGTGACAAAAGGCTCGAGGCCGGGCGCGCGGCGGGCTTCACGACATCGGCAACGTTCCCGAGCGGAGGGATTTTCGAGGGGCTCGGTGCAATGGTAGACCTTGCCGGCGAGCGCGGGCGCGACATGGTGATCGCGCAGCCGATCGGGCAAGGAATTGCGTTCCGAGTGAGAAGCGGCGGCATGGGCCGGAGCTTTCCCTCCTCATTAATGGGAAATATCGCCTATATCCGGCAGCTCTTTCTCGACCTGGACCAATACAAAGAGGCCAAGCAGATCTACAATGCGCATCCGGGCGGGAACCGGCGTCCCGAATACGACCACGATCTGGAGGGACTGGCGGAATCGCCGCGTGTTCTCCTTCCGGCGGATGAAGCCCAGCAGATTGACCGGACTCTGAACTTCGGACACGAATTAAAGGTGCCGTCTGTGATTTACGGAGCGCATGAAGCCTACCGGCGCGTAGAGGCGGTGAAGCAGGCGAATGTGCCGGTGCTCGTCAGTCTGAAGTGGCCCCAGAAGCCCAACGAAGGCGATCCGCACGAAATTCCGGACTACCGCGAGCTGCAGATCCGCGAGCAGGCGCCGGCTGTCCCGGCCATGCTGGCGAAGGCTGGCGTGAAATTCGGTTTCTATTCGGATGGAGTGGATAGCGCCGAAGATTTGAAGAAGGCGCTGAAGAAAGCAATCGATGCGGGGCTGTCCAGGGCGGATGCCATTCGTGCGCTGAGCTTGAATGTCGCCGAGATTTACGGCGTATCGGACCGGTTAGGCAGCATAGAGAAAGGAAAAATTGCAAACCTGGTGATCATTAAAGGCGAAGTCTTTGATGCTAAGAGCACCGTCGAGTATGTGTTCATCGACGGCAAGCAGTTTCGGCCTGAGAGAGGCAAGTAATAGGAGTCAGGTCAGAAGGCAGAAGTCAGAATGGGGCGGAAATTCTCTTTAGCGTGCCTGCTTGCCATTACGGCGGGATACTGTGCGGCCGAGACCATCCTGATCCGGAATGCCACCGTGCTTACGGTGACGAAAGGCGCGCTTCAGAACGGGAGCGTGCTGGTCGAGAACGGGAAAATTGCTGCCATCGGCAAGAACGTAAGCGCACCGGCGGATGCAACCGTCGTAGACGCTACCGGAAAATACCTCATGCCCGGGATCATCGATTGCCACTCTCACACCGCTATCGAAGGCGGGGTGAACGAGGGAACGATTTCGGACTCGTCGATGGTGAACATCAAGGACGTGATTGACCCGTACGACATCAATATTTACCGGGCGCTCGCAGGCGGTCTTACTGTTTCGAACGTGCTGCATGGAAGCGCCAACGCGATCGGCGGCCAGACGGTTGTCATCAAGCTGCGCTGGGGGAATACCGCAAAGGAGATGCTGTTTGAGGGCGCGAAACCCGGCATCAAGTTCGCGTTGGGAGAGAATCCAAAACGCCAAGGGTATCCGGCGCAGAGTTTTTTCAGCCAGGGACCTGCGGTCGAGCGACGGTTTCCAGGGACGCGCATGGGCGTGGAGCAAGTAATTCGAGAGAGCTTTACGGAAGCGAAGAATTATCAAGCCACATGGAAGGAATACAACGATAAACTGGCACGCGGCGAGCATCCGATTCCTCCGAAGAGGGACTTGCGACTAGAACCACTGGTCGAGGTTCTGGAAGGCAAACGCTACGTACATGCGCACTGCTACCGGTCGGACGAAATTCTGATGCTGATGCGCGTAGCGGACGAGATCCGATTTAAGATCCGCACGTTCCAACATGTACTGGAAGGCTACAAGGTGGCGAAAGAGATCGCCGCGCACGGCGCGGGAGCTTCGACCTTCAGTGATTGGTGGGGATACAAGATCGAGGCATACGATGCGACGCCTTACAATGCCGCGATCATGACGCGAAAGGGCGTGGTGGTTTCGCTGAACTCCGATTCCGACGAGCTGCAGCGGCATTTGAACCTGGAAGCTGCGAAGACGATGCGCTACGGCGGCTTGAGTGAAACGGAAGCGCTTGCGATGGTGACGATTAATCCGGCGAAGCAGCTCGGGATCGACGACAAGGTGGGCTCTATCGAAGTAGGCAAGTCCGCAGACATGGTCTTGTTCGACAGGCACCCGCTGGACAATTTCTCGAAGCCGCTGAAGGTATGGATTGACGGACACGAGTACTTCGACCGCGACAAAGACCTGGAGACGCGGCCCGAGTTCCAGCGAAAGAAGAAGGCGCTGGAGGAGAAGTTGAAGGCTGAGGAGAGGAGCGGGGCGGCGAAGCAGGGAAGTGAAGAATCCGCTCCCGGGCCCACGCCCAAGCGCGCGGGCGCCCCGCGGCTTCGTCAGGAAGGGATTCAGTGAATGAAGATCGCGGGCATTTTCGCGCTGACCTGTTTGAGCGTAACGGCGGCAGGAGCGAATAACAACTCGATCCTGATTCGAAACGTAACGATTCATCCGATCACGGCTCCGGATTTTGAAAATGGCGCGGTTTTAGTGATCGACGGAAAAATTGCTGAGGTGGGCGCTCGAGTAGCCGCGAAGAACGGCGTGCGCGTGATTGACGCTCACGGCATGCAGTTGTATCCAGGACTGATCAACGCGGCAACGAACGTCGGCTTATCGGAGATATCCTCGCTGCGCGATTCGGTGGATCTGGACGAGGTTGGGACATTCAATCCGGATCTGCGGGCGGAGATTGCCTATAACCCATCTAGCGAGCACATCGAGGTCACACGCGCCGCAGGCATCACAACAGTAGTCAGTCTGCCCGGGAGCGGCGGGCGGGGTTTCGGACGCAATGGACCGGGGAGTGTCATTACTGGACAGGGCGCGCTCATGCACCTGGACGGATGGACCTGGGAGGAAGCGGCGGTGAAGCCGAGCGCCGTGATGGATATGGTGTTTCCACAGATTGAAACCGTTCCACGCGGCTATGCTGGGTTCCTGCCCGGACGCCAGCGACCGTATCACGAACTGGAAAAGGAGTACCGGGAACGGCTGAAAGAAACGAGCGAGTTCTTCGAAGATGCGCGGCGCTATGAAAAGGCGAAGGCCGCGGCAGGGCCGGACTTTCGCAGCGACATGCAGTTGGAAGCAATGATCCCTGTGATCGATGGCAAGTTACCGTTATTTGTTCGCGCGGAAAGGGAGCAGATGATCAAGGATGCAGTCGCGTTCGCGGAAAAGGAGAAAGTGAAGATCATCATCGCCGATCCTCGTGAGATTGGCAGCACGGGCCCACTGCTGAAAGAGCGCAATATTCCGGTGGTGCTCGGGAAGACCTTCGCGCTTCCGATGCGCGACGATGACCCCTATGACGCTGCTTACACCCTTCCGAATGAGTTCTACAAAGCAGGAGTGAAGATCTGCTTCGGCACCTTCGATGTCGAGTTTGCGCGTAATGTTCCCTTTGAAGCAGCCCAGGCGGTTGCGTTCGGATTGCCTCGCCAGGAAGCGCTAAAGGCGCTAACAATTAACAGCGCAGAGATTCTCGGGGCAGGAGACCGGCTGGGTTCCATCGAGAAGGGGAAGACCGCCGATTTAATTCTGACGGACGGGGACCCGATGGAAGCAAAGACGAGCATCAAGCAGATGTTTATTGCCGGGCGGGAGGTGAGCATGGAATCACGGCATACCCGCGAGTACGAGAAGTGGATGAAAAGGCCATAAGCAAAGTTATTCCCGACGCAAGAATACATGGAGAGCTTTGGGCGAGCGAAACCCGGTTCCTCCCTTCCATTCGATCGGAAAAGCGGGATCGAGTCCGGCCACATTTTCGACGAAGCAAGTAGTCGCGATTCCGGCGAGTGTTCTAATTAGCGAGCCTCCCGCGCACGAATGCATACCGGCGCCAAGAGAGAGTTGCGGTCCGTTTCGGCGCGAGAGGTCCAGGCATTCCGGATTTACAAACTGTGCCGGGTCTCGATTTGCGAAGGAAAGTTTCAACATCACTCGATCGCCTCGAGCAATTGTTACTCCAGCCAGGTTGATCGTCGATGACGCACGCCGAAATAGAGTGTGAGCGAGACCGGCGTACCGGAAAAGCTCCTCGATTGCAGCGGGCATCAAGGCACGCTCTTCGCGCATATGCTCAAGCTGCCGAGGATGGCGAAGGAGGGCGAGCCATGCATTTCCGAGAAAGCCTGGAAGAGTCTGCGATAAAGCGACGAAGGCCGGGCCACTCATCGGAATCGGGCTTGATTCCAAGCATTGTGCCAAGTCAGCGTTTGCGGCTTTGGCGGCCTCACGTATCGAGGTATCAGACGGATTGGCTGCGGCCATTGAGATCGTACGAGCGAGGGCGCTCAAGCGCGCGCACTGGTTCTTATCGGGTCGCGTGACAGCGAGGCTTGCATCGAGCGCCCACGGTTCAGCGAATTGCCCGATGATGTCCGCCCGCGCGCTCGATGAGCGGAGTCTTGCCATCCTCTGTTGCGCAAGTTCTTTGAACTCTAGCTGCCACGTTTCGATTTGCTTTCCGGAACAGGCCTTCAACGTTTGGGCTCTCAACTGTCGCTGTGCGTTCACTTCTTCCGGGCCCGGCACTTTTTCGCTGTGGGAATCCACAACGCACAATCGCGGATCGTGCAAAGCGGCAAACACGTCACCGTATCGGGTGAGCACCCATCCGTTCAACGACTCATCGTAATAGGCTGGCTGCTGCGGTGGTTGAAACGCATCAACGTCCGGCTTAACGGGCTGTTTCTTCATATGCCGCCCCGCGCGTTTCGAATACGCCACCATGCAGCACCTTCCACCAGAGTCGGCCCGAGAGTCCGCACATGATGACTCACTCGCGACAGAATGCTATGAGGCTCGCCGCTTGCGCCTAAGCTTACCGTTTTCAAGCCGTGAACCGGTAACATCCGCCGCAAGAAGACCTGTATCTTGCCCCGAAGTGACGAAACAAGAGACAGGTTCAACCAGAGTTCGGTCTTGTTTGGGCTAAATAGAGCCTCGACCGGAGAGAATCCGTAAAGTTGGATCCAAAGCCTTATATCGCCCGCAAGAGTTTCCGCTTCCCTCAGAACAACCGTTGGTAACTTACAGCCGAACCATTTCTCAACCAGAAGAAATATGAGGACTTCGAGCTTCCGCAACCCGTCCGGGTGCAGATTCATCCATGCACGCCAGAACGCGTCATTCGTGGAGTGCCGGTGCAAAAAATATGCGACCTCCCAGGCGCGTTGCAATCGCAGATCGCCGTGCAGGATGTGCTTTAACAGGTGAAGAGCCGAAAACGCCAAGGCATCGGGTAGAGCCAGCACGGAGACCAGCGCGCCTTCAAAATCGGAGTAAGACCGTCTGCGCCAGAACGCGGCTTCCGGCGGTCCTTGGATACGCTCCATTTTCTCGTCCCAGAGTCTATGATGCAGCTCAACTGGCAGAGGCAGATCCGGCGCGTAGAAGTTACCGCGCCAGCACCACTTCTTCTCGCGAATCATTGGCGCTAAATGGTTTCCGTTTTCTTTTCCGATCCGACGATAGCCGAGCCGGCCCAATTCGTCGCGCGCGCGGCCGATTTGTTCTGCCGTGCACCAAAGGTCCACGTCCGAAGTCACGCGAAGCGAAGGATCAGGACCAAATTCGCGAGCGTGAGCGCGACCTTTCAGCAGCACGAACTCGATGTCCGCCTGTTTGAACCGATGCGCAATCTCATTGAGGGCCGAATCAAGTCGCCTTCCCCTTGCTGCGGCGTCTCGGTAGTTCTGATCTATGCGGGCCTGCACCCAATCTGGAAGCTCAGATCCACACAGATACGAGAAGGTAAGCGTGAGCTGAGCCGCGTCACAGAAAGCAAGCAATTTGTTCCAGTCATCGAAACTCAGCGACCGGACTCCGGCCGTGCGCTGACCGGAAAGCTGTAACGTCTCCAGAACAGCTTTTCCGAAAAGCGGTACCGACGCAGCCAGTGGGACATTCCGGGCTCTAACCGGAAGAATTGCGGGGCCGGGGACCCCGCGCAGGCGAAAGCGCCTGGCCCACCCAAATCTTCGAAGAGTGGCCAGAAATTCAGGTGTACGCGAGTTCATCGAGAGCCTCAATGGCCTGCGCACAGTGGGCATAATTTAGTTGCAGCGCTCGGGCACCGAGCAGGGATTTGAGAACGTCTTCGCGTTCGGCTTCGATGCACAGTTCCGCCGGCCAGGCATTTTGCTGCGAAATACGCCGCCAACATTCCTGCTGTGAAACAGGACGCAAGAGAGGCCGCAGATCTGGCTGGACACATCGATTCAGAAAAATGACGTGATTGACGGTGCATTCCGCTGCCGTCTTGATCGATGGCAGAGCAGCGGACTCGATCTCGATCGTGTGTTTCCCATTTCGTAGCGAGACCGGACCCTTGACCTCCGGAAAGAGCGTGGAAGCCGCCGGCCGAAACCGAAACGTTCTTGGATTACCGGTGGCAACGCGCCCAGACGCGCGCCGCAGGAGAAATGCACAATCGTCGGAGATATACGTCCAGCCTTGCCGCGCGCAGGCATAGGCGAGCGAGGACTTACCGGCGCCGGACTCTCCGAACAAGAGAAAGCCACTTCCGTTTTTTGCCACGCATGCCGCGTGAACGGCAACAACATGCTGCGCGTCCAGCAACGTATAGGCGATCGCTTCCAGAAAGGTGTAGCGTAAGTAGTTTTTATCGAGAACGGCCGTTTCGCTCAAATGAGCAAAGCCGAATCCGGCCCTGAGGTCGCATAGAGCAGAGTTATGCGCATCCGCTACTGCGACGAGCAGGTTATTTTGTGCGCGAAAGACGGCGTCAGGAGGAGTTCCAGGCTTACAGAGCGCCGCATTGGCCTCAGAAACGATAAAGTGAAGCTCGAGCGGTTGCGCCGAAAATTCAGGTGCGAAGCAGGACCAGGTCTCCCGCGCAATTTCTATGACACCGCGATGATTTGATTTTATTCGCAGCAAGAAGCCGAACGGAAAAACGTCTGCCTGGAACGGAAACGAAGCAGTCGCGTGGCAGGCGCCCATGACGTTCAGAGGATAACTTGACGTTACGTCCAGACATGCGACGGAATTGCAAACAATATGTAAAACGGGGCGCGGTACGGCCCATCACGGCGCGACTGCCATTCGCGCCGGGCCGCCGGGCATCTTAATGCGCCGGAGTATACTGTACGGCGCTCCACTGTTGAGAACAATAAGCTCATCTCGCTCCCCCACGGTAGCGTAGACACGCTTTCGATTGGGATGAATCTCGAGCCCCTGCGGCTTCCCGCCGGTCACGATGCGCCGAGTCTCCTCGCGCTGCTTGACCGCGACGACGCTCACTGCACCTTCCCTAAAACACGTGACCCACGCGCGTTCGAGGCCATCCCGGCCAAACGTTACGACGTCGATGGGCCCGTGACCAACACCGATCTCTGCCACTTCCTTTTTAGCGATGGTGTCAATTACGGAAACACTATTCGATCCGAAATTCGCAACCATAAGCTGGCTTTCACCTTCACTTATCGCGATGCCCTGCGGCACCTTGCCCACACGAATGTCTTTAAGTTTTCGGCGCTTCTCTGCATCAATCAACGAAAGGCTTTCATCTCTTTCATTGGTCACCCACGCATAGCGCCCGTCGCTGGTAAAGGCGATATCCGAAGGTCCGCCGCCCGTCGCAATTTGACAAGAGATAGTCCATGCATGACTGTCAACCACGGTCACAACGCCTGCCCCTTCGTTTGAGATCCAAATCTCGCCCGTCTCAGGCCGGCGCGTCGCCCACGCAGGGAGCCTAGCCGCGGAGAGCGCCTTCTCTTCTTTCATTGAACTCAGATTGATGGCAGCGATTGTTGCGCTGGTCCAGCATGCTGCATAGAGGTATCGGCACTTTTCATCGAATGCCACGCCGAACGGCCGTTTACCATTTACTCGGATCGTCGCGAATTCGCGTTCAATCTCGTCAAGCTCGAGGATTGTAATCTGATTGCTTTCTTTACGGCTGATAGCGAGTAGCGGCCCCGGCATTTACGTCATGTTAACGTGAACTGCCAGAGGGGCGCTCGTTTATGTCTTCACGCCGTATGCTGAGATAGGCGCAATTCCGCCAATGATACGCACGATCGGGAAGGCGATTAAGAAGATTGCGCTCGGCGAGGCAGACGTACCGCAGCAGTGCACGATAGGAATGCCCGATCCGCAGCAGGAAATCGGCATTTGGTTGGAAGGATTCGGCGATCCTTTAGACGTAACGAATAATCACGTGGTGGCTTGCGCCTCTCCATTGACTGTTGGTATCGGAGTGAATCGCGCGCGATACGAACCGGATCAAGGAACGCGGCTGTCGTTGAAATTTCGGGAACGCAACCGCGAACAACGCGTCCTGGCCCGTCTTCGGCTTGAGGCATCGGGAACCGTTTCTGCAACCGGCCAGGACCTATCCCTATTTAACATTCGAAGCTGCAGCAACTACTGCTTGGGGCGACATCGGATCTGGGCCCACGATCTTCACCAGTTCTTTATACGCCGGCGTGACAGAAATCCTGACATTCCCATGTCCATACGCGGTGCCCGCTCGATGAATGTGTTCTTCATATGCCCTCGTCCGGTGGTCCTGGTAAGTGCAATGTACGGGGAGTCGGGGAATATTTTCCCCATGAACTTGTTTGGTGGTATTGGGGAGGGCTACTTCGCATTCGCGCTGAATAGCCTGAGGAAAGCCGCGCCGTTAGTAGAACGCGCGGGTCGTGTTGCGCTGAGCAGCATTCCTTTCGAGCAGGCCGGATTAGCACGTCAGCTTGGGAAGAACCATCGATTAGAGCGCGCGAACTGGGATGAACTTCCGTTCAGAACGGTCTCATCATCGGCGCTTGGTGTTCCCGTACCGCAATTCGCGGTCCGCGTGAGAGAGATGGAAATCGAAACGGTACGTAAGCTCGGAAGTCACACACTTTTTTTAGCCCGCATGATTCGCGATGAGCGCTTGGCAGACGGCTTGCAGTTTTGCATGGTTCATGGAATCTATCAAGCATGGCGACTCAAAACATTTCGGGAACAATCTCAGATTGCTCTCGAAACGAAGCCGAGAGTGTGAGCGTGGCGGGGCAACCCCTTTGGCCTGACTGTCGTCCGCGCCATTTTGTGCGTCTGGCCGTGCTTAACAGATGAGGTGGTCTCAAACTCTTGTGTTACGCGTCGCCACATTTGTTCTGGTGATCTGTGGCATCTCATATTTTCTCTTCACTGACTTCCGGGCTGGTTGGATAAGTAGCACGACGGACTTTCCGAACTACTACACGGCTGCCCGTCTGGTCCGTTCCGGCGAGCATCTGCGCAATTTCTATGATTGGACCTGGTTTCAACGGCAGATGAACTACGCCGGCATTGAAAGGCAGCTGGGGGCATACTTCCCGCAACCTCCGTTAACGATGTTGCCTATGTTGCCGATCGCCGGATTTCCCGCGCAGACGGCAAAACGCATCTGGTTGATTTGTAACTTAGTGTTTTTGGGCTCGACGGCCTGGCTGCTCTCAAAGCTCGGACGTTTGCAAATTCAACACATAGCGCTTCTGATACTTGCGGGCTACACATCGTTGCGAAGAAATTTTTTACTCGGTCAATATTATGTCTTTCTCTTGTTTTTATTGACAGTGACGTTTTATCTGATCGCGCGTAAGAAACCCATCGCAAGCGGCATCATTGCAGGCGTTGCGTTTGCCCTGAAACTGTATAGCGGTCCTCTGCTGCTTTACTTTGTGGCAAAACGCAACTGGAAGGCGGCAGCCGCTATGGTCGGCGCAACAGGCGTGGCCGCAGCACTCGCAGTGGCGATCTTCGGCTGGGCCGACGTGTGGTTCTATGCGACACAAATTTTCCCACGAACACTCGAGGGCGTGGCAGCCGATCCTTACAATCCTGGTGTGCAAGTCCCCTCTACTCTGTTGCGAAGGTTATTCTTAGCCGACCCGGAGCTCAATCCACAGCCACTCCACAACGCACCGTGGCTATTATTCTTCCTTCAGCCGCTGATCAGTGTAACGATCATCGCGTTCGTATCGCTGGCAGTGGCCCTAAATCGAGGCGGGAGCTGTCACCGGGATTTTGCAATGTTTACCGTCGCCCTGCTTCTCATCTCGACGAGCGGCGCTTCGTATACATACTTGCTTCTGCTGCTGCCCATCGTTTTGTTATTGGAACAAGCCGGCATTCGCGAGAGTTTGTACCTGGCGGCTTCCTACGTAGTGCTGAATGCGTCTCTGCCGGCTGCTCGTTTGTTCCCCAAAGTATGGCTCCTGTTTCTACTGCTTATAGTCGTCAGCCAGCATTACTGGTCCGTCCTGTCACCGCGCCTAGTTGCTGGAACCCTGGGAGTCATCGCCCTTCTGTCAGCCCTCAAGGCACAACATTCGACAAACGATTATCGAAGCGCACCCGATAAACGAAACCAACTGGTTGCAGTCGAGAAGGGATCGCTGTTCGTCGGATTCCCTGCCATTTCTCGGGCGGGGCTATTCTGCCAGGTTCAGATGCGCGACCGCTACATCTTGCGCTGGCTTCATGATGGGGCGGTTGAAGATTTTTCATTCGAAGGACAAGCGTTCCATCCGACGGCGCCGGATCCCGCTGGTCCGATCTACTTCGAATTAGTCGCCCACGCTGCGTCATCAATGATGGAATTTGATCCTTCGACCAGAAAGTCCATCGCGGTATCGCTGCCAGTGAAGATTCATAGAAGCGACTCCGCCATGTCACCGGACGGAAGGAAGGTGGCTTTCACGTCGAGCGCCGAGGGTTCGCGACAGATTTTCATCAAGAATCTTGCCACAGGCGAAGTAAAACGCTTGACAGGAGGAAACTGCAACAACTCAGATCCAGCATGGGAGTTGAACGGCAAGGCGATCGTATTCGCGAGCGACTGCGGGCGGGTAGTTGGATTACCTGCTCTATACCGTGTTGACGTGGACACCGCTCGGTTCAGGCGTTGAGGGAATCCGCCCGCCCGGCGCGCCCGGGACCTTGCTATTCGGCTTTGAGAACCGCTGCAGGGCCGGTCCTGGCGGCCCGTCCGGCTGGGGCCAGGCAGGAGAGCAACGCGACCAAAATTAACAGCGCCGGTGCGACCAGCCATGAAACAATGTCACCGTTCGTAACACCGAACAGCACGCTCTTGAGAGCGCGCGTAATAGGCCAGGAAAGAGCCAAACCGAGAATGCAGCCAATAACTGCGAAGTTTCTTGCCTGGCGCAGCACGAGCGCGTAGACGGTTCCCGCAGTGGCGCCTAAGGCTAGCCGGATACCGAATTCGCGCACGCGCAACGTTGTTGTGTAAGACACCACGCCGTACAAGCCGATACAGGCGAGCAGGAGCGAGGCCGCAGCGAACAAAGTGATCATCGCTGTCATCAGCGTACGCCGCTCGAGCGTGCGGCCAACCCACTGCCTCATGGTTCGGATGTCGTACACCGGCTGATCGGGATCTTCTTTGCGGATTTGCTCGACGACGGCTTTCGCATATACTTCGGGATCTGCTCCCGCTATCCTCACGACCAGCCCTCCCCGGTCCTGCGTACGCTGCGTTTCCGGCCAATACACCTGGGGCCGAGGATCCTGCTCCAAGTTGTCATTCAGGATGTGGCCGACGACGCCGACGATCTCAGTCCAGGGATCCTGTTGCGCCATGCCGGGCAAATAGCGACGGAAGCGTTTTCCAATGGGATTCTCGGAGCCAAACACTTTGCGAGCCAAATGCTCATCAATCAATCCAACCGAGGGCGATCGAGGACGGTCATAGGCCTGAAGCAGCCGGCCTTGTTTCAAGGGAATACCCATCGCGTTGAAGTAACCTGGCGTCGCAGAACGCCAGTCGGAATCGTAATTTCCTGCGCGTCCTTCAAATTCGACTCCTCCGGTCTGCATGAGGCCGGTGAAGGGAAGCCTGTTTACAATTCCCGCGGCGATGACACCGCGAATGGATTGAACTCTATCCACAATTCTTCGATAGTAATCAGCCACCTGCTCATCCTGGTTGTACTTTGCTCGTGTGACAGCCAATTGCATAGTAAGTACGCCTTCAGTTGAAAAGCCCGGTTTGACCTGGACTAAAGCGGAAAAGCTTCGCGCAAACATCGATCCAACAAGCAACAGGACGAGTGTTACGGCAATCTGGCCGACGACGAGAAGATTTCGTGTCCGGCCTCCGCCAGTTGCCGATCGTGAACTTTGCTGCAAAGCATGCTGAGGATCATGACTTGCTGCGATATGTCCAGGCAGCAACCCGCCGATCAATACGACTGCTATGGACACGCTAATGGCAAACATGACGACCGGACTATGTAGACCAATAAAGGCCGCGCGCGGTGTATCAGCCGGTAAGTAGGGGACGAGGATCTGCAGCATCCACCATGCCAGTAATAGCCCGCCGGCGATGCCAGCCGCACTGAGCGGCATGACTTCTACAAGCAACTGACGGCGAAGCCTGGCTCTCGAAGCACCTAAGGCGATGCGCACGGCGATCTCATGAGCGCGGGCTGTGGCCCGCGCAATCAGCAAGCCCGCCAAATTCATGCATCCAATGAGCAACAGGCAGCCGACCGCAGCCAGGAGGATGAACAACGTACTGCGCACCTGATGCGTATCGCTTTGCGCCAGCGGCTCAACTACCGCATCGAGCCGTTGATTACCCGATCCGTAGGACAAGGGATACTGCTTCGCCAATCGCTGCATCATCCCGGAAAATTCTGCCTGCGCCTGTTCCAGAGAGACTCCTGTCTTGAGGCGTCCTACGCACAGGTACTGATTGTTCATGCCGTGAATGATCTCGTCCGGGGGAATGTAAAGAGGAGTCCAAAGCTCGAATTCACGGCTCGGATATTGATATTCGGGCGGCATGATGCCAATGACTTCAAACGGCTCACCATTGAGCCGGATCTTCCGGCCCACGATTCCAGGGTCAGACCCAAACCGCCGTTTCCAAAATGCGTAGCTGAGAACAGCGACCCTGGCATCGCTTTGCTGCTCTTCTTCGGTGAAAGTCCGGCCAATGAGAGGCCGGACGCGCAACACAGAGGGAACATTATACGAGATACGCGCGCCCTGCAAGCGTTCCGGAGAGCCTTCTCCAGTCAGGTTGAAATTCGCGACCGGCCTGGTCAGCGCAAGGCTTTCGAGGAGCTTCGTGTTCGCGCGCCAATAGAGCCAAAGCGCAGCGTTGATGTGGAAGCGCGAGTATTCTCTTTTTGCCGCTGTAAGCCCAACGGCAACCAATTTCTCCTGGTGGGGATAGGGCAAGGGCTGCAGGAGCACGCCGTAGACCACGCTGAAGATCGCAGTACTTAAGCCGACTCCCATCGCAAGCGTCAGCGATACGATCACTGTCCAAAGCCACGTTTTTCGCAGCATGCGCAAACCGAAGCGGACATCGTCCCGGAGCCGCTCCAATGCTCCCCAAACCCAAATTTCACGAGTATCTTCTTGTCTCATTGCGATATTCCCGCGGGGATCGTAAAGTAAAACGTCGAGCCTTGTCCGGGCTCGGATTCAACCCAGATCCGTCCTCCGGCACGTTCGATGATCCGCTGGCAGATAGCGAGGCCCATGCCGGTACCAGGATAATCGGCGCCACTGTGAAGGCGTTTGAAGACGCCAAAAATCTGCTCCTTAAACTGAGGCTCAATGCCTGTGCCATTGTCCTGGACAGAAAACAGCCAATTATTGTTCTGCAAGACGGCCGCTATAGTTATGCTCGGGGGAAAATTGTTGCGGTACCGAATTGCGTTGACAATCAGATTCTGAAAGACCTGTTGCAATTGAAACTCATGCATCCGCACGCGCGGGAGAAGTGTCGCGTGAATCGAAGCGCCGCTTTCATTTATGGCGACCTCGAGATTGAGTAGCGCGCTTCGCAGAACGTCGCCGGCGTCTATTTCTTTGGCCGGCTCATCTTCGCCTGCCGACACTTGCATGTAAACCCTCAGGTCTCTCAACAGGATTTGCATGCGCGTAGCGGCTTGAACAGCGTATTTGAGGTATTCGTCACCTGTGGGGCCTAGCTGGCCTGCGAATTTCCTTTTCAACAATTCGCTGTAGGTCACCACAATGCGAAGAGGCTCTTGAAGATCGTGCGAGGCGGAATAGGCGAATTGCTGCAAGTCGGCAATGGCCTGCTTTAGCGCCGCGTTTGCCGCCTGAAGCGCTTCGTCCTGCCGCACCCGCTGAGTGATATCGCGGGCGATCTTTGAAGCTCCGATAATCTTGCCGTGTGAATCCCTGACAGGCGAGATGGTCAAAGAAATATTCAGCTGGGAGCCATCTTTTCGCACACGGATTGTTTCGAAGTGATCGACACGCTCACCACGCCTCAGGCGTTCGAGAATCCTGGGTTCTTCGTCAAGGCGATCAGCAGGAATAAGCATGGTGATCGACTTTCCAATGGCTTCATCGGCCGTATAGCCGAACAGCCGCTCGGCCCCGACGTTCCAGGTCATGATGATACCGTTAAGGTCTTTGCTAATGATGGCATCGTCTGAAGAATCGACAATCGCGCTCAGCAGAGCGGATGTCTGAATCGCCCGCGTCGCTTTCCGGCGAAGGCGCGAGGACCCGCCGCTCCCGGCATCGCCAATCATATATTGTCTATGTTGCAAGTCATAAGAGAATCTTGCCTCTGGGAATTCTAGCGCTCCGAGCCGCAGTGTCGCTTGCTTTCTGAGACCGGTGCGGCTATAGTAATGCTATCCGGGATGGATCCCGAGACACTTCTATGCGTATCCATATGACCACAGCCGAAAACGCGCGGATCCGTACCACGCGTCTCTTTCCGGAAGCTGCGGTCGTTGTGATCGCGTAACCCTTTCAAGCCATTTTCTAGGTTTTGAACCTCGCGCTCTCTTTGCGCGAGCAGGAGCTATTTATGACAGCAGAAATATCAGCCGAGCCAAAGGAAGGCGCGTGGCGAACGATCGCCGAGGCAATCAAAGGAACACATCAGGACTTTACCCAAGTTTCCATCAGCCGGGCGGTTTTCCTGCTGGCGATTCCGATGGTGCTGGAGATGCTGATGGAGTCGCTATTCGCATTGGTGGACGTATTTTGGGTGACGCGCCTGGGGGCGAATGCGATCGCGACCGTCGGCCTTACAGAATCGATGCTAACGCTCGTGTTTTCTGTCGCGCTGGGTGTCAGCTTTTCGACAACGGCCATGGTTGCGCGACGCACAGGCGAAAAGGATCCGGAGGGTGCCGCTACTGCGGCAATGCAATCGATCTTTCTGGGGATAGGGATCGCGCTTCTTGTGGGCATTCCGGCCATGATTTTCGCCCATGAATTGCTGAAGCTCATGGGCGCGGACAACATGCTGATCGCAGGCGGCCACCGCTACACCGAAATCGTATTCGGCGGAACAGCGGTGGTAATGCTGCTGTTCCTGAACAATGCAATTTTTCGTGGGGCGGGCGATGCGTCCATCGCGATGCGCGTGTTGTGGTTCTCGAATCTGATCAACCTCATTTTGGATCCGTGCTTCATCTTCGGGCTGGGGCCTTTCCGGAGGCTCGGGGTCACCGGGGCTGCTGTCGCGACGCTGATCGGCCGCTCCTGCGGTGTTCTGTATCAATTCTGGATGCTAACGAACGGGAGGTCGCGCGTGCGTATCGCCACGCGGCATCTGCGACTGGTCCCGAGTGTGATCGGCTCACTCATTCGAGTGTCCTCTACGGGTGTTTTGCAGTTTCTGATAGCGCACACGAGCTGGCTTGTGCTGGTTCGCATTATCAGTACCTTCGGAAGTCTCGCTGTGGCTGGATACACGATCGGCATACGCATCTTCATGTTCATCATTCTTCCTTCGTGGGGAATGAGCGGAGCCGCGGCCACCATGGTAGGCCAGAACCTGGGGGCGAAGAAGCCCGAGCGGGCCGAGCGCGCGGTTTATGTCACGGGCGGGTATAACGCTGTTTACCTGGTTGCGATCGCAGTGGTGCTGATCTTCGCGCCACATTTCGTGGTATCGTTCTTTTCGGCTGATCCGGTAGTGTCAGGTTTCGCAGCGGATTGTCTTCGCATCATCGGCTACGGGAACCTGACGTATGCATTCGGCATGGTGATGGTGCAGGCCTTCAATGGTGCAGGCGACACAGTTACGCCGACGATGGTCAACATCATCAGTTTCTGGCTGTGCGAAATACCTCTTGGCTGGTTTCTGGCGAACCGTACTTCGCTGGGCGTCGACGGCGTGTTTACGGCGATTCCCATCTCAAACACGGTTATGACCGTTATCAGCCTGGTTGTGTTCGCGCGAGGGAGTTGGAAGGCGCGCCGGATTTGAGGCGGGCGCAATGCCGGAACGTGTAAGATTGTGGAACCAACCTCATGCAATGCCTTTTCTGTATTTCAAGAGACGGCCGCAATTCATACAGTTCTGCGGCATTATTCTTATTGCCGCGATTGCGGGTGCGGGCATGTGCGCAGGGCAAGCTCAGCAGAATGCAACTGATACTACAAGCTCAGGAGATCTGAAGGTCTCCGGGTCCTTGCGCTCCCGGGTCGAGGTATGGAACTGGTTCGAGAGCGATGGGAATAACCAATACGCGTTTTCTGATTCTATTTTTCGCCTGAGCTTTAGTGCCTCGAAGGAGCGTTACGAATGGAAACTCGAGTTTGCCGCTCCAATTCTGCTGGGACTGCCTGCGAATTCCACGGTGCCGGGACCGCAGGGCGCGCTGGGACTCGGCGCCAACTACTATGCAGCAAACGATCAGCACACGAATGCGGCCTCTCTCTTTCCAAAGCAGGGTTTTGTCCGGTTCAAATTTGACGGCGCCACATGGAAGCAGTCGGTGCAGCTTGGGCGCACGGAATTCATCGACGGCGGCGAAACCATTCCCAAAAATGCGACGCTTG
>DATBHS010000187.1:0-12591 GCA_036557345.1 Bryobacteraceae bacterium
CGCGCGTCAGCGCCGGTAATGCGTACCTTGAATAAAAGCGCTTCGTTGTCGATGCGCTGCTGTATCATCTGCAGATCGTTTGAGGCCCTCGATGTGGAGCTGTTGGCAACGTCCAACAGAACGCGCTCCAGCGCCTCCAGCAAATCGGCATCCGTGGCATCGCCCATATGAGCGGCGCTCTGGCGAAGCAGCCGGTTTTCGGTGAGCAGCTCGCGCGCCCTGTCACGCTGGCCTTGCAGGCTCGCGCTCTCCGCATCTTCGTGAACCAGCTCTGTCAATAAGATCTGCGAACGATCCAGATGATCGCTGATCGCCATCAGAAGCACCCGTTCGCGGGATTTCGCTGAAATGCCGGTCTGCCGCTGTTCCGTCAGCATTCCGGCAATAAATGCAACCACCACCAGCGTGGCGAGCGCGGGAGCAAGTACCCACCAACGGAACCAGCCATGACGTCGTTCCTCCGAAGGAAGATGGGGAAGCAGGCGGAGCCAGACCTCGGACCCATAGGAGCTCTTGCGCGCGGGGACAGGATACTCGCGAGCCGAATCCAGCGTGCTTTTTAGGCGCCGGAACTCCTCACGGCACTCCTCGCAGTCGTCCAGATGCTGACGGGACGCCTCGTCGATATCGCCGTAGTACGCCTGAACGAGCTGTTCTTCATCGAAGTGAATCATTGGGCGGCCACTCCCCAAGCCGGCTCCAGCGCTCGTCGGAGCTTTTGAACGGCTCGAAATACGCTGTGCTTGGCGGCATTCGTTTGCACACCCAGAACCTCCGCGATTTGTTCGATATTGCAGCCTTCGTAATGTCGAAGAACGAACGCCATGCGCTCGGAATTGCTCAGCCGTTTCAGGGCCTCCTCCACTCGCCCGCTAATCTGGTTGCTTTGCATCAATCGCTCCGGCGACGGTCCCGGAGCCGCTATTCGATCCAGCCAGTGAAGCGACGGGTTATCTCCGGCAAAGACCTGCTGCTCATTGCGGCGCTTGCGCGCGCGGATCAGGTCGATCGAGCAGTTCGCGCAAATGCGGTACAACCAGGTGTTAAATCCCGAGCGGCCGTCGAATTGATGTAGCTGCTTATAGGCCCGGAGAAAGGTTTCCTGAACCAGGTCCTCGGCGTCATGCTCATTACCAGTCATACGAAATGCAAGGCGGAAGACGGAGTGGCTGTGGCGCTCGACCAGGACACGAAAGGCGTGCTGATTTCCCCTGCGTGCCTCGTCGGCAGCCGTTAAGTCGGTCCATTCCATCCGGCTGGTCTTTAGACTGAGGATATGTCCGCCGGTTAGGCGCTGGCGGCGCAAAAAATGCAGGGAATGGGTTCGAACGTTATCAGCAGCTTACAGAGCCGCGACCAGGGGTGCCCTCTGGGCCGAGCGGTTTTTTAAGGAGTAACAAAGTATGGACACCAACAGGCGGGGTTTTCTCAGAACCGGCGGTCTGCTTCTGGCCTCGACCAGGCTGGGGGCTCAACAGGCCGCACCGGAATCCATAGAACATGCCGGCGCCGGTCGGCCTCTGACCGAGAAGGAAAAGCTTGCCCGGATCGCTTCCAACACCTGGCCCATTCGCTACATTTTCAAAACCCGGGCCATCATGGCATCGGACGAGCAAATCCGGCAGATGAAGAGCAAGTATGGGGAAATCACCATGCTGGATTTCCCGGCGTTCACAAAGGAGCACTTTCCGGGTGTCTATCAGATGGACCTGTTTTCGGGACTGTTTGGAGACGTCGCAGACGATTCGATGTACGTCGAGAGCACTATTCGCGCGAATGGAAAAAGTCATACTGTCCACGAGTTTGACCCCTCCAGTTCGTCCGGCAAGAAGTGGCTCGAAAAGCTCTCAAACACCATGGCCGCAACCGGGACGAGATGCCATCACATTTCGAACAATGCTCCGCGCGATATCTGCGAACTGGATCCCGAACAACGAAGAGCGGGTATCGAGGTCGCGAAAAAATGGCTGGACGGTGGAGCCATGCTCGGTGCGAAATCCATGCGCGTGAATTGCGGCGGCCCGAGAATTGCCCCATCCCCGGTTGCCGATCCAAGCTCCTATCCCAAAAATGATGAGTTAGCCCGCTATCTGGCCAACTGCATCGAGTCCTTTAAAGAAATGGCGGACTATGGTGGCAAAGTGGGCGTGAAGGTCACGCTCGAAAACCACTGGGGTCTAACAGCGAACCCGATGAATATCCGGATCATTATTGAAGAGGTGAATCATCCGTTCTGCGAGGCCTCTCCGGATTTCTGCAACTGGGAGCACGAATATCTGCTCTTCCATGGCCTCCAGGATCTCGCCCCCTATGCTCACACGAATGTCCACGCGAAGTATTGGAACCGGTGGAAGAATCCCGATGTACAGCGGAATGTCAGAATCATGCTCAATGCCAACTACACCGGCATCTTTGCGCTCGAGTATGAGGACGGTCCCTGGGACGGGATCGAAGGAGCCAAGTATCTGTACAAGGAAGTCATGGCGGCACTCTGATATCAACAGGAAGATGCGTAGCCAGGCCTTCGTCTTTATCGCTGCATTCGCGCTCGCTTCTTTGCCGGGCGGGGCGGCAGTTACACGAATCGAAGTAACACAGCGCTACCCGGTAGCCAGCGGCATGTCATTTGACGCCGCCGGGCCGTATGAATGCGTGACGGGAAAAGTTCATTTTGCCGTGGAGCCGCAGCGCTCTCCCAATGGCATCGTGGCCGACATCTCGCTCGCGCCGCGAAACAGCGTCGGCCTGGTGCAGTTTTCGGCCGACTTCTATGTACTCCGCCCGCGCGATTTGTCGAAGGGAAACGGCACCGCTCTGGTCGAGATTTCGAATCGCGGTGGCAAAGGTTTGCCGTATGAATTCGACTTCGCCAAAACCCCACTCGAGGGCCGGTCCGCTGAAACGCTCGGGGACGGCTTCCTGCTGCGCCACGGCTTCACACTGGCCTGGATCGGGTGGGAGTTCGATGTGCCGAAACGGCCTGAGCTTCTGCGCGCCGATCTTCCTATTGCGACCGATCGCGGCGCTCACATCACAGGCCTCGTTCGATCCGAATGGATTGGCGAAAAGAGGCAGGAGACGATTCCATTGGGCGATCGGAATCAGACCGGCTATCGCGTCCTCGATCCGAATTCCCCGAAGAACAAAATGTTCGTGCGCAATACGGTACTGGGGCCGCGCACTCTGCTGCCGCACGCCCGGTGGCGATTCAGCGATCCGACGCACGTCATATTGAACGGTGGATTCACTCCGGGCCGGATCTATGAAGTGATCTATGAAACGCAGGATCCGCCAGTAGCGGGACTCGGGATGGCGGGCGTGCGCGATTTCGTTTCTTTCCTGAAGTACGGCGGAGCGAAGACCGAGCTAAGCGATGAAAGTGGACACATCAAAAGAGCGATCGGCTTCGGCGTCTCGCAAAGCGGCCGGTTTCTCCGTGAATTTTTATATGACGGCTTCAACGAAGACGAATCACACCGCAAGGTCTTCGATGGTGTGTGGGCGCATGTAGCAGGCGCGGGCCGGGGAAGTTTCAATCACCGGTTCGCTCAGCCCTCGCGCGATGGCCACCCGTTTCTCAATGTGCTTTATCCAGTAGACGTGCCTCCCTTCGACGAGGAGCATCTGCTCGCCAGGGCGCATCAGGCTCACGTCGTCCCAAAACTCTTTCTGACAAACGGTTCGTATGAGTACTGGGGGCGCTGCGCGTCGCTCATCCATACGACCGCCGATGGTAAGGCCGATGATCCGCCCTCGCAGAGCACACGCATTTATTTCTTCTCGGGTTCGGAACACGGAGTAGGCGCCATTCCGCCGCGCCCGGCTCCAGCGCAGAATCTCGTGAACACGAACGATTACCGGTACGCGTTGCGCGCGCTCCTGCTCGCCATGCAAAGATGGCTGACAGACGATGCAGCACCTCCGCCTTCGCGCTTTCCACTTCTCCAGAATGGCGATCTGACCACCATCGGGAGGCTGCACTTTAAGCGCATTCCGGGTGTTACTATACCGCAGCGCAAGCGCGAAGCCTATCGCCTCGATTTTTCTACTGAGCCTCCACAAGTTGGGCCGCCCTTTCCGACTTTCGTGCCGCAGGTCGACGCTGACGGGAATGAGCTGGGCGGAATCCGCATGCCCGAGATTGCGGTTCCGCTGGCCTCTTATACAGGTTGGAATCTGAGAAGTCCCTCTATTGGCGCACCGTCGGAGCTGCTGAGCATGATCGGTTCGTGGATCCCATTTACAAAGAGTTCCATCGTTTCCCGGTACCGCGACGAACAGGAATATCTCAACCGGATCGATGCGGCAGGGCGTGAACTGGTCAGATCGGGTTTTCTTCTCGAGAGCGACCTCGCGCGTCTGCACCGAAGAGCCGCGGAAGAATGGGAATACGCGAATCATTCATAGCGGAGAGCTTCAGTAGGATTCAATTGCGAAGCACGCCGCGCCGGCAGCAGACCGAAACCGACGCCCACGGTGAAGGAGACGGCGAACGCAACTAGAACGGAAAGGGCCGAGATAGGAACCCGCACCTGTTCAAAGATGAGCCGGACGCTTAAAGGTATTGCGAGGCCGATCACAATACCGATACTCCCGCCCGCCAGGCTAATGAGCACGGACTCGATAAGAAACTGAACGAGAACATCCCGGCGCGAGGCGCCCACCGCCATTCGCAACCCGATCTCCCGCGTGCGTTCGGTGACGGTAACGAGCATGATGTTCATGATTCCGATACCTGAAATCACGAGAGCGATCGCCGAGACAATAATCAGCACAATGGTAAGAACGGTTGCCACTTGATTGGCGGTATCGAGAATGGCGCTAAGGTTCTGGACGTTGTACTTCGCTCCTGCCCGATGACGGCGCTCCAGAATGCCATTTACTTCCTGCGTGACTTGCCGGACGTCGGCTGCGTTTCGCACTGCAATGTAAACGGGGTTGATCCGCTCATATTCCATGAAGTACTTCATCACGGTAACCGGAATGAGGATCGTGTCTTCCGTGATCTCGCCCTGGTTGAAGGTGCTGGTCTTCTCGCGGAACGTTCCGATAACCGTAAACTGGAGCTGGCTGATCTTGATCGTCTGGCCGAGCGCCGCCTGCTGGCTTCCGAACATGCGTATCGCCAGCTTGTCAAGAACCATGGCAACGTGCTCGCGCAGAGTCATATCGCTTTCATCGAAGGCGCGGCCGGCCAGGATAATTAAATTGCGAACGGTGGCGTACTGCTCATCGACGCCGTCTACCGTAACCACGCGCACCTTGCCATTGACGACAATGTGCTCGTGTGTGTTCATGACCGCGGTCGCGGCTACGATTGCTCCTCCCAATTCGTCACGGATGGCCTGGACGTCGGCTAGCTTGACAAAATCGGCCTCAACCTGGGCGACATTTTCCCCGCCCGCTTCGTAATCGGCATAGACGAGATTCGAGCCGATTCCGCGTATCTGATCGAGAATCAGATTCTTGCCGGCAAGGGAAATGGTGACTACGAGAATGACCGAAGCATTCCCGATAATGAGACCGAGGGCGGTAAGGAAGGTCCGAAGCCGGTTCGCCCGCAAGGCCTGCAGGCTGAAGTTAACCGCCTCGGTCAGGTTCATTTACAAGATCAGACGCCGCCCGCCTGTTTCAGTAGACGAAGAGCTTCTTCTTTAGGTGGATCGTCAGAGGTGACCGGCGCTTGCAGGTATTTCTCGAGCAGGTTCCTTGCCTCGCTCAAATTTCGCTTTTCCCTGATATAGATGTCGGCTTGCGCAAACCATACACGCGGCGATTCGGGCGACATCGTGCGGGCCTCTTCGAGTACAGCATCGCTTTCGCCCGCCCGGCCCTGCTTCGCCAGGAACTTGGCCAGTTCGATCAGTTGACCTACACTGCGAGGAGCCACTGCCACCGCCTGCCGGAGTTGCTCTTCGGCGCGCTGGTATTCCTTGCGTTTTTGCGCCAGCTTCGATCTCTCGAAGAATCCTTCGGAAGGATCGATCGCCGCGACCTGATCCGCGATTCGCGCAGCCTTGTCGAATCCGCCCCCTAAAAATCCAGGCGCCTCGAGGTAATAGTCGAAGAGATCACTGAGTGCGTCGCTGTTCTTTGGATTCAACTGCACGGAACGCTCGAACGCCTGCCGCGCTTTGGAGGCAAACGCGGGGGCCGCTACCATGTTCGAAGTTTCCGCTCTCTTGCCGAACGCGCGGCCGAGCCAGTCCATATATTCGGAGTTCCCGGGAGCGCCTTCGGTGGCCTTCTCTAAGTACTCGCTCGACTTCTTGAACTCCGCGAGCATGAAATAGTCGCGGCCAATTAGGAAGTTGATCTTCGGATCCGCGCTGTGCTTGTCCAATAAGGCCAAAGAACCTTCGTAGTCTGTGTGCGTATACAAACTTTCGGCACTTGCCAGATCACGCGCCGCGAGCGGCAATCCGGCTGCCGCAACTGTGAGGCAAGCTATAGCGGCCAACCGACCCCGCCCCATCAATGAACCCACGAAGCTTTGCATTTTACCCACTATCCCGAACCTATTCAACAAGATGCTGCGATCAAGACCGAAGTTGCGAGAGTCTTGCCGTACCCGCACACCTTTACGCTTCATCACCTTTCATACGCGTTTTTCGTCTATATTTCAGATCACGCTCGATCAGCGTCAGAGGTTATAGTAGTATCGCTATCGAACGCTATAGTAGTTTTAGGCCGAATCTCACGGAAGGAAAGGTAAAAAGAATGGTCTACGCCCAGTTGCGACGTATTCTTCTCTCAGGTGGTTTCTTTCTCCTGGTGGCCTGTAGCGCCTGGGCCCAGACGACCACTCTCGAGGGCCAAGTGAAGGGTCCGGACGGCCAGCCGTACAAAGGCGCGGTCATCGACCTCACCCGCACCGATATCAAGGGCCACTACACGGTCAAATCCGACAAAAAGGGGCACTGGCTCTACACCGGCCTGCCTTATGGAAAGTACGATATTACCTGCTCGATCAACGGCCAGGTCGTCGATCGCGTAAACGGAGTTCAATCGAAATACGGCGAATCGACAGAGGTCAATTTTGACGGGCAGCGGGCAAAGCAGCAACAGGCTGCAGCCCAAGCCGCCAACGAAAGCGGGCAATTGACCCAAGAGCAGGCCCGCGGCATGTCGGAAGAGCAGAAAAAACAATATGAGGAGCAACTGAAAAAGAATTCCGAGGCGATCAAGAAGAACAAGGCATTAAACGACACCTACAACCTGGCCCAGAATTCGTTGAAGGCTGCTCCCGCCGAAACGGATCCGGCAAAAAAGGCCGCAGACTATAACACCGCCATCGAGAATTTGAACAAAGCCGCCCAGATGGATGCCAACCAGGTCGCCATTTGGGACAGCCTGGGTGAAGCGTACACAGGCTTGGCGGGTACCCAGACCGGAGATGAAAAGAACAAATCGTACGATCAGGCGATCGAAGCTTACAAGAAGGGCCTGGCTATAAAGCCGGACGACGCAGCCGTATATAACCAGATGGGCAACATATATGGGGCCCAAAAGAAGATGCCTGAAGCCACCGAAGCGCTGAACAAAGCGGCTCAACTGAACCCGGCGATGGCGTCGAAAGCCTACTTCAACATGGGCGCCAACATGGTGAATAGCGGGCACCCGGCCGAGGCTGCGGATTTCTTCAAGAAAGCGACCGATGCGGATCCAAACTACGCGGAGGCTTGGTATCAATACGGCAGCCTGCTCATGATGAAGGGATCTGTCGATCCGAAGACCGGTCAGCAAACCTATCCTCCGGACACTGCAACCGCTCTGAAGAAATATCTGGAAATCGAGCCGAGCGGGAAACACGCCCAGGAAGCCACCGCTATGCTGCAGGCCATGGGCGAGAAGGTCCAAACCAACATCAAGGTTCCGGGCGCAGGCAAGAAGAAGTAATCAGATCGAAATTTGAGCGGCCGGGCATCCGCTGGGTCTTCGGCCGCTCCTTAACGAAATGATCCGCGTTGTTATTGAACTGCTGATCACGATCATCGTTGCGATGGCCGCGCGGGCCATACTGACCAGCGTGATGCGCGGCATAGCCAATGCTTCTTCTCCGGCTTCCCAACGCGCGCGACAGGATCGAGACGCTGCCAAGAGCGCGCCGGAGGGCCCTCCCAAAGGCAACGAGCTTCACAAGGATCCGGTTTGCGGCACCTATGTAGCGGAATCAACCTCTTATCGGCGTCAGGTTTCCGGTCAGACTTTCTACTACTGCTCGGAGAGTTGCAAAGAGAAGCACGCTTTGGTAGCCCGCTGAGACGTAACCTGTATTTTTCGCCACTTCCAGTTTCAGACAGTCTGTCATCGCTCATAGTGGCGCCGCGACTCGTCGCTGCCGTGTCGGCACCCTGCCGACACCTGACTTGTGAGATACGCGCCTCAGAAATTCTCCATCATCCACACATTTGAGGTATCGTCGGAGCTTTGTATTGCTATATGGCGGCCGTCTGGAGATGGGATCCCGGGGGCCCAATTGCCGCCCCGGTTTTCCCACAGGAGATTCGCGTTTCCCTGCAGGTCGAGGTGCCAGAGCGCTCTCGCCTTTCGCGCTCCGGTAGAAACATACAGTCCGCCTCCGTTCGAAGCCCAGTGGACGAACTGCAGGTTGTTCGAGCCTCTCGGACGAATGACCTGCATCGATTTCGCGTGCAAAGAAAGGATTTGGATTGGTCCTGCAGGATTATTCAGTGCCGCGATACGGGTGCCGTCAGGCGAGAGATCGACGGCCCAAAAGTCGCTTGCTGGATCGAGATCGAGTCGGATCAGTTCAGAACCCCGCCTCTCCAGAGCATCGAAAGCGGTCACGATGATTTGCCCGGCGTCCTCGCTCCGCTCAGCAATCGCACAAATTTGAGAGGGAGATCTGGCACACAGAATTGAACTTCCAGGTCTGACTGGAAACATCCTCTGTGAAGCTCCGCCCGTGATGGGCACCCGCTCAAGTTGTGGCGAACCAGAAGCTTCGCCTGTCATCGTTCTCGTGACGTAAAAAATCCATTTGCCATCCGGACTCACCCGGGCCGTTGCGATACCACCCGGCTCTGTCACAATCAATTCGGGCGTATCCCGATTCAGAAACTGTTTGTAAATCTCGTCGCGCCCGGTCCGGTTGGACCAGAGGATAATTGCTCTACTGTCCTGAGTCCAATCGGCGAGTAAGTCTCTGCTTTCCGTCAATGTGAAATGGGTCGGATTGCGCAGGCGCGCTCCATCCGCCCCGAGATCAGCTACATATATCGTTTCGTGAAATGCCCATTGAAGAAAAGCTAGCCGCCTGCTATTCGTCGTGGCGCTAATAGAAACAACGTCGAAACCGGTCCAGTTCGTCAGCCGCTTTGGCTTCTCGAGCGCTTCACCTGTATGCCCGTCTAGCCGCACTGCCCATAAATTCGAAATGTTGTCGATAGCCTGTGTCTCATTTCTCGCATAAATCAGGCGTCCATCCGTCAACCACCAGATCTGAAGGATTCCGAGCGCTTGCGACCGAGGAATTACGGTGTGGGGCGAACCCGCTTCGATACCGTGGCTGACGAACGAATGGCCTGCGGCATCAATGTATGGGTAGAGGATTCGTTTACCATCGGGCGACCATGTGTTGCCGCCAATCGCGCTGTTTTCGTCCGTTTCGTAAAGTTTTCGTGGATGTTCTCCTGCCGGTCCCATAAGCCATAGTTCCCGCTCCCCCAACCTGCCCTTGTGCATTCCAAATGAGATTCCGGAGCCATCTGCGGAGATCGAGTATGCAGCAGCATCGTCACGCAGCTTGCGTGCACTTCCGCCGCGCAACGGAAGCGTCCAGATACTACTTCCCGGCGAAAACCAAGTTGGGCCAATTCCCGAAGGGTACGCGTTGGCAATAACCGTCGCGCCATCCGGGAACCAGGCGACACACTCCCACTCGACGTCCCGGCTCTTGAGGGCCTGCGGCTGAGCCACGCCATGAACTTCACCGGACTCGATATTCTTCACGTGCAATCCCTGGATATCGGAATACGCCAAACGGTTCCCGTCGGGCGATATCACTGCGCTGAGAACATGGTTCTCGGCAGAATTGGCCGTCAGTTGCCGCAAATTGATCTCGGACGGAACAGTAGGCGGAGAGGGATGGCGTGTTGCAACCCAGAAAAGCGCAGCTGCCATCAGCAGGGCAGCGCCCCCCAAACCTGCCGCCCACCACCGTGTCCCATGTCGCGGCGGCGCCTTACGTCTTAGGAGTTCGAGATCGCTGCGGATCTTCCCAGCGGTCTGATAGCGTGCGTGACGGTCCTTTTCGATAGCTTTATCGATGATTTCTTCCAACTTGGCCGGCACTCGCGGATTCAGCGCTCGAACCGGCGTGGGCGCGTGGTGAAGGATGGCCTCATGGAGAATGGCCGCCGTCTCTCCCGTGAATGCACGTTGTCCCACAGCCATCTCATACAGCACCAAACCAAATGAAAACAAATCCGTCCGCGCATCTAACCTCTCGCCTCGCACCTGCTCCGGCGACGTGTAGCCCGCCGTCCCCAACGCGACTCCGGTGCGCGTGAGGTTCGGATGCCCCGAGCTTCGGTCCGCCGCTCCCGGGGATGACCTCTGCTCCAGTCTGTCGGCCTCTTGCTTAGCCAAACCGAAGTCCAGTACCTTCACCTGCCCCGAGGCCGTCACAAAGATGTTCGCCGGCTTGATGTCCCGGTGAATGATGCCCTTCTGATGGGCTGCATCGAGCCCCTCGAGAGTTTGAATAGCGATGTCTAGTAGCGTCTGAATCGGCAGCGTTTCCTTGTCAGCGCTTCTATGTGGTCCAGATCCAGCGTCCGCAGAGATCAGCTCCCGAAGCGTCCGACCCTCGAGCATTTCCATCACAATAAATGGCTGCTCTTCGTGCTCTTCCACTCCATGAATGGTGCAGATATTCGGGTGATTCAGGGCCGAGGCCGCGCGGGCTTCCCTCTCAAAGCGCTCAATGGCTGAACGATCATTGGCCAATTCCTCGGGAAGGAACTTTAGAGCGACGCGGCGGCCAAGTTTGAGATCCTCCGCCGCGTAGACCACTCCCATTCCCCCACCCCCGAGAATGTGGAGCACCCGATAATGAGAGACTTTCCTGCCGATGAGGTGTGCGGCGGGCGATTCCGGTTCTGGTGTAGCGGGCTCCGCAGGCTGCGCGGGTTGGCGATCCAGAGTGACCTCCATCGCCTCGGCCGCCAGCATCCAACGGTAGCCGCGACGCGCCAGCGTTTCGATGTATTGCGGTGCATCCGCAGGGTCGCCCAAGGCCAGCCGCAGCCTGCGGACAGCGGCATGAATGCTGTTTTCGAACTCCACGACGGTGTCGTTTGGCCAGAGTCGTTTCCGAATCTCAGCCCGCGTCACTACCTCCCGAGGGCGTTCCAACAACATCGTCAGAATCTGGAACGACTGCTCCGGAAGCCTGATCTTCTCGCCGCCTTTGAGCAGTTCTCCGGACCGGAGATTCACTTCAAACGATTGAAAGCGAATTACATGCCCGGTTAGCTTACAGTCTGGCTTGCCGCGGCCGGTCAGATGCATATCAGGTGCGTATCAGGGCCATACCATTGAACCGCATCCGCGGCTGGAGCAGAGTGTGCTACATGGCAGCCCAACAGAATGGCTGCGGAAGGAGAACGAAATGAAAATGAACAAGCCTTGGATGGTTGCGATCACACTCCTCGTTCTGACGGCGGCGCCGGCTTTGTTATCCGCACAGAATGAGCAAACGGAGACAAACGGCAGGTACCCACGTTATAGGCTTATCGACGTGGGCACGTTTGGCGGCCCGACTAGCTATGCTTCTGCTGACTTTATTGGCGCTCGGACGGTGAATAACAGGGGAATCGCTACAGGTGCTGCCGATACTTCTACTCCCGACCCTACCTGTTTCAATGTGGACTGCTTCATCTCGCACGTGTTTCACTGGCAAGGGGGAAACCTTGTTGATTTAGGCGCGCTTCCGGGCGGAAATAGCAGCAACGCCTCCGAAATCAATGAGCGAGGGGACATCGTGGGATTGTCTTCGAACGGCAAGATCGATCCTTTGACCGGCTTTCCAGAAGCACGCGCCGTGCTTTGGAGGGACGGCAAGATGATCAATCTTTGCACATTAGGCGGGACCGAAAGCTTGGCGACAGCGATTAACGATCGGGGTCTGGTGATCGGCGCATCGGCGAACACGGTACCGGATCCCTTCTCTATGTTTGGCTTTGGAACGCAAACCCGAACATTTGTCTGGGAGAACGGAGTGATGCGCGACATCGGCACGCTTGGTGGACCCGATGCAACGCCGTTTGGACGTAACAATCGCGGCCAGGTGTCAGGGTCTTCGTACACAGGCGACATTCCAAATCCGGACACAGGGCAGCCGACTGTCCATCCCTTTCTTTGGCAGGATCGCCGGATGACCGATCTCGGCAGCCTGGGCGGAACATTGGCTTATGCCGAGGGCTTAAACAATCGAGGTCAGGTCATTGGGCTGTCGTCATTAAAAGGAAACCTGATTTTTCACCCGTTCTTGTGGGAACGTGGAGTCCTTAAGGACCTCGGCACACTGGGCGGGGATAACGGCGATGTGAGCTGGATCAATGA
>DATBHS010000188.1:0-3804 GCA_036557345.1 Bryobacteraceae bacterium
TGACGTGAAGGCCGGTACGGTACCCGCGCTGAGCGTCTTGTGGGTGATCGATGACCACACCGGCGGGCCGCCAACTCCCGAAGCCCAACAGGCCGATAATGACTTGGCCATCGGTCGCATCATCGACTACATCAGCCACAGCAACGTCTGGTCTACGTCGGCAATTTTTATTGAAGAAGACGACGCGCAGAACGGCGTCGATCACGTCGACGGTCACCGCAGCCCAGGCTATATCGTCAGCCCGTACGCCATGCAGGACGGACCTACCGATCACACCTACTACACACAAATCAACATGACTCGAACGATCGAGCAAATCCTCGGTCTGCCGCCCATGAACCAGTTCGACCTCGTAGCGTCACCGATGAGGACAGCTTTCGTCAAGGGCATGCCGCCCGCTGAGAACTTCAGGCCGTGGACGCACGTGAAGAGCCAGATTCCGCTGGACCAGGGCGTTACAACGAGCACAGCCAGCTCGACTGACAGCGCCGCGGTCAAGGCCTTGAGGACGGCTTGGCTCAAGAAAAAGGAGCAGATCTTCGCCGGCAAACTGACCAAGCCCGACGCCGAAGACCCGGATACGGTCAACCATCTGAACTGGTACATGGCGACCGGCTTTAAACGGCCATACCCCGGCGAGAGCAAGGTTCGCCCCCCAAGCGAGTTCAACAACCCGGCTCCCACCGCTGACCTGGACGACTAAGACGCATTCCGGCTGCGAAAACCTCTCCCCGATGATCGGGGAGAGGTTTGTTCACACTCCGAAAGAAATAATAAGTGAATCTATTTCGATGTCGCTAAAAACTTTCGCGCTCTCGTTTGCTTTGATCGTGATTCCCGAATGTTCCGTTGCGCCTTCGACTGCGTTGGCGCAGACCGCACAAGCCGCGATTTCAGGAAGCGTGCGAGATCCGTCCGGTCGTTCGGTGCCCGACGCCATCATCGATATTGAACAGCGAGAGACCGGCTGGAGCAGGCGCACCCAAACCGGTTCGGCCGGCACGTACTCGGTTTTGGAACTGCCAATCGGCAGTTATTCAGTTACAGTTTCGCGGACTGGATTTGAGAAATCGAAGACGAATGTCGAACTGCTGGTCGGCCAGGAAAGGGTCCTCGATTTCCAACTTGTTCTGGCAGGCAAAGAGGTCCAGGTGGACGTAAGCTCGGCTGCGAGCGAAATTGATCAAACCTCTGCCGCAGTGCAAGCAAGAATGGTGCAAGGGCAGATTGATAATCTGCCGATCAACGGTCGAAACTGGGCAAATCTGCTTCCGTTGATCCCCGGTGCGACCGACGCGGGTACATCCGATCAGCGTACGGTTCGTTTTGCAGGGCACGGACGCGACGATAACAATATTACGTTCGATGGTGTGGACGCAACGGGCATTTCGAATCAGCCCCAGAAGACTGGAATTCGATTGGCTATTCCCACTTCGGCCATCAACGAATTCAAAGTTGATTCCACTCTGTATACAGCCGATTCGGCCGATGGCACCGGTGGTCAGATGGTGCTGGCGTCCCCGAGCGGCACCAATTTCGTGCACGGCGAATTGTTCGAATTCTTGAGAAATGATGTGTTTGATGCGCGGAATCCTTTCGCCTCACGCAAGCAACCCTTCCGGCTGAACCAGTTCGGGGCAAATGCGGGAGGCCCTCTGGTGCGGAACAAAACGTTCTTTTTCGTCGCCTTCGAAGCCTATCGTCAGCGGCTCGATCAAGCCCTTACAGGCTTTACTCCCAGTGCGAGCTATCGCGATGCCGTGCTCAAGACGTCGCCGGAACTGGCGCCGCTCATTAACGCTTATCCGGCTGGAACGACGCCTCAATCGGACAGTTCCGCTATCGACCGGTTCGTCGGATTAAGCCCGCAGCGAACAGACGAGACCTCCGGTATGATCCGTCTTGATCATCGCTTCTCCTCCGCCGTTAACGCGTTTCTCCGAGTCAACGTAGACGAGGAAGTGAGCGACGTGCCTCTGAACAATTTGGAGGATCGTCAGGTCACCGATAACCGTCCGATCAATGGTGTTCTGAACGTCGCTCAGGTGCTGTCTCCCACGGTGCTGAATGAAACAAAAGTCGGTTTCAATCAGGTGTTCTCCCGCACAGCTAACCAGACCGGAGTGCCATATACGCTTCAGGTGAGTGGTTTCACGCCGTTGAGCGCCGCCCAGACTCGCGAGGAAGACGATACGTCGGTTTCGCTGCTGGACAATGTCTCCTGGACAATGGGGCGTCATATGTTTAAAGCCGGCGCAGAGGGCCGGAGGGTCTACATGGACCCGGCGAGTTCCGAGACTGGAACTCTGACGTACACCAATCCGGCCGCTTTTCTGTTGAACCAGATGAATACTGCCGCTGTTACCGATGCGCTGCCGCTGAAGCGATTACGCAAGAACCAGGCCTTCGGCTTCTTGCAGGATGAATGGAAAGCAACGGCAAGTCTGACGCTCAATCTGGGCTTGCGATATCAGTTCTTCAATGTGTTTCACGAGGAAGACGGACGGGCGATTCCCTTCGATTTCGCCACGTGCGGCGGCTTCTGTGCCCCAGGCGCGCAATTCAGTTATCCAAGGACGAACGATCTCGACCCGCGGGTCGCGGTCGCCTGGGCCCCGGCCAGGTTTCAGGGCAAGACAGTCGTGCGTGCGGGCTTTGGTCTCTACCACGGCGACGGACAGTTGGAGGATCAGAACCTGCCTGCGTCCAACGACCAGGCACGCTACTCACTTACCGCAAAGCAGACTCCGGGACTCGCGTATCCACTCGATCCGTTTCTCGCATCCGCTACGGGTATCCTTTCGCCCCGGGCGCAAAATCGCAACCGGAAGGACGAATACAGCTCGCAATGGGGAATTTCCCTGCAGCAGGATTTACCCCTGCACATAACGGGAACCCTTTCCTATACCGGAAACAAAGGCACGGATCTACAAACGATCACGTATGAGAATATTCTGAATCCCGCGACAGGCACGCGGCCTTACCCGGACCTTGGCCAAGTTGAGTATCGCACCAACGACAGTAACAATTCCTTCCAGGCCTTGATCATCTCGGCCCAGCGGCATTTGGCAGCGGACTGGATTTTCGGAGCGAATTATATGTGGTCGCACGCGATAAACGACGGCTCACTCGGTGGCGGCGAGGCAGATATCATTTCGCCGCAGGATCCCTTTTGTCGGAGTTGCGAGCGGGCCTCAAGCGCACAGGATATCCGGCATTTCTTCACTGTCAACTCGGTCTACAATTTGCCGTTCGGAGCAGGAAAGAAATATTTGTCTCAGCCCGGCATCGCCCGCTTGATTCTGGGGAACTGGATGCTTTCTGCAATCGTAACCGCGCGCAGCGGATTGCCAGTGAATGTGACGCTGAGTCGTCCAGCGGCAGATGTGCCATACGGCTACACAGTGAACCAACGGCCCGATTTCGTCCCGGGTGTGTCGCTTACGCCTCCAGGAGGCTCGACGCCTTCACAATGGATCAACCCGGCAGCTTTCGCCGTTCCCGCCGATGGAACATTTGGAAATGCGGGTCGTGACATCGCTCGTGGGCCGAATTTTTATCAACTCGATCTGGGTCTCTCAAAACAATTCACAATTACGGAGAGATTCTCGCTAGAGTTTCGATGGGAAGTTTTCAATGCTTTTAATCGAGCCCAGTACGCTCAGCCTTCCGGCGACATTACGGTACCGGCGCAATTCGGCGTCATTACTTCGACGATCAATACGTCTCCCGTGGGTACCGGCACGCCGCGGCAGATGCAGTTCATGCTGCGCGCTAGCTTCTAGCGCACGGTTCCGACCGAAA
>DATBHS010000189.1:0-20552 GCA_036557345.1 Bryobacteraceae bacterium
CGGGCCGCCTGTTCGATCTCGCGCCGGCTCGCTTCCGGCCGTCCATAGGCGATATTTTCAGCGAGTGTGCGGTGAAACAAAATCGGCTCCTGGGGAACGAGCGCCAGTTGAGCGCGCAACGACGCCTGGGTCACGTGCCCGATGTCCTGCCCATCGATCAGAATCCGGCCCTCGTTGATGTCGTAGAGGCGGTGAAGAAGCTTGACGAAGGTGCTTTTCCCCGAGCCCGAATGGCCGACCAGGCCGACACGCTCACCGGGCCGGATACGTAGCGAGAGCTCGTTGAATAGAGGCGTCAGATGGCGCCCGTACTGGAACGTGACGCGATCGAAGACGATGGCGCCTTCTCTCACCCGCAGAGGCTCCGCATGCGGGCGATCCTCAATGCCGAGCGGCTCGCGTTCGAGTCCTACCAGCTCCTCCATTTCGTTGATGCTGCGCTGCAGGTTTGCCACGTGCTGGCCCACGTCGCGGAGATAGCCGTGCACGATGAAATAGCTGGTGAGAATGAAGGTCACATCTCCCACGGTCGCGGCTCCGCTCCGCCAAAGGACAAGCGCGTACAGTGCAACAAGCGTACGCAGGCCGAGCAGCACCGTGAGCTGCACGGAACCGCTGCGCGTGCCGAAGGTCCAGGTCCGGTAGGTACGCGCCCGCCACTTCGCCAGGACCCGGGCGAGACGGAGATCTTCGCGAGATTCGGCGCCGAATGATTTCGCCACGGCGTTACACGTGACTGAATCGGCCAGCGTGCCTCCGACGCGCGTGTCCTGTGCGTTTGACAGACGAGCCGCGGGCGCCACGTAGCCAACCGCCAGCGCGATGGAGATGATCACGTAGGAACTCGCCGCGATCGCGACTAGAACGCCCATGCTCGGCCAGCGCGCGCCCAATACGAAGGAAGAGCCGGCGAGCGCGATCAATGCCGGAAGCAGCGCGAGCAAAAGCGTATCGTCCATCAGGTCGGCAGCCCACATGCCGCGCGTGATACGGCGCACGATGGAGCCGGCGAAGTTGTTGGCGTGCCAGTCGGTTGAAAGGCGTTGCACGCGCCAGAAAGCGTCCGAAGCCATTCGAGACATGAGCCGCACCGTGAGGCCCGAGATGCCCAGGAACGCGCCGTGCCGTGTTCCGATCAGCACAATACCGAGCAGGGCCATGGCCCCCACCGGAAGCAAAGCGTGATAAAACGCCTGCTGCTGCGGTACACCTCGCTGCGTGATGGCGTCAATCAACTGTCCGGAGAAGACGGGCAGAAAGAGATCGGCGACCGTTGCGACAGAAATGCTGAAGGCGATTGCGGCGACGGTTCTCCATTCGCGCTTCCAGTGCCGGTACAGGAAGGCGAGTACTTCTGTTATGGCGTTCTTATTGGGTGAGCTGAGCATACATTTCGATCAACGAACCAAAATCATGCAGGCGCCGGGACGCGAGGGTCCGCAGACGCAAAAGGAATTTACGGGTTGGCTGGAATATCGGCGGATACGTTCCCGAACGGAACGCCCGTTTCAGCTCACAGGTAGTGAGGCGATAGGAAGGCGGTCAATGTCCGTCTGGAGCAAAACGCCGAATTTTGCCGGATTGGCTGCGATCGGTGGGAATCTTCATTTCGACGCCTCGCTTTCTTTTTAGAAGGGACAGTTTGAGGATAGCAGACTAGCTGAAAAAATGCCGCCCTTTACAACCGTATTTTAAGAGGACGACCTTCGAAGTGAACGGTTCTGAAGTCTCGGGCGGGCAATGCGCGAGCTCTGAGAATTCTTGGTCCGGGATGTAACAGCCGGGAGCCCGCTGCCAGGCTCAAAGTCAGGACACGTTCCTGGTTATTCCATGACAGATTCAGTCCCATCCATTCGCCCTTGCGATAGCCGAATGAGACGCCGTCGTCTTCATACAGGAGAAACGATGCATTGTTTCCGGGAAATACGGAGATCGAGAGTGGCTCATCCGTCTTTTCACTGGTAAATTGCTTCACCGGCCCGAGAGGCAGGATCGCGCCGGCACGCACGTAAAGAGGAATCGTCGCCAGGTCCACGCGCCGGCTGATCTCCCGACCGCCTTCGACGTTCTCTTCGGTCCAAAAGTCGTACCAGGCCCCCTTCGGCAAATAAACCTGGCAGTTCGTTGCTCCTTTCACGGTAACGGGCGCGACCAGGATGTCGCGGCCCCACAGATACTCGTCACCGCAATTGACCGCTACCGGATCTTCGGGATAGTGAAGCCAAAGCGAGCGCATGACCGGCATTCCTGTTGTGCAACACTCCCGCACCGCGCTATATAGATACGGCAGCAGACGGTAACGCAGTTCCAGGTACTTCCGGCAGATTGGCTCGACCTGGCTGTTGTGCAGCTCGCTGGGATCCGGATTTTGGGCCTCCTCGTACCTGCTGATTTCATTCGGACCCAATTCTCCGGTGTCCCAGCCCCAAGGCAGGCGCAGCTTCCAGGTACGGCCGTGCGAGCGGAACAGGGTGCAAAAGGAACCAAACTGGAACCATCGAACGTACAGTTCACCGGTGAGTTCCTTTGTCGGGACAAAGCCGCCGATGTCCGTGCCCCAATACGGAATGCCTGTGAGCCCGGTATTAATGGCGACCGGGACATGCGTGCGGAGCGTCTCCCACGTGGAGTAAACATCTCCCGACCAGAGAAATGCGGCGTAGCGCTGCATTCCTGCGTAGCCGTTGCGATGGAGCGCATAGGGGCGTTCGTTGGGACGGTCGATCTGCGGTCCTTCCCAATACATGCGGATGCGGGTGAGGCGCGACGGGATATCGAGCGGGTCGCCTTCGTCAGGCCACCAGCCATCCACACCGTCCGCGAATACACGGCGATGCATGTCCCAATAGCAACTCGCTTGCTCCTCATCAAAAGAGGCCAGGTCGCAGGGGTCATGCACGGTGCCGCGCAATCTGCGCGAAAGAATCACGGCGTGGAGGACGGCTTTGAAATTTTGCCCGTGTAACTCGTCGAGCATTGCTTTTGGATCGGAAAAAACATCCCGATTCCAGGAGAACGACCCGTTCTCCGTATTCCAGCCAGACGGGCAGAAGCCGGTCCCAAGATAGATCAGCGCGTCGCACGGCAGTCTTTTCTCGCGAAATGTCCGGGCCTCTTCGAGTACTTCTTCGCGGCCGGCCAATGTGCGATGAGACTGCTGGTAACCGAAGGACCAAAGCGGAGGCATCTCCGCGTGTCCGGTCAAGCGCACATATTCGGCCATGATCAGATCCGGTTCGCGTGCGCCGACGACAAAGAGATCGAGAGGAAAGGCTTTGTCGCGTCCGATGGGCTGGAACTTGCCCTCGCTTCCCGTCAGATCAAATGTGCCGAACGGGTGGTGAAAGAACATCGCCCACCCGGAAGTGCCTATGAGCCAAGGAATCGGAACACGCCCGCCGTGAGTGCGAAGCTGATAGCCTCCCTGACCGCTATGCATCGCATACACGGAGCCGCGGCGGTCGAATTGAGGGCCTCCTTCACCGAGGCCGAACAAGCGCTCGGAACCAATTGCGAATGAGACGGTTCCCTGGTCCTCGTCCACCTTCAGCTTCTGAACCAGATTGCCATCGTGCGTGAGGATTGAGAACGTCAGCGGATCGTATGAGATCTGAATCCGGTGACTACCTGCTTGAACAGGCTCGGTCGTTAAAGAATCATGGAGAACGGTAGTACTCGAGGGCCACGCGTCACTGAGTAAGGAGCCATCGGAATTGATGTCTACCGGATGGCCGTTTGTTAACGGTATGAGGCCTATTCTTGTCGTGTACGGGCCAACCGACGCGATTCGAATTTCGTGTACGGGTGTCGCGGCTTTGGCGAACCGGGCGGACGGAAGAACGCTCGCAGCCATGCCGGCCTTTTGAAGGAACGTTCTTCTGTTCACGGGGTCCTTTCTTTAAAAGGAGGAAAATGCGACGGGACTTCACCTCTGCCTTCTTCGATTGAGATGCAGCGGTCAGGGGCGAGATCGGTGAGCTTAGTAACCGTCCCGCTTGGCCATAAAATTTCCAAAGCGGCGATGCGTGTAGCCTGGCCTAGTCCGAAGTGAAGTCGCGGGTCATGAGCCGCCTGATAGCTCATCCCTCCCTTTACCTCGTCCTTTTGCGTTACGTTGCCGGCCACAAGCTTCACCTTCGCGCCGACGGCATCCCGGTTCGATCGCGTGCCAATGAGGCGAACCTCCACCCAGTGATTACGATTCCCATCCTGGTTGCGAAACAGCTGAGGTCGGTCGCCGTTATTGGTCACGAGCACGTCGACATCGCCGTCGTTGTCATAGTCGGCAAAGGCGGCCGCGCGGCTTACCCGCGGGACGGCCAGATCCGGTCCGAGCTGCTTAGTCACGTCCTGAAACGTGCCACCCGTGTTCCGGTAGACGACTTTCGGCTCGGCGTACTCGGTGCCTGCATGGAAGAGTTGAACGTTGTCGAGAACATGGCCATCGGCGATGAAAAGGTCGCGCCATCCGTCATTGTCATAGTCGAAAAAGCGAGTTCCGAAGCCGCTCATCTTGAACGTTCCTGCACCGAGCTTAGCCGTAAACGTAACGTCTTCAAAAGTTCCTTTACCCTGGTTGCGGTAAAGGCGATTGTATTCCAGGTCGAGATGCGTTACAAACAAGTCCGGGAGGCCGTCCCGGTCGAAATCGGCCGCATCCGTGCCCATGCCGGCTTCTGCTTTGCCATCTTCGCCGAAGGCGACGCCGGCTTCCATCCCTACCTCCTCGAAGGCGCCGTTTCGCTTATTCGCGTAAAGAAAGTTTTCCATTGAATCGTTGGCGAGGAACACGTCTGTCCAGCCATCGCCGTTGTAGTCGAAGCAGACAACGCCCAGGCCGTTGCCGGGTTTCAAGCCGATTTTTGAAGCGACACTTACGTCCTTGAAAACCCCGCCGCCCTGGTTGTGAAACAGGGTGGGTGTCTGGCCGTGATACTTATTCGGATGGCAATAAGATTTGTGTCCCTGTTGGAAGCAGATGAGATTGCGCTCGGGCGTGAAGTCTACGTAATTTGCGACGATCAAATCGAGCTTGCCATCGTGGTCGTAGTCGAACCATGCGGCGCTCGACCCCCACTTGTGGCGATTCGCCACCCCGGCCTTCTCGGTGACGTCGGTGAACGTGCCGTTGCCGTTGTTGTGATAAAGAATTGATCTGTCGTAGCCCACGACGTACAGGTCTTCGAAGCCGTCATTATCGTAATCGCCTACGGCGACACCCATTCCGAACAGGCCTTCAGCAGCTACGCCTGCTTTTTCCGTTACCTCCGTAAATGTTCCATCGCGGTTGCTCCGATACAGGGCCGATCTCAAGGGATGCGGCGCTGCATATGCCTTCGTCGCCGCGCTGTTGACGAGATACAGGTCGAGATAACCGTCATTGTCAAAATCAATCCACGCCGCGCCGGCACCCATGGTTTCGATGAGATAGCGCAACGGGGTCGCCGCGTTGTCGTGTTTGAACATGATGTTTGCAGCACCGGCAACATCGGTAAACGTGACCGGGCTGGCTGTCTCGGGAGTTATGGCGAAAACGAAGTAGCAGAGCGCGGTGAATGATAGGAAGACTGCGCCTGCGGCGCGGCCGGTCATGGGCGAGCGGAGGGCGGCGTTTCGGAACTACGATGAGGCCGCTGTTCAGAGGTTGATTGAGCAAGGGGCGTACCGCGGCCTTCTTTCAAGGTCACGATCCGGTTTGCATCGCCCCCGCTGAAACGTTCTCGCGAGCCGCCGGGCCAGACTACTTCGATGTGATCGTAGGTCCTGCTGCGGCCAAGTCCAAAGTGCAGGCGGGAATCATTTTGGGAAAGAAAGCCCGTACCGGTTTGCACTTCGCCGGAGATACGACGATTTTCGACATACACGAAGATGCGCGCGCCTATGGCGTCCCGGTTCGAATGCGTTCCTATACACTGCACGAGCAGCCAGTTTCCACGCTTTCCGTAATTCTTGAGCAGACTCGGGTGCCCGCCCAGATTATTAATCACAACCTCTAACGAGCCATCGTTGTCGAGGTCGCCGACGGCGGAACCACGCGAAGCCCAAGGTGTTGTCAATCCTGAGCCGGATGTAGTCGAAACGTCTTTGAACCGGCTGGCTCCGACGTTCCAGTAAAGAAGCCTCGGTTGTTTGTATCTCGCCAACTTACTCGCATCTACTTCCGGATAAACATGGCCGTTGACGACCAGCACATCCTTAAGCCCGTCGTTGTCCACATCCAACACGTGAATCCCCCATCCCAGATACTCCGTGTGCGCGCCCAGGCCCGATTGATAGACCTGGTCATCGAACGTGCCGTCGCCGTTGTTATGGTACAGGTTAAGCGCGTCTTCGCTGAAGTTCGTCTTAAGTATGTCCATGGCGCCGTCCTCGTCGTAGTCGGCAATGGCAACGCCCATTCCTGCCTGTTCCTGGCCATCCTCGTTCAAAGCTACGCCCGATTGTATTCCGATGTCTGCAAATGTTCCATTTCTCTGGTTGTGGTAGAGCAGGCTGGGTGTGGAATCACAGGCGACATAGAGGTCAGGGTATCCGTCCCCGTCAAAGTCCGAAGCGGAGGCGGTGAAGCCGTAGCATCCGGTCCGTTTTCCAATTCCGCTAGACTGTGATACGTCCGAAAATTTTCCCGCTCCGTCATTGTGAAACAGAAGATTATGGCCGGCAGGCAATCCGCGCGGGCCGCACATGACGGGCAATCCCTTCCACTGGCAGTAGCCATTGCTGCCGGGCTGAGGCACCTTGTCTCGATCGAAATCGACATAGCCGGTGATCACGAGGTCGAGCTTCCCGTCGAGATCATAGTCGAAGAAGGAACAGCCTGTATCCCAGCGAATCTGCTTCGAGCTGAGGCCCGCTTCCTGAGTTACATCTCTGAACCTGCCGTTGCCTTCGTTGTGATACAGGACGCTATGGCCGTAGTACGTGACGAACAAGTCGCGCCGGCCGTCGTTGTCGTAGTCTCCGATGCAGACGCCTTGGCCCCATCCTTCATGGGTAAGGTTCGCCTCTGCGGTTACATCTTTGAACCGAAGAGCGCCCAGGTTCCTGTAGAGATGGCTGCTGGGCGCTCGTCCGGTAACGCGATCCAGTGTGGTGGCATTGACGACGAAAATGTCCATCCGGCCATCGTTGTCGTAATCGAAGATTCCGACGCCCTGGCCGGTCGTCTCGAGAACATATTTCTTGTGCGACTCAGAGCCGGATACATTCGGCGCGATCAGGCCGGCCTTTTCTGCGATGTCGCGAAAATCAACTTCGATAGCGGGAAGATTGGTTTGAATGGCGGGGGCAGGCCGTTTGATGCGAGGCGGAGTGGCCATGCCCTGAAACGCGAAAAGATCGTAGGGAATACAGAAGACCGATAGCAGGAACAATGGATACAGCGCGACCAGGGCGCCATGGCGGACCGGCATCGGAAACTAAAATCAATGTATCGAAACAAAGGTCAGATCCAAGATAGGCCGATTTAGCAAATCGGCCGGGCCCAGCAGGCGCCCCTGCCTCCGGCCAACCCGCCCGACACGGATGCTGATTTTCCTGACTGCAAGCGTACTCGCTGTGGCACAGCAATCGCTGGATCAAACGGCGGCTGCTTATGACCAGCACGGAGTCCAACTGGCGCAGCGCGGTGATCTTCCCGCAGCCATCGAGCAGTTCCGGACAGCGTTAAAGCTGGATCCGAAGGAGCCGGCGGTCTGGTATCACCTGGGGCTCGCGTACGATCAGGCACGACAAACCGATGAAGCGATGGCCGGATTTGAAGAGGCGCTTCGCTTGCAACCAGCTCATGTGGAAGCGCGATACATGCTGGCCGATTGCTGCCATAAGCGCGGCGACTTTGCCGGGGAGCTCAATCTGCTGAGCGAAGTCGTGAAACGGGCGCCCGAATTTGCGGACGCACACTACAACTACGGAGTTGCCCTGAAAAGACAGGGAAAAGTTCAGGCTGCGGCGGAAGAGCTCCGCGCTGCGGTCCGGCTCAAACCGGCCGATCCAAAGTATCTGCTGGCTCTGGGTGTCAGCCTGGTCGAGGTGGATCGAAAGGAAGCAGTTCGCGTTCTGCGCGATGCCGTGCGATACCGCGCCGATGATGCCGACGCGCATTACAACCTTGGATTAGCGCTGGCGACGGACGGGCAAGACACCACCGCGGTGCCGGAGCTGAAGCGCGCCTTGGAATTGAATCCGAAGCACGCCGCTGCGGTCCGGGCGATGGGAGTGACATTTATCCATCAGGGCAAGTTCGACGAAGCGGTTGCTGCCTTGCAGCGCGCGCTGGAACTTGCGGCAAATGACGCGGAAGCTGCCAACAACCTCGGCACGGCACAGCTCCGGCTGAAAAACGTGAATGGAGCGGTCGAGAGTCTCGAGAAAGCCATTCATATCAACCCGAATCTGATCAAGGCGCATGCAACCCTGGCGCAGGCCTACCAGCGCGCGGGCCGCGCGGCGGAAGCGCAACGGGAGAGCGAGCGAGTCGCGTCGTTAACGGCCGAGCAGCGTAATTTGGGGCGGGCGATGGTGCTGGTCGATTCCGCGGTCCAGCAATTTAGCGCCGGACATGCTCGCGAGGCCATCTCCACCTTGCAACAGGCAATCAGCGCAAGTCCGGGATTTCCGGATGCGCACTTCCAGCTCGGACGTATCGTGCGCGAATCGGGAGGAGATCCGAATGAGGCGATCGCGTGTTTCCGGCGAGTGCTGAACCTCGATCCCGAGCGGGCGGATGCTCACTACGAGATCGGCGTGACTCTGGAGCTGGCCGGCCGCAAGGCGGAGGCGTTGCCTGAATACCGGATCGCGGTGGAGATGGCTCCTTGCCACGCCGATGCAAGAACCGCGCTGGCGCGAGCGGCGTTGGAGGCCGGCGAATGGCCTGACGCGCAAAAAGAATTTCGGGCGGTGATAGCGCTCGCTCCGCAGAACGCCGGGGCGAGAAAAGGGTATGATCAGGCTGTCGCACGGCAACAGCACCCGCAGTAAGGCCTGCTCAGTTCAGAAAGCGAGCCGCAAGCCAAACTGGACGTTGCGGCCGCCGAGCGCGGTGGTGGCTCTTCCGAACTGGGAGCTGGACAGGTCATTCGCAATCGAGCTGAGGTTCACGCGATTAAACAGGTTGAAGAATTCGCCGCGAAAATCCAACACGCCGCGTTCTCCGAGCATATGCAGCGGGAAATGCTTCACGACATTAAAGTTCGTATTAGCGTAACCGGGGCCGAAGTACATGTTCTTGCCAAGGTTGCCATCTTGCCCCGGCGCCGGTGCGGGAAAATCGCTCGCCTGGAACATGCCGTCCAAGTACTGCTGGCGGCTCATGCCGCCCAGATAGCCTCCGAAGCTCGGCGCGTTTGGACGGTCATGGTTAAAACCGTCCGCATTGTAGTCACAGCCGGTGTTGCCGATGACCGCGCCCGAGGCGTTCGTCACCGGGCTGAACGAAGAGCTGCAGAATACGTCGAATGGGGTGCCGCTCTGGAGAATCGTCACTGCACCCAGCTCCCAGGCACTCAGGAATGAGAAGAACGCATTCCCGTGCAGCCTCGGGGTTTCGTAAAGCAAGCTGAGAGCGAGTTTTTGCCGTACGTCGAAATCCGCCAGGCCACGCTCGGCGTTCAGGTTATTGGCGTCGACAACGTTCAATCCGAGACCGAAGCTGCTGGAAGTATCGATCGCTTTTCCATACGTGTACGCAACCTGCAGATCCAGGCCGTGACTATAGCGCTTGCGCAGACTGACGTTGGCACCGTTATAAAAGCTGCTCCCTCGTGCCTGTCCATAACCGATGCCGGCAAAGCTGGAATTAATGCGGTTCAGCGTTCCATCGAGAAGATCGCCTGAATAGCGGTTCACATCGAAACCCATGTACGTTTTGGTGCCCTTCGACCCGACATAGTTAGCTTCCAAAGCCCAGTTTGTTCCGAAGCTGTGCTGGATTCCGAAGAAGTAATTCGACGTGTACATCGCTCTCATTTTTGGGTCCCATACACTAATGGAGGCCGGAATTCCAATCAGACCATTCTTCGAATCGAGACCGACGTTTATAGGAGGTGCGGGGAAAAGCCATGGCGATGCTGAGCTGGTGCTCAGGCCATAAACCGGCGGAATGCCATTCTGCTTACTCGCAACCGCAAGAGCGATTACCGGTAACGAAGTGCCTGCATCGTTATAGAACTGGCCGCTCGCGCGGTCGTAAAACATACCGAAGCCGCCGCGAATTGAGGTTTTGCCATCACTACGCGGGTCCCATGCGAATCCGAAGCGGGGCGCGAAGTTGTTCCAGTCACTGCCGTCGTGCGGCTGCTTCACTACGGGCTTCAGGTCCGCAATGCGTTCCAAGTAGTTGCTGCCCTGCGGAAATTCAGCACTGACATAGAGATTATCTTTATCCCAGGGGTTGAGATACACCTCCCAGCGAACGCCCAGGCTCAACGTCAGGTTCCTTTTCACTTTCCAATCGTCCTGGAAGAAAGCCCCGAAATTCACGTACACCGGCCGGAAATCCGGGCCTGTCTGCTTACCGGTCTTCGGATCAAAGCCGATGTTTGTTTCCTCGAACGGATCATCCTTGGCGAAATCGAAGATATTGTTGAAGTCATATACCACGCGTGTATAGGTGTTGTGAAACAGCGCTCCGGCTCCCGGACAGCCGCTGCCGCACTGGACGATGCCGCCGGTCTTGAACGCGTGGCTCCCGCGGTTGATGCTCAGGACATCGTTCCAGTTCTCGTTGTTCTGGATGAACGTGGCGTCCGAAAAACCAGTGCCGTAGGACGCGATCCCGGGGACATTGATCAGTGGAACTTCGCCGTGACTGACCGGATCAGTACCCCAGGCGCGCGTGCCGGACCATTGGGCCTCGTTCAGGATCGTCGGTGAGAAGACATGTGTCCAATTCGCATTCCAGTAAGCTGTGTATTCGTTGGAAGGCGCCGTAAACGCCGGGTAGACGTTAGGCTGGCCGAAGGCCACCTGATCGAGAGTGGTCCGGCCGCCGCTGCCGTAAATGCGGTCCTTACCGTCGCGGAAGGAATAGTCTTCGCGAGTAAACCATTGCAGCCCGTTGCGCGGCAGGGTTGCGGAAAACGCGCCGTTGAAGGTCAGCGGCATATTGCATGGGAGTGACCCGACTGGGGTCTTGATGGAGCCGCTGCCGGAGCACGAACTGCCGGCCACCGTACCGGCGGTCAAGCCGTCACTCAACTTCACGAGCTGACTTGGGAAGCTGCTCACCAATTTGGCCGAAATGTTGTTCGGATAGTGCTGCCCGATGAAACTGGCGAACTCCGGTGTAATGGCACTAGCCGAAAAAGACGATCCCACGCCGGAACGCAGTACATCTACCGACCCAAAAAAGAAGAGCCTGTTCTTGATCACTGGGCCGCCGATGGTGCCGTTTGCTTCGTTCCGCTGGAACACGGGAACCTGCGGCTGAAAGACCGAGTTGCGGGCAGTCAGATGATTATTGGTGTGGTACCAGCCAGCCGTTCCGTGAAAATCGTTGGTGCCGGACTTCGTAATGGCATTTACAATGGCCGAAGAGTTACGCCCATACTCAGCCGAGAAGTTGTTTACCGAAACGCGCAGCTCCTGCACGGCGTCGGCACTCGGACTGAAATTTGTAACACCGCCACGCGGGCTGCCGTTGACCGAGGCGTTATCCACCTGGAAATTATTCGATTCGGCACGCTGCCCATTCGCGTTCAGGTTCACACCGTATTCGGCCGAGAAGACATCGCCGGTCGCTTGTGCGTATGCCTGGCCTCCGCCGCTTGGCAGACCCGTCACACCGGGCGTCAGGACGACGAGGGTCATGAAATTTCGGCCCACCAGCGGCAGATTTGCCACTTCTTTCTGGTCTATGTGGCCCGAGACTTTGGCTTCGCCGGTCTCGACCAAGGGTACTTCGCTGGTGACTGTTACCGCTGTTGACGGTTTGCCCAGCTTGAGCGCCAGATTGAAGGTCTTGGTCTGATCGTTCTCGAGCAGCACATTTTCGTACACCGCAGTATCAAATCCGGCAGCGGTCACGCGAACCGTGTAATTCCCCGGCGACAGCGAGCCGACACGATAGTAGCCGACCTCCGAGGCTTCTACAACCCGCTTCAAACCGGTTGCCGGGTTTTCTACGGTAACGACTGCTTTCGGAACGGCGGCATCGGATGGGTCGGAGACCCGTCCTTCGATTGCCGAAGTGAACTGGCCGTACAATATTGCCGGCGCAGAAAGAGCTAGTGCCGTGAGCCAGACTAATACCCGCCTGCGTGGTGCCTGGCCTTCTGCTGGACTGATCAGATCATCGTGGACCGACATCGAATCCCTCTCTGCGGAGCTTGGGTTCTTGCTCCTATTCAGACCTCGCCTGCTGGAACGCACGCCAGCGACGGGAGGTGATTTGTGGAAGAGAACACGAGACGAGCTTTTGAGCGCAACACAACTTCAACCGCACCCTCAGAGCGCCCCCTCTTGAAAAATGTACGCGCTTGCAGTTGAATATTGAATATCACCGGACCCGGTGAACGTCAAGTATTATTTTCCGCTCCATGAAACTCTGGAAGGCTGCCGTGATCTTCGTTTTTTGCGCGCCAGGCGTTGTATCAGCAGCTCAGGATCAGGCCCGCCCGGCAGACCAAAAGAACGTTTACGAGGCGGCTGCGAATGAGGTGAAACGCGGCCATGCGGATGCAGCCATAGGCTTACTCGCGCCGCTGATCCAGTCGAATCCGGGCGATTACAAAGGATTGACTGTTATGGGAATGGCGCTGGCGAGCGCCGACAAAGGACAGGAGGCTATCTCCATGTTTGAAAAGGCTCTCGCCGCGCGTCCCGGCTATCCGCCGGCGTTGAAGGGCCTCGCGATGAGCCAAATGAGCTTGAACCGTTATGAAGCGGCAAAGGCCCATCTCGAACAGCTATTGGCCGCCGCGCCAGGGGACCTGATGGCGCATGCGGAGCTGGGAGAAATTGCCTTTGCTCAGGGAAGGTTCGCTGACGCCATTCATGAGTTCGAGCAGAGCGATCCGCTTTATCGGAACGAGCCTCGCCTGCTGATTGAATACGCTCGCGCCAATATGCAAGCAAAGCAAACCGCGAAAGCAGTGGCGGCGCTCAGCGCCATTCCCGAAAACAGCGACGCCCCCGTTCACTTCGAAGCGGGCGCGCTGCTGGCCTCTCTCAAGGTCTATGAGGCAGCTGCCCGGCAGTTCGAGCTGGCCTTGCCCAATTATCCGGACCGGTATTCGGCAGGTTTCAATTTGGTCCTGGCCAGAGTGAAAGCGCATGAGTACCCGCAGGCCGTTAAAGCAGGCGAGGACCTTATTGCGAAGGGCTATAAAAAGGCCGAGCTGTACAACGTTCTCGCTGAAGCGTATGAAGGCAGCGGGAACACGAAGCAGGCCTACGATTCTTTACGAACGGCCACGCAACTCGAGCCGTCCGATGAAACAAATTACATTGACCTCATCACCCTCTGCCTGAATCACAAGAATTACGATCTGGCTTCGGAAATTGCGGGTATCGGACTCGAGCGAATTCCTCGATCGGAGCGTCTGCATCTGCAATTTGGCGTCGTTTTGGCGATGAAAACGCAGTTCGAGCAGGCGAGGAAGGAATTCGAGCTGGCCGCGCAGTTGGCGCCGGAACGCAGCCTCCCGCATGTCGCGTTGGCTCTGATCTCGATCCAGACAAACCGGGCGAGTGAAGCTGTCCAACAGCTACGGAACCGAGTCCAGCAGTATCCTAACGACTATCTGGGATTGTGGTTTCTGGGAGAGGCGTTGAATCGCAGCGGCGTAGCACCCGGCTCGCCTGGGCAAAAGGAAGCTGTCGAGGCACTGCGGCATTCCGTTCAACTCAATCCCGACATTTCGCAATCACAGGAGCTTCTGGGAAAGCTGCTGGCGCGCGACGCGCTGTTCGATGAGGCTGCTCTGCACCTGGAACGCGCCGTCAGCCTGGAGCCTGCAAATGTGGCGGCGCTCTACCAGTTGGCCCAGGTTTACAGCAAGAAAGGCGAAACTGCCCGCGCCAGGCAGTTATTTGCGAAAGTCGGCAAGATGAAGGCCGATGATCGGGAGAACTTTGCCAACCGCGGACTGGAGCAAATTCTTCGGGCGGAAAATCCGTGATATGACCTCGAGACGTGAGTTTGGACGTGTTATCGGTTCGGCTGCCGCGAGTCTGGCCATCAGCACTTCCGGCGAGGCAAGTGATTCTGAGGCGAAAGAGCCCGATAGTGAAATCGAGGCGCGCTATGCGAACGCCCTGCGTGTTTACGGTGACCGGCTCTCCGATGCGCAACGCAAGCACTTGAGGCGCATCCTCGAGCAAAATGAGGGAATGCTGGCAAGTGTTCGAGAGTTTTCTCTTCAGAACTCCGATTCGCCCGCGACAACTTTGCGGCTCGAGCCGGCAGGATAGGTGAATCTCACATAGCCGCGCTGTTGGGATCGAAAAAGGATGCTTGACATCGAAACTCTGTACTTATCCGTCCGGCAGCTTGGGAATTTGCTAAGAAAGCGTCAGATTTCCCCCGTCGAGCTGGCGGAGAGCTATCTGGAACGAAGCCAGCGGCTCGGGCCCAAGTACAACGCCTATGTCACGTTGACCCCGGAGCTCGCTCTACAGCAGGCGCGCCAGGCGGAGCGCGAAATCAGACTTGGTCACCATCGCGGCCCGCTACATGGAATTCCGTACGCGGCCAAGGACCTGGTTTCGGTCGAAGGGTACAAAACAACCTGGGGCGCTGCGCCGTATGCCGAACAGCAACTCGGATATAACGCTGCGGTCATCGAGAAGCTCAATGGGGCCGGTGCCGTGCTGATTGGTAAGGCCTCGATGATTGAGCTGGCGGGAGGCTTAGGATATTCCAACGGGTATGCGTCGTTAACGGGGCCGTGCCGGAATCCATGGAACACCGATTACTGGACGTGCGGGTCGTCGAGCGGATCCGGCGCGATCGTTGCGGCAGCGCTGGCGCCGTGGGCGCTCGGGTCGGACACACGAGGTTCGATTATTTGTCCCGCGGCATCATGCGGAATTGCCGGCATGCGGCCGAGCTTCGGCCGCGTCAGCCGCTACGGCGTGATGACCATTTCCTGGAGCATGGATAAGTTAGGGCCGATGGCCCGCACGGCCGATGACTGCGGTCTGATACTCGCGCAAATTGCCGGGCACGATCCTAGAGATCACGATTCGCTGCCGGTGAATCAGGCCAGTTTCCGCTATCCTGTTTCGACTTCAGCTACGCGGGAGCGGTTGCGGATCGGACGGCTGACGAATGCTTGGAAACGCCTGCCCGATCCGCTGGAGCAATCCTTGAGTGATGCGATCGGTATGTTGAGAGAAGCCGGGGAGAAGGTGGAGGATGTCGAATTTCCGCAAGGCCCTTATGAAGAGGCTGCGGAACTCACCATCTTGATGGAAGCGGCGGCGGCGTTTCGCGACCTGGTCAGCAGCGGCCGTTGCGCGCAACTGCGAGACCCGCTCGGGCAAATCAATGGCTACGCGAGCGAGCAGTTTTCCTCTTCAGACTATCTGCAGGTTCAGCGCGTGCGCGCCGTTTTGCAAAAGAATGTGGACCGGCTATTCGAACGTTTCGATGTTTTGACGACCGCGGCTCAATCGACGCAGGCGGAAAGACTCGCGGAGCAAACGTCTCCGGGCGGTGCTGAGGAAGAGGACGAGGAGATTGAAAGCAGAGCGCCTGACGGCGTTTCGAGCCTGTGTGGCCTGCCGGCGATCAGCGTTCCTTGCGGGTTCAGCACGGAACGCCTACCCTATGGAATTCAGTTCATCGCCCGCGCCGGGAATGACCACAGAGTCCTCGAAGCGGCCGTTCGCTTTCAGAGGTTGACAAAATGGCACCTCGAGCGGCCCGTGTGAAGGTTCCGCGTAGGAGTTACATTTATCCGCTGTGCCTACAGAATTGGCGTGTGGGGCGGACTTTAGTCTGCCGCGGGACTTCAGTCCCGCATCCCAACTCGCGTCGTAGCCCAGCGATATTCATTGTAAGGAGCTAAGGGGCGAACTGCCGGCAACCCATTCACAAGTCCCATCTCCGTCATTCCAAAGCACTTCATCCCTATTTGCTTGCGCCCCTCTTCTATACTGGTTCTAGAAAGCCGGAAACGCTCGAATGCGTCTCCGGCTTTTCTGTTTTCAAGGAGAAGAACAATGTCTACCGAAGCCCAAATCGCGGCCAATCGAGCGAATTCCCAACTTAGTACCGGACCCAAATCCACCGAAAGCAGAGCCAGAATCTGCTTGAACGCCTTCCGTCACGGTCTTGCCGGAGCCTTCATGATCCTCTCTGACGAAGTTCGCTGATGAGGCCGCGCTTCTCAGCGAGCCGAAGAGTCAAACGAAGATTTTGACGAACTCTACGAAGGTCTGTGCGCTGAACACCAACCGGAAACTCCGACTGAGATCCTGCTGGTCGAAAGCATGGCGCAGCACTTTTGGTTAGAGCAGCGCGCCCTCCGCCTCCAGTCGCTCTGCTTCAACGGCGATGACGTCGAGGAAAAGACGCTCGGACTCTATCTTCGATACCAGACCACGCATGAACGTGCCTTCTACAAGGCACTGAACACGCTCGTAAAGCTCAGAGCCGACAAGCGCAAAGCCGAAATTGGCTTTGAATCGCAGCAGAGCCGAGCGCAGCAGCAAGCGGAACTCAACGAAGCCCGCGTTCGCCTCGCCAACGCCAAGGCGCAGCACCTCGAAACCGACTCCGACATTAGGCAGACCATCGAAGCCCCGCTGCCCGGCCACATGCGTGTTCCCTTTGATGTCATGCGCACCACCTTCCGCTCCGTTGTCGATCAGGTCTCCCGCGAATTGAAGACAGAGGAAGCGGCGTAGGGGCCGTGGCATGCCCGGCCCGCTGACCGCTGATGGCTGACTCCTAACCGCTTCCTCCACAGCCGCACGACGTGGTCCCAGATTCGGACACCAGCCAAATGGGCGATATCCGTGTTTCTGCTGTTGAATCAAGCAGTTACATCCCAAATTGCCGCTGGTCGCTGAAATGCATCTCACAGAGTCGAAATACAACCATGGATGTACCTCGCGGCAAAGAAGTCGCACGTAAACGTCTCATTCGGCGCATCGCACTGGGCGTCATCGCCGCCCTTGCAATCGGCGGCACCACAGTCGCTCTCGCACGTCTAAAGCCTGCAGCCCCTTCTGTAGACATGAGCGGCTTATGGCCTGGAACAGTGAAGCGCGGTCCCCTGGAAATCCAGGTGCGCGGCTTGGGCGCGCTCAAACCCGAAGAGATCCACTGGATCGCTGCCGCCCAGGATTCCCGCGTCGCAACCATCGCCCGCCGCGCCGGCATCGACCCGGTGAAAGCTAACGACGTGATCCTGACCCTCAGCGACCCCGAGCTGGAACTCGAAGCCGAGAAGGCCGAATGGACGATGAAGCAGGATGAGGCCAACCTCGCCAACCTCAAAGTCGACCTGGAAAGTAAGAAGTTGGATCAAAGAGCTCAGCTTGCTGAACTCGAATCGCAATATACCCAGGCGAAGTTGACCGCGGATCGCGACCTCGAGCTAACTCGTCTCAATCTTTTAAGCGACTTGAGTTCCAAGCTCACCGTCGATCAAGCGAACCAACTGCAGAGCCGCGTCGCTCTTCAAAAGCAGCGCCTCGGGATCGCCGACGATGCCATTAAGGCTCAAATCGAGGCCCAGGAAGTCGTGGTGCGAAGCTCTCGCGCTGCGTATGATCTGAAGCGGAAACAGGTCGATCAATTAACCATTCGCGCCGGCATCGATGGCGTCCTTCAGGAAGTGGATGTTGAAGTCGGTCAGCGGGTCGCGGCGGGCACCATTCTTGCGAAAGTTGCGGACCCGAAAAAACTGAAAGCGGTATTGCAGATCCCTGAAACTCAGATGAAAGGCGTGCGCGTTGGACTCGATGCCTTGGTCGATACCCGCAATGGCATCATCCCGGGCCGTGTCATTCGTATCGATCCGGCCGCCCTCAACGGAACCGTGGGTGTTGATGTGGCGCTGCTCGCCGCGTTGCCTCCTGGCGCCCGTCCCGAGTTGAGCGTGGACGGCACCATTCAGATCGAGCGTCTGCCGGATGTCGTCTATGTGGACCGTCCCGTATCGGGCGAGCAGGACACCACCATCGGCCTTTTTAAGATCAATCGGGATGGTAAGGGCGCTGAACGGGTAAACGTCAAGCTGGGGCTCGCATCCGTCAACACCATTCAAGTCAAGGAAGGTTTGAACGTTGGCGACCGGGTGATCCTCTCCGATATGTCACAGTACGATTCGTATCAGCGGATCCGATTGAACTAGAAATTGAACCAGAAGCTCATGGCAAACGTAATTAGCTTGTTAGCCCAAAGGAGGACTGAATCAGAATGACTGCATCCGAGCCGCTTATCCATTTGGAAGGCGTCACTAAGGTGTTTGTAACCGATGAGGTGGAGACCCATGCATTATCCGGGATTCACATCGATATTCAGCGAGGTGAATACGTCTCCATTTCCGGTCCGTCCGGCTGCGGAAAGTCGACCTTGCTTGCCATCCTCGGGCTGCTGGATTCGCCTTCTTCGGGAACGTACATCTTAAACGGAAAGCCGGTTCAAAGCCTGAAGCTCTCTGAGCGGGCGCGCATCCGCAACCGTGAGATCGGCTTTATTTTTCAGGCATTTAATCTGATTGGCGACCTGAATGTCTACGAGAATGTCGAACTGCCCCTTACCTATCGCGGCATGCCCTCGAGCGAACGTAAGAAGAAGGTTCATGAAGCTCTCGAGCGGGTCGGCATGTCGCATCGCATCAAGCACTATCCGTCGCAGCTCTCGGGCGGTCAGCAGCAGCGTGTTGCAGTTGCTCGCGCGCTGGCGGGCGACCCATCCATTCTGCTGGCCGATGAGCCCACGGGAAACCTTGACTCCCAGAACGGCGAGCAGGTAATGGATCTGCTCCGCGAATTGCACCGCAGTGGCGCCACCATCTGCATGGTTACTCACGATCCGCGCTATGCTCGTTACGCCGATCGTTCCATTCACTTGTTCGATGGCCGCGTTGTGGAGGAGAACGTAGAACTCCCTGTATGAGGTATGTCTAGGAACATCGATATTATTGCTGTCGGATTGATCTTGCTCGGCTTCGCTCTATTTACGCAGGCGCGGAACGCATTTCGGTTTGAGGTCGCTTCGCATCGTGTCGGCATCTTTCACCGGCCGTATGGACCCGTGATCGTGATACCCGATCCACCGCCCCCACCCCCGCCGATACCTTTCACCCGCGACTAAGTGGGGCAGGCTTTCAGCCTGCCATGCCCGCTTTGAACTGGCGTGCCTGCTTTACGCTATAAATAGCAATGGCAAATGATCTCACTACGTAACATCGAAAAGTATTTCCAGCACGGCCCCACCAAGACCTTCGTTCTTCGCCGCGTCACCATCGATATCAAACAGGGGGAATTCATCTCCATCATGGGACCGTCTGGAGCAGGGAAGTCTACGCTCCTGCATTTGCTTGGCATGCACGACAGCGCGTGGACCGGCGAGTATGATTTCCTTGATCATCCCATTCACCGCCTGAGCAAGAAAGACCGCTCCGAACTCTACAAAAAATACATCGGTTTCGTGTTTCAGAGCTATCATCTTCTCGATTCGCTCACCGTGTACGAGAACCTCGACATCCCGCTGTCCTACCGCAACATCAAGAAATCGGAGCGCCAGAGCATCGTTTGCGATACTCTCGACCGGTTCAACATGGTGGGAAAAAAGGATCTCTATCCAAATCAGCTTTCCGGAGGCCAGCAGCAGCTTGTCGCCATTGCCCGCTCGATGATTGCTAGCCCCAAGCTGATTTTGGCGGACGAGCCGACCGGGAACCTGCATTCCAGTCAGGGCAAAGAGATCATGGAGCTCTTCAAGAAGCTTAATGACGCGGGGACGACGATTGTTCAGGTGACTCACAACGAGAAGAATGCTGAATACGGCAATCGGATTATTCACATCGAAGACGGCTGGATCACCCCTAACTGAGGAAGCCTCGTGGGGCAGACTTTAGTCGGGGTGCCCTCTGGGCCCGGACTTTAGTCCCGCCCGAGCTTTTTCAGCCTCTGAACCAGGAAACTATGAAAATCGTGCCGTCCCAGATGCGCATTCTGATCGCCGACGACCAACCGGATGTGCTCGAAGCCCTGCGGCTTCTGCTGAAGCGCGAAGGCTACAAAATCGAGTCGGCTGAATCTCCGCAGCAGGTCCTTCAGATGATCGAAAATCGCGACTACGACGCGGCGGTCATCGATTTGAACTATACGCGCGACACCACCTCCGGGCAAGAGGGCTTGGATCTGCTGGCAAAGATGCAGGCCATGGATGCCATGCTCCCGGTCATTGTCATGACGGCTTGGGGCAATGTGGATATTGCGGTCGAAGCAATGCGGCGCGGCGCGCGCGACTTCCTCCAGAAGCCTTGGGAAAATGAGCGGCTCGCCTCCATCGTCCGTACTCAACTGGAGCTGAGCGAAGCCATTCGCCGTGGACAGCGTCTCGAAGCGGAAAATGCCCTCCTGCG
>DATBHS010000190.1:0-12394 GCA_036557345.1 Bryobacteraceae bacterium
GTTCTCCGCATCACTCACGGCTACGAGGATTTCCGCACGAGTACGCTCTCGCTCTTCCCACATTGAAAGTGCTTCTACTACGGCATCTTCCTCCCGCTGAAAGCGCCCGCTCGCAATCGCCTCACGGGCAAACGCTTTTTGATCCGGGCTGAGTTCCACTTCCATACGCTTCAGGGTAGGAACCGTCAAGGGCGCGTGTCAAGCCGGCCGCCGCACGTTTTACCTCTTTGACATTCGAGCGCTCCCACCAGTTCGCGCACAGAATTGACCCGAAGATACTTCAAAAGATCGTCCAGCTGATCCGCAATCAGCGCCGGCGCGCGCGGATCGACAAATGTCGCCGTTCCGACTTGCACGGCGCTCGCTCCACCGACCAGGAACTCGGCGGCATCCTGCCCGCTGGCGATTCCACCCAGTCCGATAACGGGTATTTTGACCGCTCGCACGGCTTCAGAAACCAGGCGCAGCGCCAGAGGCTTGATAGCCGGACCGGAAAGCCCGCCGTAGCCCGCGCCGATACGGGGCTTGCGCGTACCCGGATCGATGGCGAGCGAAACAAATGTGTTGACGAGCGAGACAGCGTCGGCGCCCGCCTGCTCCGCGGCTTGGGCAAATGGCTCGATACGGGCGACATTCGGCGAGAGTTTCACGATGAGCGGCCGGCGCGCAACAGGCCGCACGCGCGAGACCAGATCCGAGAGAAGTTCCGGATCGCTTGAAAAGAAAATGCCGCCGTGCCTGGTATTCGGACAGGATACGTTCAGTTCATAGCCGGCGATGCCTTCAGCGTCTTCGAGCGCTCGGACCACTTCCAGGTAATCTTCCACCGCATAGCCAAAGACGTTGGCGAACAACGGGATGGAATACTTGCGGAGTCTTGGAAGCTTCTCCCGAATAAAGGCGGAAACGCCGACGTTCTGAAGCCCCACGGAGTTGATCATGCCGCCCTCGGTGTGCCACAGCCGCGGCGCGGGATTTCCCGCGATCGGTTCGCGGGAGAGGCCCTTCGTGACGATTCCACCGAGCCGGTTGAGATCGACAATCTTTTCAAACTCGATGCCGTAGCCGAACGTTCCGGAGGCGGCCAACACGGGATTTTTCAGCGATATTCCGCAGAGCGTCGTCGCGACCCGGTGCTGAGTCATTAGCCTGTTGCGACTGTAACAGTCTCATCCGCCTTAAGCCGGCTTGCGGTTTGGCGGATCAGCTCCCACGTCTCACGAACGTCTTCTTCCGTGGTCTGAAAATTACCGATCGCGAAGCGTAGAACAAACCTGCCACTCAACACAGTATGAGACAGGAACGCTTTACCTGTAGCGTTGATTTCCGCCAACAGCCTTTGATTCGTCTCGTTCGAGTCCCGCAGGCGAAAGCAGACGAGCGAAAAAGGAACAGGCGCGCACAGCTCGAAGTTTTCATCCGACTCGACGAGTGACTTCAACAACTGCGCCAGTCGAAGGGCCTCGCGCAACAGGGCGATCACACCTTGGCGGCCATAGTAGCGGAAAACGTACCACAACTTCAGCGCGCGGAAGCGGCGTCCAAGCTGCACGCCGTAATCGTTGTAGTTAACGACCCGGTCGTCCTCGTCGGTCCGGAGGTATTCGGCGCCAAGAGCGGAGGAGCGTCGCAAGATCTCCGGATGACGGGTGTAGAGCACACTGCAATCGATCGAAACGTATAGCCACTTGTGCGGATTCAGAATGACGGAGTGCGCGCGCTCCACGCCGTCGAGGATGCGCCGCATCTCGGGCACCACCGCGGCCGGCCCACCGTATGCAGCGTCCACATGCAGCCAGGCACCATAGCGTTCCGCGATGTCCGCGATTTCCGGGACGGGATCGATTGCGGTGGTGGAAGTGGAACCGACGGACGCCACGATACAGCAGGGCCGCTTGCCGGATGCGAGATCGGCTTCGACGGCTTGCCGGAGGAGATCAACGCGCATGCGGAACCGGTCGTCGACCGGAATCTTGCGTACGTTCTCCTGACCGAAGCCCAGCGTGATGGCAGCTTTTTCCGAAGAGGAATGCGTCTGTTCGGAGACATACGCCACCAGGCCGGGCCGCATGCCTTGGGTGCGGCACTCAGGATCAACAAATTCACGGGCCGCACCGAGCGCCTGAAGCACGCCAACGGACGCCGTATCGTAGATGATGCCGAAGAACGACTCATCCAGCCGAAGCCATTGGCGGAGCCAGCGCAGCGTCACTTGTTCGAGTTCAGTCGCGCCTGGTGAGGACTTCCAAAGCATCGCATTCACGTTTACTGTTGCTGCAAGCAGGTCCGCCAAAATGGACGGCGGAGAGGAGGAGACGGAGAAGTAGGCGAAAAAGCGCGGGTGATTCCAGAGCGTTAATGCGGGGAAAACCGTGGAACGGAAGCCGGCGAAGATGGAGTCGATCGGCTCGCCTGTTTCCGGCGCCGATTCCGGAAGTTGCGCGATCAGGTCTCCCGGCTGAACGGGCGGTACAACCGGAAAGTTGCGAACCGTTTCAAAGTAGTTCGCGATCCACTCGCAATGAGCGCGCGCGGCCGAGACAAACTCGTCGCTCGTCATCCGCTTGATCCCGCCCTCCGCGGCCGTTGTTGGATGTTCCGGCACAAGACCAATTTCTCATGCCTGAGAACTCCTGGCCCAGTCGGGGTCAGTAGATTCACTGAGAACGGCCAGCAGCCAGTCCCGAACCCAGTGATGAAAGGCGATGACGTCGGCCGACATGTCTTCATCGAACGGCACAGCAAGCTGATTCAGCTTCCAGCCGCGGGCGACGGCTGCCTGCTTGATCGCAACGGTCGCCGGAAACTTGTTCACAAACGTCACAAACTCGTTCAGGCGGGCATTGAGATGATTTGCACGCTCCGCGTCGCCCGAGCGCAGCGCGTTCTCGAGCGCAACCAGCAACTCCGGAATGGCTCCCGCGATACCCGAGACGATGCCGTGAGCGCCGGCCGCACGGGCTCGCAGATAAAGCTCATCGCATCCCGTCAAGAGCTGGAAACGAACCTGCCCCTGCAGCTTACTGAGCGCTTCAAAGAAGCTCCAGTCGCAACTTGAATCCTTGATCCCGGCGAACATCCCGGTGCGGAGCAACCGCTCCGCGAGCCCGGCTGAGATGGGATTTGTGAACGACGGGACATTGTAGACGTAGACAGGAATCCGGCCGCCGACCTGTTCAACGAATCGCTCATAGAAATGAAAAATCTGATCTTCCGGATACTGGTAGAAATAGGGCGGCATCAGCAACACGCCGGAAGCGCCCGCTTTTGCAGCATTTTCCGCCAGGTCTACGGCGCCGCACAAGCTTGAATGAGAGACGTTTACGAGAACGGGAACGCGGCTCCGGCGGATGGCAAGGATAACCACCCGCATTCGCTCAGTCACATCGTAGTGGATAAATTCGCCGCTCGAGCCAAACAAGACCAGGCCGTCGACGCCGGCACGAACAACTAGGTCCAGGTAGTCAAGCAGACTGGCTGCATCCGCGTCGACCGAGCCGGGCCGCCGGGGAGTAGCGAGTGCGGCATAAACTCCTGCCGCTAGGGGGGACTGCTTTTCGTTTACCATGCGAACGAGGTCTGCCAACGCGATACGGAACTTTATCCATACCACATGATCTCTAACGCATTTTGCATTTTACTTGGATAAAGCTGGCTCATTAATGGTGGAAATACTGGGGGTTTTCTGATGGCGGGCCAGCGCGAGCTCGACGAGACGGCCGGGATCGACAAGATGCTGCGGCCGGAAATGCTTTGTCGACCACCGGCAGCCATCTTCAAGTTGTATTCCAAGGAAGTGTCCTCCGTCGCGGAACATACAGTAGCGGACCGTGCCGATAAGCTGTCCGTCGCCGTAATTCACGGCAATGCGAGTACCCGGCAGCACCGCGCTCTCGACCTGTAGGCATACCCCAGAAAGGGAAATATCTTCCAAGTTGGCGACCCGGCGGCGCTGTACTCCCCGGTGATCGGTCCAGATCGCCTCCACCAGCTCGGCACAAAGGAGCCTGTTGTCTGTTCGCCGTTCCTGATTCTGACGCATGTTCGTCTCATCGGCTGTTTTCAGGTACGGTTAGGATGAGATTGTCCCGGTTTCAGTACCAGGATGAGACCGGACAGGTACCAGAGCAAGCTACCGCGGTCTGACAAACCTTAGCATCTTCATGAATTCAATTCCCGGAATTTCGCCGCCCCCGTCGACGCCGGGCACGCGACTGGGTATCGTCCTGCGCGTTGCGTTCTTTGTAGCGATCGTAGTGATCGGACTCCGGCTGATCGCGCTGTCCCTATACGCCGTTTTCGGACTGATCCTTGCGGGCACGGTAGGGCTATGCGCGACCGGACTTTTGGCAAATCTGCTGACCATGCGGATTTTTGACCGGCGGCCGCTCTCCGATATCGGGCTGCGCGGCGGGACGCCATCGCTTCGCAATTTCGGGTGGGGAGTGCTGTTCGGCGGCGGAGCAGCGGCCCTGATGCTCGCTGCGCCTTTGCTGGCCGGTACGGCTCATATCGTGGCGCGGCCAGCGTCCGATGCAGGTTGGCCGAACCTTCTTTTCTACCTCTGCGCCATCTGGCTCGGTGCGGCAGGCGAGGAGATGATTTTCCGCGGATACGCTTTCCAACTCCTGATACAGAAGATCGGACCCTACGCCACAATTCTCCCGGTCGCCGTTATCTTCGGGTTCGCCCACGCATCGAATCCCAATTCCTCCGGATTCGGCGTCATGAACACCATCATCTGGGGCGTTCTTCTTGGCTATGCATTCTTGCGCAGTCACGACTTGTGGCTTCCTATCGGTCTGCACTATGGCTGGAACGCCGTTCTGCCACTGTTCGGAGTGAACTTGAGCGGGCTTACAATCGATGTAACGAGGTACTTGTACAAATGGGATCTCCTGCCCCTCTGGAGCGGCGGAAACTACGGGCCGGAGGGCGGTCTTTTAGCCACCGTTTTCACAGTGGCTTTGTTTTTTGCCCTGGCAAAAGCACCTGTGGTTCGCCAGAGGGCGGCCATCGCGCAAAACCTCAACGACTAATTTCGACAATTGCGGTTCTGACGGGTTTGACGCTGGCATCGGCATCCAGCCTTCGCGCAGATAAATTGAGCGTCGACGAGCGGTTGGAGATCGAGCGCGGCCTTACCGCGGAGTTCGCGACCGTTAAAGTTATTCTCCCGCGCGCCAAAAAAGCGCTGGCGATTCGCAGTGACGGCCAGTACGACAGGGCTGCCTGGGACAGGGCGCTTCAGGACGGTGGACCAGCCGCGCGGCTGGGTGACGAGATTCAGATCACACGAGTGCAGATTGAATCCAACAAGATTGTATTCGAAATCAATGGCGGCACGAAAACGGGACATTGGTATGACCACGTGCAGGTGGGCATGAATGGAGGCATGAATCCCGTGGGAACGAATCAGAATACGCAGGCGAATGGCTCGCGTGTCGCGCTCGTATTTCCGGGCAGCGTGCCGTCTTTGAAAGCGGCCCAGGTGCGGCAGATGCTGGCGCCCATCTTCGATTTCGAGAAACATTCAGCCGCCGAGCAGTACATGGACAAGCTGCCTGAGCCCGTCAAAAAGGCCATCAAAGAGCAGCGAGCCATACAGGGCATGGATCACGACCAGGTTCTGCTCGCGCTGGGAAAGCCGCGGAATAAGAGCCGTGAAACCAACCAGGACGGAGACGAACTGGAAGATTGGGTCTACGGCGAGCCGCCTGGCAAGATGACCTTTGTCCGGTTCAACGAAGGCAAGGTGGTGAAAGTAGACGAGTCTTACGCGAATCTCGGCGGGACCACCTCTCCGCCTCTGCCCCCACCGCGTTAGAAGCTAAACTGCAAGTGGCGCGGCGACTCGTCGCTGCCGTGCCGGCACTCATGCCGGCATTATTGACTTCTGAGAAGCAAGCTCTTACTGGCCCTGAACATGCTGGAGGTTCGGCATGAACCCGCGGACCTTCGTCGGAATGCGGTAGACCGACGTGCCCGCTGTAATGAAGAGTGTGCTGTAGTCTTTGTCGCCCCAGGCTAAATTTGCCGGTTGCTCCGGCACGACAATGGTGCCCAGGTGGTTGCCCTTGGCGTCCCACACCCAAATGCCTCTGGGGCCGGTTACGTAGAGATTGCCCGATTCATCGACACGCATCCCGTCCGGCACACCGCCCGGCTCCTTCTCTTCTCCGAAGACCCGACCATTGCGAACTGTGGCGTCAGATGTGAAGTCGAAAGCTCGAATGTTCTTCTGCTCGCTGTCGTCTACATACAAAGTCTTACCGTCCGGCGAAAAAGCCAAACCGTTAGGCTGAGACATGTCCTTGATCAACAGCTTCACGTCTCCGTTATGGCCGAGGCGATACACACCCTGAAACGGAATTTCCTGTTTTTCATTCTTTGGCAAATCGAGCGTCGGGTCGGTAAAGTAAAGCGCGCCGTCGGGTCCTAGAACGACATCGTTTGGACTGTTGAACCGCTGCCCCTGAAACCGGTCAGCAAGGGTCGTGTACTGCTTTCCGTCCGCATCGATGTGAATGATCGCGCGCAGAATGCTGGCGCAATCTACCAGGCGCTGCTGCTGATCGAATGTATTGCCGTCCGGATCTCCCAGCGCGATGAGCGGCTCCTTACTGCCGCCTGGATAGACGCGATAGATGTGGTTCTGCCCTTCGTCGCTGACGTAAAGGAAGCCTGCCGGATCCCATACTGGCCCCTCTGTGAAATCGAATCCGCCGGCAAAACGTATAAGCTTTGCATCGCGATCGAACAGCTCCCAGAATTTGGGCGAAAGCGCGATCAGCTCAAACTTCCGCGATGCATGGTCGGCTGGCTGAAAATTCAGCAGAAACACGAGACACGGCAACAACAGTGTCCAGCGTCTGTGGGGGCTTGACAGCATTATTGATCTTCCTCTTCTCCAGCACGCACCTGGGTTCCCGCCGAGTGCGCAAGATAGCTGATGAGGTCATCCAGCTCAGCCTTGGAGAGCCGCGAGCCGTGTTCCGGCAGTAGCGCCTGTTGCTCAACCCGCGCCAGTTCGGATTTCTCGAAAAAGTGGAACGCGCCATCGCGGGTCTGCATTTGGAGCGTGAAGTTGTCCTCATTTCGAACGACGCCTGTGTACTTTTTGCCTGACCGGGTCACCACGGTGATGGCCCCAGAACGCGATTCGCCGTTCCTGCCTGGATGCAAGATAGATTCGCGAATCCGATCGGGCGAATGCGTAGCTCCATATCCCGATAGATCCATCCCGAGAAACCCGCCTTGACTGTCCACCATGTGACATGCCGAACAACCAGCCGTTCCAAAAAACAAAGCGCGGCCCTTGTCCGCGTCGCCCGGCACACTCGCCGCTGGACCTTTGCCCTGCAGAATGCGCAAGTAATGCACCACCGCCTTGAGCTGATTGTCAGCCAGAGATGAACCGAACGCGGGCATACCCGCCGTCGGAATGCCATTCCGAACGATGCGCGCCAGGTCCGTATCTTGAAGACGTTGAACTTTAGCATCCGTTGCAATGTTCGGTGCATGCTCGCCGCCCCGGCCGTCCAGGCCGTGACATCCCGCGCAGTTCAAGCTGAATAAATGCTCTCCCTCCGGCTGATCCGCGGAGACGAGCAACGGAAGCAGCAGCCAGCAGAGCAACAGGACACGCGAGGCATTACTATACATAAGGTGCGGATTCTCTATCGTCTCATTGCGGTTAGCAGTGGATTGCTTCTCCCAGTTTCTTGGATCGCAGGCGATAGTTCGCTCACGGTTTGCATCAACGTGCGCCCTTCCGATCTTCTGGCGAAACCGATCGGCGCAAATTGGCCTTCCTACAATGGCGACTACACCGGGCGCCGCTATTCGAGCCTCTCCCAGATTACGACGCGAAATGTAAATCAACTGCGGGCACAGTGGGTCTTTCACTCGCCGAACTCCAATCGCCTTGAAGTGACGCCGGTTGTAATGGACGGCCTCATGTTCCTGACCTCCGCAAACGACGCATTCGCGCTCGACGCCCGCGCGGGACGCGTCATATGGCACCATTCGCGTCCCGTAACAGAGGGCTTGATAGACGATGCGTCCGCCCACCATAATCGGGGCGTTGGACTGTGGCACTCGCGCGTCTATATGCAAACCGATAACGCGCATTTGCTGTGCCTGGATGCGCGGTCTGGCAACTTGCTCTGGGATGTCGCGTATGCGCCGAAGGAAAACAAGAACTACGGGGCCACGAGCGCGCCGCTGGTTGTCAAAGATAAAGTCCTCGTCGGAACCTCTGGCGGAGATGATGGCGTCCGCGGCTTTGTGGCTGCTTTTGATGCGGAGACCGGCAAAGAAGCGTGGCGAACCTGGACGATTCCCGCGCCCGGCGAATTCGGCTCGTCAAGCTGGCCGGGAGATATGTACTTACGCGGCGGCGCCACCACCTGGATGCCCGGCACATACGATCCGGAACTGAACACGTTGTATTGGGGCACCAGTAACGCCGCGCCCGATTTTGATGGCGGGCCGCGACCCGGAGACGATCTTTACACCGCTTGCGTGCTGGCATTGGATCCCGACACCGGCAAGCTGAAGTGGCACTTTCAGTTCACCCCGCACGACCTCTTCGACTACGACGCAACGGAAACGGCGGTACTCGTCGATACCATCTATGAGGGCGCGCCTCGCAAATTACTCGTGGAAGCGAACCGCAACGGGTTCCTGTATCTTCTAGATCGGACCGACGGAAAGTTTCTGTCCGCGATACCATTCGTGAAGAAGCTCAACTGGGCGAAAGGAATCGACAAAACCGGGCGACCGATTCGCACCGGCCTGGAGCCCTCCGCAAACGGAACGCTGATCTGTCCCGATATGGTTGGCGCAACAAACTGGTTCTCGCCCTCCTACAATCCCTCAACCCGCCTTCTCTATTTCCTGGCTCGCGAGGCCTGCCAGCTTTACTTCGTGAAGCCTCAGGAATTTGCAGAAGGGCAGCAATATTACGCTACCGGCGTCAAGCGTGCTCCCGGCGAGCGCGCGCAGAAGATTCTTCTGGCCTACAACCCCGAGACACGCGCTCTGGCATGGCAGTATCCGCAGACCGGCTCGGCGAATTCATGGGGCGGCACCATGACCACCGCCGGCGGACTTGTTTTCTTTGGGAACGACGCAGAAGCCTTTGAGGCGGTTGATGCACGTACCGGTAAATCACTCTGGCACTTCAACACAGGACAATCCATGCACGCTTCGCCCATGAGCTACTCGGCTGGCGGCAAGCAATACGTGGCGATCGCCTCAGGCAGCGACGTCTTCAGCTTTGCCCTCCCGTAGAATCACAAACGTGCGCCTGAATCTCTGTTTCCTCATCTTCGGCGGGCTTGGAGCTGTCGCTTCAGCCCAGCAGCCCTGTGTCACTGCGGATCCCACCGCCACCTTTACGATCCACCACGTAGATGGCTCGCCCGGGCTCAGCCTGGATCCGGCGGCTGCTCCGTGGAACACCGCATCCGTTCAATCGATGGATAAGGATTGCAGCCGTGAGATCTCATACCCGCACCTCACGACGGAAATACGCGCGTTCTGGACCGATACGGATCTGTTCCTACTGTTCCGTTGTCCATACACCGAGTTGAACTTATTCCTTCCCGCCGACAACAGCAAGAAACGTGTCCATCTCTGGGACCGTGACGTGGTCGAAATGTTCCTCGGAGACGACTGGACCAATATCCGCCACTATCGCGAGTTCGAAATCGCCCCGACTGGCGATTGGATCGATTTAGCCATCGACCTCGATCACAAGAATTACGACCATAGCTGGAGTTCGGGTTGGAAAACCATGGCACGCATCGATAAAGAACAGAAAGTCTGGTATGCAGCCGCGAAGATTCCGCTGTCGGCGGTCAGCGCCCAACACGTGGTAGGCGGTACGAAGTGGCGGATGAATTTATACCGAATCGACGGTCTCGGCGAGGATCCGCAGCGCCACTTTCTTTGCTGGCAGCCTACTTGCGTTCAGAACCGAGATCCCAATCACGTCCCGGAACACTTCGGCACCCTGATCTTTCGCAGCAAGTCTTTACGGTAAGGCAAAAGCCACGTAGGCCCCCGGCGTCTTTCCTTGGGGCGCTGGGCTACGCTGCAGCGGCGCGGCGGCACAGACGACGAGATATTCTTTCCCACCAGCCTCGTATACGGCTGGAATGCCTTCCATCGCTGAATCCAGCTCCGTTTGCCAAAGCACCTTACCCGTTTCTTCATCGAGCGCCCGTACGATGCGATCACGTGTCGCTGTGAAGATCAGGCCGCCGGCGGTGACCACCGGGCCCAGTTTTGGGTAAATCGTTCCGGTATTCCGAATACCCTTGGCAGCTAATTCGGGAACGTCTCCGAGCGGAATCTGCCATTTGATCGTTCCTTCGTTCAGGTCGTAGGCAGTGAGCTGTGTCCATGGCGGCCCGATGGCCGGCAGCCCATCCTTCGCAAACATGAATCCGAAGCCGCTGACATAGCGGGTGGCCCTAGCCGTCGATGCATCGACGATCTTCGTCCCAGTGTCGGTCGCTGGAGTAGCCAGGTAAGCCAGCAGTGCGTCCAGGTTCGCCTTCGAGAGTTTCGGAAAGGCCGGCATCGAGCTCTGTCCGTGCTGAACGATGTTACGGATCTGCTCGCCAGTGAGCTTGTTCGTAATGCCTGCGAGGGAGGGAGTCGCTGGAGGCTCACCCTTCCGATCGCCGAGATGACACCACTGGCAGTTCGATTCGTAAATAAACTCGCCTTGTTTTTCTGGAAGATCGGCCGGGTCCGGCTTGCGATCCCTCTCCGGCACTAGCTTTAGCAGGCAGGGAACGTCCTTCGAGACTACATAAAGTGTGCCATTCGATGGGTCAACGGCCGCCCCGCCCCAATTCGATCCGCCATTGTTGCCCGGCATCTCAATCGTGCCGTGCATTCCCGGAGGCGTAAACAGACCCCGATTGTCCGCATTGCGAATCTCATTGCGCAGCCGGCCCAGTTCCTGCGGATCTCCTACGAACGGATCGAGATCTTCTTCGGTAAATCTTTGACGGGCGAAGGGCGGCGGTTTTACCGGGAACGGCTGCGTCGGCGACGTCTGCTCTCCTGGCATGTCCGATGGCGGCACGCGCCGTTCCTCGATCGGCCAGAGCGGTTTGCCGGTCACCCGATCGAATACCCACAGGAAGCCCTCTTTACCGGGTTGCGCGACGATATCGATCCGTCTGCCTCCATGCCGCACCGTCAAAAGCTTCGGCGCAGTCGCATTGTCGTAGTCCCAGATGTCATGGTGAACCATCTGGAAATGCCACAAGCGCTTTCCAGTGCGAGCATCGAGCGCGAGGAGGCAATCGCCGAAAAGATTCTCTCCCTTCCTATCCGCGCCGTAGAAGTTGTACTTCGGGCTGGCCGTAGGAACGTAAACAATGCCGCGCTCCGCGTCGAGCGAAAGCTCGCTCCAGCTATTGGCGCCACCAACCGACTTCCAGGCATCTTTCGGCCAGGTTTCATAACCGAACTCGCCTGGATGAGGAATCGTGTGGAAGGTCCACACCAGTTTCCCGGTGAGCACATCGTAGGCTCGTACGTCGCCGGGTGCCGATCCATAGCCCTGGTTAGTCGCGGAACCGAGGATGAGGAGGTTCTCGAAAACCCGGCCGGGCGTGGTGGATTGGACGAGAGAGAGCGTCGCCGGATCTCGGCCGAGACCTTTTCGCAGGTCGACGCAGCCGTTATCCCCGAATGAGCGAATCGGCTTTCCGGTTCGCGCATCGATGGCCTGTAGGAAATTATTGGCGGCAAAGAACAGACGCCGGTCCGACCGGTCCTTGCTCTCCCAGTAATTCAGGCCGCGATTCGTGATGAGTTTCGTGTGCGGGCCTGTTTCGTGAATCCAGACCTCCTTGCCTGTGGCTGCATCCAGGGCCACGATCGAGTTGTTTTTCGCGAGGACGTACATCACGCCGTCAACCACAAGCGGATTAAAGAAATACGAATTCTCGTCTCCGGTCGGGTAGCGCCAGGCGACGTGCAGCCTGTTTACGTTTTTGCGATTAATCTGCGTGAGAGCGGAGTACTGCGCGGAATCAGCCGCTCCCCCATAATCGCGCCATGTCGTGTGGATTTGCGAGCCGGAATTCGATGCCGTGAGTGTAGCTGCAAATAGAAAAGCCAAAAAAGATTTGGATTTACTTGGTGATAGAAGGGTCAAGACGATGTGCTGTTTCAAAGTGAACTTGTGCCGAGGCATTGTCGCCAATCTTCAGTAGCGCCAATCCTAAATTGTAGTGGGCAGCCGCGTAATCCGGCTTTTCGCGAATGGCTTCGGTATACGCCGTAATGGCGCGGCTGGTTTGATTTTCTGCCGCGAAGAGATTGCCCAGCAGCATCCGGAAATCGGCGTTGGCCGGGTTCA
>DATBHS010000191.1:0-14307 GCA_036557345.1 Bryobacteraceae bacterium
CCGAGCAAGTGGATACGAACGAAATTGTATGGGAAGACGTATTGTCCGTTCACTCGGTGGCTCTTCGCCTTGGCCGCATCCAGAACGGCGAGGCGAATCTCGGCCATCTCCGGAGCATCTTTCGCCAGGCGATTCGCGCCAAATGGGGCTTCGAACATCGCCCTGCCCAGTTTTTCGATTACGTCCGAAATCGCCATCCGTTCACCTCGATTGAGTATTTCCGGCAGAAATAATGCCGAGTTGTTCCGCCGCCTGCACTACCTCTCTCGCAAGAGGAGCCGCCACCTGAGCGCCATAGCCGCCGTGTTCCACGACGACTGCGAAGGCAATCCGCTTATCGGGACTTCCGTCATAAGGCGCAAAACCCGCGAACCAGGAATGCGGCAGGCCGGTATCGAGCTGCGCGGTACCAGTCTTACCGGCAACCTCCAAATCCAAGCCCGACATGGCCCGCCTTCCGGTGCCGGACGTGACGACGGATCGCATCGCCTTGGCGAGAAACGCAGACGAATCGGGGCTGAGAACAGGAAGCGGCGCTGCATCGCGGCTGTTTCCGGCGCCGATGATCCAGCGGCCTTGCGGCATGAGCCCGCCTGCCGCGATGGTGGCCGAAACGCGTGCCATCTTGAACGGCGTGATCACGACGGGTCCTTGCCCGTAGGCCGCGAATGGCAACATTTTCCTGAGTTCCAAATCGGAGCCGGCTGTTATACCCAGCAGTCCGGCAGTTTCGCTCAGAGCCTTCGACCCAACCGCGTACACGCCAAGCTGCGCGAAGTAAGCATTACAGGAAACCGTAATCGCGTTGGCCATGTTGAGCGTTCCATGGGCATGATCGCCGATATCGTCGCGAATCGGCCGCCTCCAACCTGGAATAACCGTGCCAACCCGGCCATCGCCAAGGCCCCGGCAGGTATACGTCTTCTGCATGGCTTTGGAGTCCAGGCGCAGCGCGGCCATGGCCGTGACAAGTTTAAATGTTGATCCGGGCGGGTATTCGCCGTATCGCGCACGGTCGAGCAGTTCATCGGGAGTTGCCTGTCCTGAGTCGGGCGGAACGGGCCAGCTTGCCAGTGCCAGCAGTTCACCACTCTGCGCGTTTATCACCACGATGGCGCCCTTTTTGTGAGCTTGTTCCAGGCGTCTGCGAAGGATCTCCAATGCCTTGGTTTGCAGGCGAACATCGATCGTGGTGCGCACCTCACGATCCCGGTTTAGAAGCTCTTCGACAATTGGGTTCCCGCGCTGATGACGATATCGCACAATCGGAGCAAGGTCGCGATAGTCGGTGTAACCTTGCAGCCGCGTGTTTGCGTCGTGCTCGACCAGGGAAGCGTTGGTGGCGTTGAACTTTTCCCCGGTGCGAAGATCTCCGAGGAAGTGAACCATTGCTGAACCGAACGGGTAATGGCGGGCTTCAAATCTCGAGCAGCTCCGGTCGATCGAGATTCCCATTTTTTCGTACTCGGCGCGATGCTTCTCCAGTTCGACCCAGCTACTGGTCGCGAGTAGAACGCCGTTGCGGTCGTAGATGTCGCCGCGCGGAATAGAGGCCGCCAGCAAATTCAGCCGCGGATTGTGCTCGACGCGTTTTACGCCGTCCTGATCGATCACGCGAGCGTCCGTAATGAGCAGTTCCCGGTCGTGCAGGAGTTCGAGGTATGCAGCGCGTCCAACGAGAGCAAGTGCGCAAACCGCCAGACAACTTGCGAGGACTCCCACCGGCGCCCTAAACAGCGGCTCTAGTGGCGGCGCGGACGATCGCGCAGCGTCGTCTGCGAAGGGTGTTTCACCGCGACCTACTTGCTGGTTCGCTTCCGCTCTAGCGCTTTGGTTCGAAATGCCGAGCAGCATGGCGAAAACAGCGAAATTTGCCAGCATCGCTGTGTTCCCCGAACTCAAGAACGGAGAGACTACGCCGGAAAGAGGAATCGCGCCGAGCGCGCCGCCCGAAATCAGCAGCATTTCGATAGCGATCAGGAGTGTCAAGCCAGTTCCGAGAAAGACGCCATATTCGTCAGGCGCTTGCAAGGCGATATGGAAACCGCGCCGGACCAGCAACACGAAAAGCAGGCAGATGGATAATGCGCCGCAGAAGCCCCATTCCTCCGCAATCGAGGGAAGCACGAGATCCGTGTGACCCGCGGGAATGACGCTTGGATCGCCCCAGCCCGGACCTGATCCCCACGGACCGCCTGTCGCGAATCCCCATAAAGAGTGCGCGAGCTGATCGCCTCCGCGGATATCGTTGTCCCACGGCGAGAGCCATATTGAGACGCGCTCCGCCACCGTGTGTGGTGTGCCGAAGTGATAACCGGCGGCAACCCCCGCGATCAGCAGGATCACTCCAAGCAGGGCAAGACCTGCCCGGCGGCGTGCCACAGCGAATATCATGAGAAAAACAAACCCGATCACAAGAGCCGGGCCCATATCTTTCAGCAGGAAGAACAACGCCAGCGCGCAGACGACTCCACACATCACCGGCACTGCATGGCTGATGCGCGGAAGCTCGAGCCAGCGCAGCCAGCGCGGAACCAATCTCTTTTCCCGCAATTCCCGCAGTCGTTCCCAATTCCGCGAGAAGTAGCCGGCCAGGAAAAGGAGCACCAAGATCTTAATGATTTCTACCGGCTGAAATGGTCCCAGGTTCACCTTTGCATCGCTTCCAGTAGGGCCCGTTCCCCGCCACAGCAGCGCAATGAATAAAACGAACGCGGCTATCAGCGGCGTATAAATCCAGCGGGTCATATGGCGATATTGGAAAGCCCGCAACAAAGGCAAAAGAAGCACAGCGCAACCCAGCACGACCCCCCACGCGAATTTCTTGAATTCGAGCGTGTCCCGTAGAGGGTCGCGCAGGCTCAGCATCAGGATCAGCCCGATGCCGGTGAGCAGATGCAAGGCCGGCAGAATGGCAGGGTCGCCTCGGAAGCGTCTCCAGCGCCAGCAAAGATGCACCACCCAGAAAGCCGCTAGGTAGAATCCGATCCAGAGCGCAAAGCTTTGGAAGAACTCTTTCGGCGTGCGCACGACCAGAAGTGGCTTGATTCTGGAAATTCGGACGAGTCGCAAGCGCGCGAGCGAACCGACATTCGGAACGGGTCGATGTTCTTTCAGGAAAGCAGCAACTCGCTCGGCAGCGATCTCACGTTCGGCGGAGCCGTTGATGATTTCGAGGACAGGCTCTAGCTGGCCGGGAGATGAGATTGTGTTCAGGTTGAGAAGTTCGCCGCTTGCGAGCCGTGCTTTCGCCGCGGCAAAGTCCTCCGTCTTTGCCAGGAGAACCAGGCATAATCCGCACGCGACAAGCAGAGACGCGGCTAACAGCCAATACAGTTCGCGGTGTCGCTCCGGTAACTGGGGCTTTTCATCGATATCCAGCTTTAAAGCAACGCTGGATTCCCAACTCCGGGTTATCGCCATCTCCCCACACTGACGCTTGCGCGTCTGACGTAACGGCGTTTTGGCACGATTGGCAATTGCGCTGTTTCGAGCTTGACTTGCTCCGCGCGTACGCGATAGAGGAGATCCAGGCCCCGATTTACGTTCGAGAAGCCTGCTATCGGTCCGTACAGGCCGCGAGCGCGTTCAATATCGTCACGCGCCAGTTGCAGCCACTTATTTACTTCCTCTCTTTCCGATGGCGGAGCCTTCCTGGCGCGCGCAAGTTCCTGTTGCGCGCGGTAGAGATAGCCATCGGCTTCCTGTTCCGTCTCGCGCGGCCCGAGATGGTATCCGAGTTGCTCCGCCTCATGAAACTCGGCCGCGGCCTCGCCGATGTTGTGGAAGGCATACACATAAACCCGGGCAAGCGCAAGGTGCGGGTCAGGAGAGCGAGGCAGGAACGATTCAGCCTGGCGGAAATCATCGATGCTCAAGGAGGCTTTCGGCGGCTTGGAGTTCCTGATCAGGTTCAAATATCCGTCGCATAGAGCAAGTTGTCCTCTCAGCTTGGAGTCTGCCGGATCGATCTCCAGGGCATGCACGAGGCACATCCGGGCTTTTGACCAGTCAAAGTCGCTTAAGTGCGTGTCGGAGCTGTTCCGAAAATTATCGATGATGTTTTCCGCTGATGCGGCAAGGTTCGCACGGAGGGTAGATGGAAGCGAGTTCTCGGGAGGGAACTGAAGCCCGAGAGGATAGCGCCGCTTGAGGTCCTGGAACAGGCTCCAATCGGATGACAGCGCGGAGGCCTGCTCGTGCGCATAGTCCTTTCGAAGGTGAAGAGGAGCAGCCGCTGTCCGCAGGCGATACCAGTAGCTGAAGGGCATGAAAAGCAGTAAGCCGGCAAGAATGCCCCCGACCAGCGCAATGGCGAGATTGGTTCGATCACCATTCTTGCCGGCATGTCTCACCTCGGAGTGGAAAGCCGGTGTGTGCTGCTTCCCTCTTTTTGTTTCGCCCGCATGATCCGGCCGCCTCTCGATGGTTGCATTGGCATTCCATGCCGGCACGCGCTCGCGAGCGGCAGCCGTTGGCCGGCCTTCCAGAAACGCACGCAGGTCGGCCTCAAAAGACTCGGTGGTCTGATAACGCCGGTCGAGTTCGCTTGCCAGCGCCTTTGCGACGATCGCCTTCAGATCGGCTGGGCAAGCCTCCGGAAGAGCGCGAGGCGGCCTGCGCGATTGGATCAGATTCTCCAGTTTCCGAGTGTCTTGCGCCTGATAGGGCGGCGCGCCGGAAATCATCTCGTACAAGGTGACGCCGACGGCCCATAGATCGACTGATGGGTCCACTTGCGCCCGGCTGAGTCTTTCCGGAGAGCAATAGCTGGGGCTGCCGAGATTGTGACGGGTCAGGTTGTGGGTTGAAGTGATGACTTTGGCGATGCCGAAGTCGAGCAGCTTCAGTTCATCATCAGCCCCGATCTGAACGTTGGACGGTTTGATGTCGCCATGAACGACAGCGGTCTTGCGTCCATTGAAATCGGAGAGAAACGCGTGGAGAGTCTTCAGTTGGCTGCAAATCTCTGCTGCGAACTTAACGGCCCGTGCTGAATCCAGCCTGCGCTCTGAGTGAAGAATTTCGGCAAGCGTCTTGCCGGGAAAGTATTCCATGGCGACGAAGAAGCATCCGTCTTGTTCGCCAAAATCGAATATTTCCAAAATGCGGCGGTCGAGGCCGTGAAGTTGTTTCTGGATTGCCGCCCCGCGCTTCTCCGCTTCGATTGCCAGGCGAGTAAATTCGTCTCGGGAATGTTCGATAATCTTCAACACGACGCGGCGGTCGAATGTCGTGTCCTCTGCCAGATACACGTCCGTCATACTGCGGCCGAGTTTCCGAACGATCGAGTATTTACCGAACGTCTCGATTTGAACCATGTGGCAGCATCCAATTCAAGTTCGTCACTTCCGGTCCTCGCAACAGCCTACCGAGCCGCGACCGCAAGGGAGCGGTCTTTAGCTCTCGCCGTGCCCGACTTGGGCTAATGTTGCGGCGTATCATGTTGCACCCAATCGCCGGTTATCGCTGTGACGCTATCGGAAATTCGATTGCCCATAAGCCGCGGCTCGGCATGAGCTCCCATCAGTAAGGCGGGGCCTGTGTTGCCGTGGATGAAGTTGGCAATAAGCGTCGGCCGCGAGTTTCCGTCTATCCGAACAGCCGCCTCGACGGCGCCGGAGATCTCGGTATTCTCGATATCGACGCTGGAGTCCTGAATCAGAATTCCGGTGCGCAGCGGATGCGTCTGGTCGCCCGAGATCCGCATGCCTCGCAGCAGTCCGCCGTGCAGTCCTTCCGCAATGACCGCGATCCCAGGCTCTGAAGGTGCGGACGGATCGCTCAGAATGAGAGCCTGGCCCGGTATCTCGCTGACAAGGTCCACCCCTTCCTTCAGTTGGATCGGCCCAAGATACTGTCCCGGCGGAACGTCTACGGTGTCGCCCGGGTGAGCCGTGGCGAGAGCCTTCATGATTCCGAGCGAATCCGATGCATCGGCGACAACGTGCTTCGGCTGGGAAGGCGGGGTTGTTGCCTGCCTGGCTATGGGCCATGAGCCGCCGATCGTGCGGTCGAGAATACTCCAGATCGCCATTCCCAAAATGATTCCTGTAATGAGCCAAAGGCCCCTGTTGAGCACGCGGCGCCAAGGCTTCTGGCCAGTGCGCATCCTGGTCGTTGCGTGTCTTGGGCGGGCTTCAAGAAACTTGCTGGATTGCCCTCCCAGGAAATCGGGACCGGCGACCAGCACGACGCTGATGTTGTCGTGCCCGCCCGCCGCGTTTGCTGCTTCCACCAGTTCGCGAGCGGTGGCATCCGGGTCGCCATTGTAGCGCTCAATCACGGCATTGATCTCAGCCGAAGTCAGAGAATCACTCAAGCCGTCGCTACACAGCAGCAGGGCCGCATCTTCCCGGAAGAGGAAGGTCTTTGTCTGAATAAAATCGGGATCGTCGGGCTCGCGGATTTGCGAGCCGACATCGCGAAAGACTTCATGGCGGCGCGGATGGCGCATAGCGGCAATTTCATCGATTTCGCCTTGCTCCTCTTGCTCTCCGACTATCGAGTGATCGGAAGTGAGCTTTCGCAAAGTGCCGTTCCAGGCTAAATACAGCCGCGAATCTCCCACGTGTCCCACGGTCACGTGGTCTTCTTTCGCGACTGCAAGCGTCAGGACGCACGCCATCCCGTGCCATTCCGGGTTGTCACGCCCAAGCTGGCAAATACGGTTGTTCGCTTCCGTAATGCTGGCGCGTACTTGTGCTTCGATATCGCCGTCAAGACTGTCGAGCCGCGCCCTGATGATATCGACCGCTGTTTCCGCCGCCAGTTCGCCGGCTGCGTGGCCGCCGAGTCCGTCCACCACCAGGAAGATGCCGCGCGCCTCGTCTACCAGGACACGGTCTTCATTCACAGTGCGCTCCATGCCTGCGTCTGTCGCGGAGCCCGCCCGCCATGCGCAGCAAGCCTTCATTGCCGCCTCTTTCCGCTCCAGTTCGCGCATACAAACGCGATCGTAAAGACCAGAAAAAATGCCACGAACGGGATGTGGGCAAAATACAGGAACTTCATAGGCGCGCTTCGAAGGCAAGCGTGAGGACTTCGCCTACGCCGATTTCGGCGCTATTGGGCAACACTTCTTCGCTGCCCTTCCGCAGCCGCTTTCCATTCACCCAGGTCCCGTTTGTGCTGGCATCGAGGATGAAGAACAGGCCTGTGGCGGGGTCTCTGCGTATGACCGCATGTTCCCGCGAGACCTCGTCGGTGGTGTAGAGCGCGAGATCCATGGGTGCATCGTCGCCTCCCCGGCCCACTCGCACCCGGTTCTGTGTGACCAGATAAACCTGCGGCCCCGAATCATCCTGGTACCGGATTTCTGCATAGACCGGGTCAGCGGCCCGGGCGGCAGCGGACCGCTGCGTGGTGGAACGCTGAGCAGTAACCGACGGTTCGCGGCCCATCAGCGTCGTCTTGGTTCCGCGATACCCCGGCTGAACAGCTTCGTTCAGCTCGGAGTGGATCTCAACGTCACCGGGCGGGACTTCTTCGTGCGGGAGAAACTCGATGTCCCAATCCCTGCAGGCGATTTTATATTCCTTAGCCCGCTTACCGCGCCTGTGCACGCCCAGCAGAACAGGAGGCGCGTTCAGTTCCGCCACTCGAGCGCGCAGCGCCTTCCGGGCATCGTCCAGGATGAAATTGAAAACGCCGCTGAGGGTGGCGTGATCAGCGGGGTTCAGGTAGACGGTAAACACGCAGGGCAACAGCACCGTGTAGGTCATCTCGAAGCGGCCGAGCTCCATATTGCGGATGAGTTCGCCGACAACGATATTTCCGCTCAGCCTTGCTTCCGCGACACTGTGCTTCTGCTGTGCCACCGATTAATCGATCCTATCTCAGGTTTCACCACTTCGTTTCGCAAAACCTGTTTTGTGGGGCAGGCGCTTTCGCCTGCCGTGCGCGTTCACGAAATCCCAAAATCCCCCTAGTCCCCCCAAATCAGCACCTTATCCGCGCCAATCCGCCTTTCTCCGCCTCCCGCATTCCACAATCGCGTACGAATACGCTCATGGCCGCCTGTGAAAACAAAAATCCCAACCGCTCCCCCGGTCCCACTTCTCCCAAAGGTAAAGCCCGTTCCAGCCGGAACGCGCTCAAGCACGGCCTCTGCTCACAACAACTGCTTCTCCCCAATGAAGACGCCGCCGAATGGGAAGAGGTTAAAGAGAAATGGCTAAGCGACTGCCTGTTTGACGAACCGCTGCTCATCACTCTCGCTGAACAGGTGGCCGTCGCGGAGTGGTTCCACCGCCGCGCCTTACGCGAATACAACCACGCCCGCCAGCATTTACATCAACAGCAGCCCGACTTCCTCTTCTGGACTCCGGAGCAGATAAAGCTCATCGAGCGCTATCAGCGGTATCTGACGACTCGCGAGCGTGCCTTCAACCGTGCCGCTGCCAATTACCTGCAGTTCTACAAAGAGTGCCGCCGCGCTCACGAAGAAGCGAACAAGCTGCGCGAAAAGATCTACGAAATGGTGAAACGCGACCCGGACCTGAATGCCGATCTCGTCGAGACCGCTCAGGACTTCGTCCATTTTCCTCAGCGCTATGTGGCAAAGGTACTCCTCAGTCACCCGCTCTGCCCCGAACCTCCACGCGAAAAGCCTCTGTAGCGCCTTCGTTACTTGGCGGGGTGGGCTTTAGCCCGCGCGGGGCTTTCAGCCCCGCAGTGCGTCTGGCCCCTTGACTTTCTTGCTGCTTTCGGCCAATATCGTGCAACAGCATCTCCATTTCCGCGGATGAATACTCCCGGACGAGGACCACGCCGTTGGCCCCGAAGGCTTGCTTCATCCCTGCGCTGTTCGGAGGACAAACTAAAAGATGATTTCGAAGGGCGAAGTCGCGGCAGGCCTCATGGCTGTTCTCTGCTTGCTTCCCATGGCAGGTTGCAGTAGGCCGGGCGAGGCGGGGCATGTTCTGGATGAAGCCCGGCGCGCCGGGCGCGATGCCGAATCCTTTCGGGCTGCTGACGAAGACTACTTTCACCGTATGGATAGTGGTATCCCGCTCACTTCCGACCAAGTGAAAGGTCGGAACACCTGGATCGTATGGACCGGGGGCAACGATCGTTTCTGGGACACAATCGCGGTTTCGAGCGTCGGCTCGCTCGATCTTCTCAAGACGCTTTCCTCCTACGATCCCGAAAAGGATTCGAAGCTTGATGCCACGCAAAGAGACAAGGTACGGCCCCACTACAAGTCTTGGCGTTCGAATCGTTGGAAATGGCTCGGCCTTGTGAACGAGCCCTGTTTCGACCAGGCAACGGGACCGGATCCCAAGCGCTTCGGCCTCTGGCTGGACCAACGCCGTTCCGATTGCCCGCCGGATCCGTTCGAAAACGAAACAAAATATCCTGGTGTGCGCATCGGCTCCCGCGGCAAGAACATGCCGGTGGGTTCGTTTTACGGATGGGGTTCCGGTATTGTCGGGCTCAGGCTCTTCCCCAATCCCGACTTCGATGAAGCGGCGGCCAAAAAGTGGGATCCCGAGCGGTACTACACCGATCCCACTTACTACGAATCCAGGGACCTCATCAAGCCGTATCGTGTCGGGATGTCGTGCGCTTTCTGCCACGTTGGCCCGAGTCCGCTCAAGCCGCCGTCAGATCCGGAGAATCCGGCCTGGGAAAACCTGAGCTCTAACGTTGGCGCACAGTACTTCTGGATTAATCGCATCTTTGCCTGGGACCCGGATCCCGGCAGTTTCTTTTACCAGTTGTTCAATACATCGCGCCCGGGCTCGCTCGATACGTCGCTTGTTTCAACTGACAACATCAACAATCCGCGTACCATGAACGCGGTATACGGCCTGCGCGCCAGGCTGGAACACGCGACACGGTTTGGTCAGGAAACCCTCTCCGGTCCGCAGCTCAATAACAAACAGTTCCAGAACTACACATCGGATCCGAACTTCACGAAGTACTTTCATCCGCCCGGCACAGTCTTTACTCCGCGAGTTCTCAAAGACGGCGCAGACTCGGTAGGCGGTCTCGGTGCTCTCAACCGCGTCTATCTCAATATCGGATTGTTCAGCGAAGAATGGCTCCTTCATTTCACCCCGCTAGTGGGTGGAACCCGGACAACGCCAATTGAAATCGCCGTGGCTGAAAAGAATTCAGCCTACTGGCAGGCGACGGAAGCACAGACGTTCGACATGGCGCAGTTCTTCCTCAGTAAAGCTACGGACGCGCACGAGTTAAAGGATGCTCCGGGTGGCAGCCCTTACCTCACCACGAATAAAGCGATGCTCAATAGAGGCAAAGTTGTCTTCGCGGAGCGTTGTGCGCGCTGCCATTCCAGTAAAATCCCTACTCCCGCTCCCGGCGTCGATCCCGGCGGCTGCTCCGGGCCGAACTATCTCGACTGCTGGAATCGTTACTGGACGTGGACAAAGACCGACGACTTCAAATCGAAGTTGCGAGCCATCGTGCTCGCCGATGATTTTCTCGATGGCAATTATCTTTCGACCGAGCTGCGTGTCCCTGTCACACTCTTGCAAACCAACGCTTGCAGCCCGCTGGCAACCAATGCCATTGCCGGTAACATATGGGACAACTTCTCTTCACAAACTTACAAGGATCTCCCATCGGTTGGCGAAGTTACTGTCTATAATCCACTGACCGGCGAGCCCCGGAAGTTCAAGATGCCGGGTGGCGGCCGCGGTTTTACCCGTCCTCCTTCCTTAATTAGTCTCTGGTCGACAGCGCCCTATTTGCTGAACAATAGTGTCGGAGCATTCGAGTGGAGTCCCTCGGTGGAATCGAGAATGAAGTCCTTTCAGAGCTCCATCGAACAGATGCTCTGGCCTGAGAAACGCGATCGTGACTCAGTGCTCGGGGACAAGGTTCCGGGAGTGATCGACCGGACAACCACCAAAAGCTACCTTCGGGTCGCGGCCGGTTATTTGCCGGACTCTTTGACCGGGCTTATCGGACCGCTCCACCAACTGTTCCCTAATCTGCTTGGAAAAGAGGGTATTCAGATTGGCCCTATTCCCGCCGGCACGCCGGTTGACCTACTGGCAAATATCGACCTCGTTTCGGATAATCCAGACCTGCATCAAAGAACCGAGCAAGGCGCGAAAGTCTTGTCGCTCCTGAAGCGCATCAAACACGATTTAGAAAACCTGCCGCCCAATGCCACCGACGAACAGGCGCGGCGGGTCTTCGCGAACCTGGTGGGACCGCTGATGGATGCGAATAAGTGCCCGGACTATGTAGTAAATCGGGGCCATTACTTCGGTACAGATAAATTTTCGGAAGAACCGGGCCTCAGCGATAACGACAAGCGGGCGCTTATCGAGTTTCTCAAAACAATGTAGCGTCGCTGCTCCTATGCATCTCAAATCCATCCAAATTCTTGCAACCTTCGCGCGTGCTTGGTGGGGCGGGCCCTTGGCCTGCCGCCGGGCGCCCTCGCCCGGCCCTTTGGGCACCTTGCCTCTATGCGCGTAAATACCGAAGCCGTTGGTATCGGCGACGTCATTGTAACGGAGCTTGCCGACGTATGTCATCGAAGAGGATTCGAGCCGGCAAGCTTTGACCCTGCCAATTGGCAAAACGAATGCCACAGACAAAAGCTGTCGGGGCTCTGCATTTCTGGGGGAGGAATCCGGAGCGCGACGTTCGGTCTGGGTGTATTGCAAGGTCTCGCGCAGAGAAATCTTCTCGAAAAAATTGATTACCTCTCGACCGTTTCTGGCGGCGGCTACGTCGGTTCCTGGTTGCAAGCTGTCGTCTATCGCCTCGGCAGTTTCTCTCCGCTCACGCGGACCGTGCCAGGCCCGTCCGCTGAAGATCCGATTACATTTCTCCGCAAGTACAGTAACTATCTTGCTCCGCGCCCCGGTTTCTCTCTCGACAGTTTTGTAATACCGGTCATCTGGTTGCGCAATACGATCTTGAATCAGGCAATACTGCTTTGCGCCTTTGTCGCCCTCTTTGTAGTCGTGCTCTGCCCTGGTATCGGTCTCCAGGCTCAAGCCGAGAACGGTGGTCGTGTCCCCGCTTGGATCGAGCTGGGGCTCGCCGCCATAGCGGGCACATGGGCCGTGGTGTCTATAGCGCGCCATCTGAAGAGCACGGCCAAACGTAGCTTCGACATTCACAAGCGCGAGGAGTTCGGGTCGGATAAAGGAACGGAGCGCGTGGGATGGACGGTTGTAGTTCCATTGACGGCCGGCGTAATCCTCATTCTGCTTTCCGTAATTTCTTCCGAGACCTCGACTACTCGCGTGTGGCTCCCCTGGATTGCACTCGCCATCTTGTGGATCTTGCATGCTCTCCTGCAATGGCTGGGCGGTTTTGTGCTTTGCTGCCGAAAGCGCCGAAATGTTTCCGCAGCCAACCTGGTTCCACATTTACACGTCTTATGGATGTCGAGCTCGAGCGCGCTTTTCACGCTGGCGCTCTTCGCAGCCATTCATGCACTCCTGCGTTTCTGGAATCCCTTGAGTGATTCCGGTACTCAGTACATCATTGCGTTCGGCCCGCCGCTTTATCTTGTCGCCCTTATCGCCGGAGTGTCTTTGCAGATCGGTCTCATGGGGCAGGATTTTCCGGACGCAAGCCGCGAATGGCTCGCTCGTTGCGGGGCATTTCTGTTTACAGTCGTCGCGTGCTGGACCGCGCTCTTTTCGATTGTCATTTTTGCGCCATTGGGCATCGCGAAGCTCTGGTTTTACAGCAAAACTGTCTGGTCTTCAGCTGCCGGGGCCTGGATTGCCAGCACCATTGCTACGGTCTTGGCAGGGAAGAGCAACAAAACGGGGTCCGGCGTCACCGAGCCGACGAGAAACCAGAACCGGATTCTTGACGCAATTGCGCGCTACGGCCCCTTTGTTGCGGTTCCGATATTTATGATCGCGGTCGGCACTTTCGTTCAGTTTGCCCTCTTCCTGCCATCTTTGTTAAGTGGCTCGCATCTGAAGGAATTTTCAATTGCTTACTGGAGCCGCCTCGCGTTTCATGAGCCCTTTTCTTGGCTTATCCCCGTGGTGCTGTTTGGGGCCGCGGTCGTTATCGGAATCGTTTTGTCGCTCCGTGTAAACATCAACGAGTTTTCGTTGCACTATTTCTACAAAAATCGCTTGGTGCGCTGTTACCTGGGCGCGAGCAACACACAGTTCCGGCAAGCTGATCCGTTTACCGGCTTTGATCCGCAGGACGATATTCTGCTCGAGAAGTTGAGATGCGACACCCCGCGCACCAGTCCGGGCGCGCCGTTTCCGATCATCAATGCCTGCCTTAATGTGACTGCCGGGACAGAGCTTGCAACGCAGGAGAGAAAAGGAATTGGATGGACATTTACGCCCCGTTTTTCCGGATTCGTGCCGTCCCGTTCCGATGCGGACCGCAGAGCCGCCGGAGAGGAGGTTTACGATCGCGCCTTTGTGGATACGAAACGGATTCTGGGTGGCGTTCATCTCGGGACTGCCTTTTCGATTTCCGGCGCGGCTCTCGGTCCGAATGAGGGCTTCCATTCCTCTCCGCAAACCGCCTTTCTTCTTACTTTGTTTAACGTGCGGCTTGGCTGGTGGACCGGGAATCCGCGGGATCGCGCGACCTGGTCGCGAACGGGACCGCTCTTCGCGCTCCGGTGGCTTGTTCTGGAAATGCTCGGCTTCGTGAACGAGCGTTCAGCTTACCTCAATCTCTCCGATGGAGGCCACTTCGAGAACCTGGGACTCTATGAACTGGTGCGGCGCAGGTGTCGGTTTATCGTCGCTGTCGATGGCGAGGAGGATCCCACGTATTGTTTCGAATCGCTGGGCGCTGCGGTCCGCAAGTGCCGCGCCGATTTCGGAATCGAGATCGACATCAACCCGAGGCCGATAACGCCGGAAAAAGTCTATAGCAGCTCGCATTGGGCTGTTGGCCGAATCAGATATCCCGAGCCCGGTTCCGAGCCCGGTTGGCTGCTCTACCTCAAATCGAGCGTCACCGGCGATGAATCGGCCGATGTGGAAGAGTACCGCCGCAAAAATAGTGAATTTCCTCAGCAGCCCACCGGTGACCAATTCTTTTCGGAATCGCAGTTTGAGGCATACCGGGAACTCGGCTTCCACGTCTGTCAGTCGGCGCTCGGTAACATGAGGACAGGGGCGGAAATAAGCGACCTATTTGAACAGCTTTCCTCTGCGCCGAGTGTCACGCCGTCCGCTTCCGTCCAAGAATCTCGCCAAGCCACCCGGTTAGCAGGCCCGCAAGGGCACCCGTGACTCCCACTCCTAAATGCCAAACCAATACGTGCCAGAGATCGAAATTCGAGCAGTGTATTTCCAAGACGCTCACGCCGATGAG
>DATBHS010000192.1:0-6902 GCA_036557345.1 Bryobacteraceae bacterium
ATCCAACCGGCCGAAGATCAGTGGATGAAGCGGCTTCTTCGGCGGCATGGGCAGGAGTCCGGCGCTCATCAGGATCTGTTCCCGCAGCGCTTGCCGGTAGGCCTCCCATTCGGCGAGGGATCCATACGAAGGCATCGCGAAATGCGTATCGGTGTTCGGAACGTTCGTGTTGCGGTCGTCCTGCGCGCCGGCTGAAAGGACAACCAGGGCGAAAGCAAGGCTAAGCCGGGATAACGGCGCGCTCATCGGTCTCCAGCCTCTCAACCACGCCCTGAAGATATCGCAGGCTTGCTTCCATACTCGCTTTCGGCGAAACGGTGCTGACGCCGTATTTGATATCCTGCTCGACCACGCACCAACCCGAATAGCCGTTTTCCTGCAAGGTGCGGAAGAACGCGGGGAAGTCGATGCAACCCTCTCCGATTTGCGAGAACACGCCGGCTTCGACCGCCTGATCGAAATTCAACTTCTTCCGGTTTGATTGTTCCAGAATCGCCGCATCGATATCTTTGATGTGGACATACCGGAGCAGGTTTTTGTAGCGGTTCGCGATGGCGACAGGATCGCCGCCTCCATAATGACAGTGCCCGGTATCGAGGCATAAGCCGATCCTGGAGGCCGAAACGGCATCAAAGAACCGTTCCGTTTCGTTGGGCGTTTCGACGAAGGTTGCGACGTGCGGATGAAAGACGAGATCGAGACCGAATTCTCCGGCAATGCGCTCCGCCTCACGCGCAATGCGGGCGACATTGCTCCATTGTTCAGCTGTAAGTGACGCGCTTCCGTCGCCAGGAACCCTACCGGCGATCGTTTCGCGCTCTTTCGATTGCGCATCTGCCAGAACGATGCAAGGCGCTCCCAGAGCCGCGAGTAGCGAGCCCACATCGCGAATCCGTTCCGTCGTTTCCGCCACGGCTGAGGGATCTGCCAGGTTGACCGGCACAAATGACGAAAGCATCTCCAAAGAGCGGGCACGCAGAACCGGTACAAGCGACTTGGCTTCAGTCGGGAAATATCCGTACGGACCCAGTTCGGTGCCGGTGTAACCGCACTCCACCACTTCGTCAAGCATCTTTTCGTAGGGCTGCTCCCATGAAGGACCGTAATAATCTTCCACGCCCCAACTGACCGGAGCACACGCAAATCGGAATCTTTTACTCTGATTGGCCATGGGCCTCCCGTTTGTCGCCACAATGTGGAATGTAGCGATTGTGCGGCGTGAGTCCGGATTTGTCAAACAATTTCTACACACGTGTGCACAATTTAGCGAGTCTCGTGTTTTAATGGGCAGTAATACTGAAAGCGACCATGCTGCCCTGAGAAAGATTTCGGCCGGGGCCAAGGCGGGCGAATCATTGCGTAACCGTGTGCACACTGGAGAGGCGGAACCGGCAAAGCTGGTGTCGATCAAGGACATCGCGCGCTCCGCAAAAGTTTCCCACTCGACGGTCTCTCGCGCCTTGAACAACAGCCCGCGGGTTAAGTCGGATACGGTGGAGAGGATCCGGCGGATTGCAGAGGAAGCAGGTTATCGCGGAAGTGCGATCGCGCGCAGCCTGGCAACGCGGCGGACCAAGACGATCGGAGTCGTAGTCACAACCATTGCCGATCTGTTTGCGGCAGGAGTTGTGAGCGGAATCGAGACCGTCGCGGGCGATAACGGCTATTCCGTCGTCCTTGCCAACTCGAATGCGGATCCCGAACGCGAGAAGAGAGTGGTACGAACTCTCGAAGAGCGGCGCGTCGACGGCATCATTGTCACAGCTTCCCGCGTGGGGGCGCTCTATCTTCCCCTGCTCTCGCGCATGAATGTTCCGATCGTTCTGCTTAATAACCAGCATCCGAGTGAATTCGCTCACTCGGTGATGATTGAGAATTTCTCTGCCAGCTACGAAGCGACGCGCCACCTTGTGGAGCTCGGTCACCGGCGGATTGCATATATCGGAGATCGGAATGGGAGTCAATCCGATACTGACCGTTTCGGCGGATACCGGCAGGCGCTCGATTCGGGACAGCTTCCCTTCCAACCTGAACTCGTGGTCTATGGGAGCGGAACACCTGAGAGCGGGATGGAAGTTATGGCTACGCTGCTCGGATTGGCAGCGCCACCGACGGCTGTTTTCTGTTACGACGACATGACCGCACTCGGAGCCATGCGTCAGATTCACGCCTCCGGGCGGCACGTGCCGCGGGACGTATCGGTAATCGGGTTCGATGACTTGTCAATCGTCCAGTTCACTGAGCCGCCGTTGACCACCATCCGCCAGCCGATGACGGAGATGGGCCGGTTAGCGATGGAGGCGGTTCTGGACCTGCTTGGCGGGTCCGGCTCCACGCACGAAATCAAAGTTCGTGGCGAACTTGTCGTCCGTGCCTCGACAGGGCCTCCGAAAGGCAAGGCTCCCAATAGTGATTCGCACGTTTAAGGGGAAACTGATGAAGCACCTGAATTTCGGAGTAATTGGTGTAGGCGAAATGGGAAAGTTTCACGCTGAGACTCTTCGCTATCACGTTCCGGGTGCCCGCCTGATTGCTGTCGCGGATGTGAATCTCGCGCGGGCGCAGGCAGTTGCCGCAGAGTTGCAGATCGAATCGTTTTACGACGATGCCGAATCGCTGCTCGCCAGGACCGACGTTGACGCCGTTGTGATTAGTTCTCCCGCAAAATCACATGGCCCAACCATCCGCCTTGCGGCCGCCGCGCGCAAGCACATCTTCTGCGAAAAGCCGTTGACTATTACGCTCGAAGATGCCGACTCCGCGCTCGACGCTGTGAGCGACGCGGGTGTGATCCTCCAGGTCGGACACATGCGGCGGTATGACCCAGCGTATGCCGAAGCGAAAAGGCGAATTGACAAGGGCGAAATCGGCCGTATCGTTCTGTTCAAATCGATCGGCCGGGATTACCACACACCGGCCTCCGCGGCAACGCAAATCGATCTGAACGGAACTCTCTTTCATGACTCGAGCAGCCATGATTTCGACCTGGCGAGATGGCTCGCAAATGACGAGGTCATCGAAGTTACTGCCTACGCCGGCTGCCTGGCAATTCCTGAAACGGAGCGCGTTGGCGGTTTTGATGCGGGCGTCGTAAATTTACAGTTTGCCGGGGGCGCGATCGGCAACGTGGAATCGTTTATCGACGCGCGGTATGGATACGATGTCCGTACGGAAATCGTAGGCACCCTTGGCACGATTCAGGTGGGATCTGTCGTGCGCACTCCAATTACTGTGTTGACTCGAGACGGGAACACAAACGATCTCGTCAAGCATTGGCTGGAGCGCTTTGCTGACGCCTACCGGCTTGAACTGAGGGATTTCGTCACCAATGTTCTGGCTGGGCGTCCGATCCGGGTAACCGGCCACGACGGCCGGCAGTCACTTGCGATTGCTGACGCTGCGATGCGGTCCCATTTCGAGCGCCGGCCTGTCTCAGTTCAGATCACGCGCGTTTCGGAACCGCAACCGGGGCGCCCCCTTGGCCAAGCGGTTGTGTGAATACGTCAAAAATATCCATACGCCAGCCAACCGCCATCCACATAGAGAGAGTGTCCTGTAATAAAACTGGCCCTTTCGCTTAACAGGAACGACACGGCGTCCGCTACATCAGCCGGGTGCGCGAGCCGGCCCAAAGGAATGCGCCGCTTGATCTGTTCTTCGTTCACGTTTCCGACCGCGATGTTTCGCAGCGTCATGTCCGTTGCGACATACGCGGGACCAACGGCATTTACGCGAATGCGCTTTTCGGCCCACTCGATTGCCAATACCTTCGTGAGCATCGCCACACCGGCCTTGGCAGCACAATATGCGGCGCGGCGGGGAAACGCCGCTTCCGCATTAGTGCTGGTAATAAATACGATCGCTCCACCGGTTTCCATCATCTGCCTGGCGCAAGCCTGCGCGAAGTAGAAAGCGCCATTGAGTTGAACGTCCACCATCCGTGACCAGTCCGCAGGCGGCAGACTCATGCTGTCGTGCGGCTTGCTGATTCCCGCGCAGTTAGCCATGGCGTCTAACCGGCCGAATTTCTCGACGGCGGTCCGTGCCACTCGTTCGCAATCCTCGGGGTTTGTGATATCGCACGCTACACCGATTGCGCGTCCTCCTGCTGCTCCGATGTTGGCCGCTTTTGCCTCGGCCTGAGCAGTATTCACGTCGGCGATTACTACCCGAGCGCCTTCCGATGCCAGCCGAGAGCAGACTTCTGCGCCGATCCCATTTGCGCCGCCTGAGACTACGATCACGTTATCTTGCATATTTCATCGATTCCTTCGCTTAACGAGGGTGGCTCCAGGATTTTTGCGGCGCGCAGAATAGCCGGAACGGGAATCGACTTTTTGTCTTTGCGGTGATTATTGCGTCCAATCGCGGTTCGGATCGGGGTATCGAAGAAATAGGAGCGCACTCTGAATCCCGCCATCTTTGCTGCTCGGATGTAGGGCGCGCGCACGGCGCGAGTCGCATTGGTATTGTCCACAACGAATGAGCGCTCCGAACGGAGGCAATCACGGATCAAAGACATTTCCCGCTCCGCACTCTGCAGGATGTCCCGGCTGATGTGCTCATGCGTAGCGGCGAAATGTTCCACGAAGTAAGTCGTCTTGCCCGACCCTTGTACGCCAACAAAAATTACCGCTTCCGCCATCGCTCTAACCTGGGCGGGCGCTCACCATGCCGCGATGCACCTTGAACCGGGATATATGGCAACTCGACGCCCGAGCGCGAGCAGCGCAACATGAGTCCTCCGCGGCTCATATCGCCGCGACCAACAAAATCGGCAGGAAACAGGAGACGTTCACTAAAAACCTCAAGAAGAGGACTCGTGTACTTTTCGCTTGCAACACTACCGAGCAGCACATAGGAGCACTCCGGCCCAGCGTGTTCGTTCAGCAAGCGCGCGCCGCGCAGCAAGGCTTCTCTATAGACGCGATTGCTCTCGTGCACCGGGACAGCAGCGACGCTTTGGAACTGCTCGACCCCGACTGGTGTTTCGGGAGGGACTAAGCCGGCTCCGGGGACGATAACAAGTGCGGGCGGGATGCCTTGAGGAGCGGCACGGAACCTTTCCACATAGGCCATTTTGCCGCGGAAATACAAGCCACTCATGAACGAGTAGAGTTCGCCGATTGTTGCGATGCCCTGCCGAAGGCTTATGGCGAGATCGAAAGCTGCCCCTTCCCGCAACAGCATGTCGTACCGCCGGCCACCAGCTTTCGCAGGAGAAAGCAAAAAAATTCGACCGGCGGAAGCCACTGCCGATTTTATCGAAAAGCTGATTCGGCCTGCACCTGATTGATCGCGCTTACCAGGGTAGTGTCTTGCCCAGATGGAAGAACCCTCCGGTCGGGCCATCTTCATTGAGCAAAGCCAAATCTACGCCGGTCTTCCCACCTTCCGGAAGCTCCATGGGCGCTGCATCCGTGCCCATATCTGTCTTCACCCAACCCGGGTGTGCCGAATTTATCTTGATGTTCGTATTCTTCAGTTCGTGGGCCAGGTGGATCGTGAATGAGTTCAGAGCCGCCTTCGAAGCGTCATAGGCAAGCGCTTTGAAATCGTAGATCGGACTCTGTGGGTCCGCGTGCAGCCCCTGCGATCCAAGAATACTCGACATGTTCACAATTCTTGCCGCGTCGCTTTTCTCGAGAAGCGGAAGTAACGTCTGTGTCAGCGCCACGGGCCCAAAGAAATTGGTCTCGAAGGTACGGCGTAGTACATCGCCATCCGTCGTACTGGTCTTCCCGGCGCCCAGGGGCTCCGGGGCAATTCCTGCATTGTTGATGAGAATATCCAGACGTCCGAATTTCTGTTCCAGAAACGCGGCGGCTGCGGTATGGTCCTCTTTCCGGGTCACGTCCAGTTTCAAGAACTGCACGTCCAATCCATCTTTCCGGAGCTTCTCGACGGCAGCTTCGCCTTTCTGCGGATCGCGTGCGGCCAGCACCACAGTGACGCCCTCCTGCCCCAACTGCCGCGCCATTTCCAGCCCCAGTCCTTTGTTTGCCCCTGTGACTAAGGCAATCTTCTTTGTGTGTGCCATATGGCCTTTAGATCGTGAACTTCGTGTTTGGGATTCAGAGACCTGTCAGCCGGGTTTGGCCATTCCATCACGCCAGCATTTCCTTGATCACCGTGCCTCCGAAGTCCGTGAGTTTCTCATTCCTTCCGTTATGGAGGAACCAGAGGCGGTTCTGATCGAGGCCTAGCAACTGGAGAATGGTCGCGTGGAAGTCCCGCATATGGTATCGGGCTCCTTGTGCACGCAGTCCCAGTTCGTCCGTTGCACCGATAGAAATTCCTGGCTTGACGCCTCCGCCGGCGAACCACATGGTAAATCCGTGAGGATTGTGATCGCGGCCATTGCCTCCTTGGGACATCGGCAGACGGCCAAACTCGGCGCCCCAGATGACGAGGGTAGACTCCAGGAGCCCGCGCTGTTTCAAGTCTTGCAATAAGCCCGCGACCGGAAGGTCGGTGATGCCACACATTTTTTCGTGGTTCGCTACCAGGTTGCTGTGCGCATCCCATTGCATCGAAACAGGGCCGCCGCCTGAATAAATCTGAACAAACCGGACGCCTCTTTCAACAAGACGTCTGGCCAATAAGCAACGCGTTCCGAATTCTGCCGTGCGCGGTTGGTCGAGCCCATAGAGCGCCCTCGTTGCGGGCGTCTCGTTTGACAGGTCCACTGCTTCAGGGGCGTGGCTCTGCATCCGGAAGGCGAGCTCGTACGAGGTGATGCGGGCAGCCATCTCCGTATCTCCGTCGAGCGTGTCTATCTCGTTCAGACTCTGCAAAAAGTCGAGTGTTTTCCGCTGGCGTTCCGGTGTTACTCCAGCCGGAGGGTGAAGGTTCAATATGGGACTGGGTCCGGGCCGGAAAACGGTTCCTTGATACACCGC
>DATBHS010000193.1:0-4766 GCA_036557345.1 Bryobacteraceae bacterium
GAGCTGGCCGAGCGGCTCTCCGAACGCCTGCGCCTCTAAGTTCGGCCTCCCGGATCAAGGCTCGGGTCGCAAGCAAAGCCGCTACAAAATTTGCAAATCTGTTGCCGCGGCGCAACCATCCGCTGGCCTTTACACGGCAACAGACCCGGGTTTTCCTGTCGGTGGGCAGCCAATGGCGACCAAAGTCCAACGCTGCATCCTTGCGGTAGTCTCGTTTCTTTCGACTGCGGTTTCGGCGCACGCTGTCGATGAGATCCAGGTCTACAACGCCGAGATCGCCAAGGTTGGTCAGTGGACCTTCCAATTGCATCTGAACTACGCCTTCATCGGGCGCAAGGAGCCTGACTTTCCCGGAGGTCTCATTCCAAACCATGCCCTCAATGGAACCGGCGAATGGGCCTATGGGATCACCGATTGGTGGGAGATGGGCTTCTACACGCCGTTTGCAGTCGATCAGGACCTGACACCATATTCCAATGCCGCGAAGATTCGACAACTATTTGTGGTGCCCAATGCGGCCGACCGCGAATTCTTCTACGGTATCAATTTCGAGTTCAGCTACGCGATGCCGCAGTTCTCGGAGACGCAATGGAATATGGAGATCCGGCCCATCGTCGGCTGGCGGAAGTACGGCTATGAGTTCATCGTCAATCCGATCGTCGATATCGGTTTTGGACAAAACGGCGGAGCAGTCTTCGCGCCGGCTGCGCGCTTTGCGCGCATCCTCGGTGATTCTTTTGATATTGGCATTGAATATTACACCGATCTCGGGCCGCTGCAGAGCTTCGTTCCCTTTAACGAGCAGCAGCACAACATCTACGCCGTGGTCGATTTTAAGATCGGGCGCTTTGACGTGAATGCGGGGATCGGATACGGGCTGACACCGGGCTCAGATCGCCTGATGGCCAAGATGATCATCGGTACCGACCTCAACGAAGGCGAGCCGGCCAACTCGTTGCAAGCCGCCAGATCTTCCCAGAGGTCTGGCATCCTAAGGAGTGCTCTGCTGCGCCCTTAAGAGAGGGAGCGCGATTGACAGCCTTAAGCATATATTGAGCCGCGATGGCCAACTGGAACACATTGGCCATTTGCTCCGGACACCGGGGCTGAAAACAACAGGAGGTCCAGCTTGCATAGAGATACACGTGGCGCGCTCGCTTTTCTCGGAGTCTTCTTCGGTTTGCTTGGATTGCTGGCCGTCGCCAGCGTAGGCGCCTGGTGGTTCTTCACCCATGTGGCGCCTGTGCCAACCGTGCAACGCCATGCAGCCTTGTCGCGGCCCTCTCAGGCGGGCCTCCTATCGCTGATAGCCCCTTCCCAAATCGCGCGCTGATTCACAATGTCACTCAGCCCGCAACGGTGGGCCGCCACAGGCATCGACAATCACTGGACGATGATACTCCGCTGGTACAGACTAGAAAATGGTCGGCGGTTTCCTAGACTAGGAGTCCCCCATGCCGGCGCCGGAAGTTGGGACAATGCTCTGGCCCTTGTGGGTGCTGTTCAACAAGGGAATTCGATACTCAACGGTTGTCGACATCGGCTGTGCCGACGGAAACTTTTTTCTAACCGCGTTCGTAACGGGGCTCATTCCGGGAGCAATTCCATTGAACATCGATGCTAATCCGGTCTATCAAGAGTCACTGCAGGCAATACAAAAGGTCGTCGGCGGACACTTTAAGATCACTGCTGTCACTGATCATGAAGGCGAAATTGGCCTGACAACATCGGTGCATCCGTATTGGTCCTCGCTTCGGCCCGAAGGGGACCCTTACTGGCAGAGGGTAAACAGACTGTCTACAACAAGAACTTCCGTTCCGGCGACGACGCTGGACACACTGAGCAAAGAATTGGCATTGCAGCCGCCGTTCCTTCTTAAGCTCGATGTGCAGGGATCGGAGAAGAATGTTCTTAAGGGTGCATCTGAGTTTCTAAAAAATTCGCATCTTGTGATCTGCGAAGCAGATATTGATGACTTCGAGGACATCAATACGGTGTTAGTGCAGAATAATTTTGTGCTCTATGACGTGACGCATCTCCAGCGCTTAGCTAATGGAACGCTCGGCTGGTTTTACCCAGTCTTCATAAATCGGTCGCTCGACTTCGTTCGCCCAAAGGCATTTTGGGATGAAAAAGACAATGAGGCCGTCATTCGAGCACAAGTGGAACGTCGGAAGGCGATCCTGAACCAGAATGCGAACCTTTTGACACACATCCAAGCTTGGCAGAAGATGCAGCGGTCGGGCGACGGCTAGCCACCCTTTGGGGCGGTTCATGGCTGGGGCGTTTGGGTTCTTGAACTTGACCCAGTCCTTCGTCTGGCCAAGGCACAGTGCGGACCTTCGGCGATCTCCGCGCTCTCCCCCCGTCGCTATCAGGCGCTATTTGGACCTAAAAAGGCTGCTGCCGAAGCTCCGCGTCGACTCGAGTGAGGAAGCCGAACCACCTTCTCATGCGCGCATGGTCTCTCGCCGTTTTTGCAAGGAAGCGGTCCTTACAGGCTTTGCGGCAGAAGCGGAGCCCCCAATGATGATGGGAAACAAGGCCGAACTTTCCGCCACAATTTGCGCAACGGTGTTCCTTCTTGATCATGAGGGCTGCCCTTCCGAGGGGATCCTCGCAGTCGCGTCCTGCGTCGCGTCATCTGACTCAGAATACTTCAGGGCCGGCGATGCCTAGAGCCCTACGCGTCCATGTAATGGAGGACGCGTTGCCGCAAGATTTCGGGCGAATTAATCTTTTGCAATGGTCGGTCTCGGTCATAAAAAAAAAGGGGCCGGACGCTGGCCACAGCATCCGGCCTAAAAGTGTGCATAGCTGCCCGACCCACGAGGTTGATCGGGTCAGGACATAGAGGACTATAGTCTTAGATTATTGCCGCAGTGCGTCGTGCGCGTAGAAATTGGTTTCAATCGCGTTTCGTTCGCGACTGCGGCACGCGATCGCCTGCGCGGCGGATGTGGGGCGGCACCAGACGCTTCATTTTCGACACCGCGCGGCGGCTGCCTCCACGGCGCGCCACGCGTCGAAGTGCTTTCCAAAAATTAACACGATCGAAATGGCGCGGTAAGCCGAACGCCGTCATCGTTGCACCGCCAATAAATGGCCAGGAGGCCTCCAATGGCTGCGGAGCAGAGGAAACAGTTACTCGAGGAATGCTACCGCCGAGCCGATGAGGCTCACAGGATGGCCAACGCTCCAGGGGTTCCGCCGGAGCAAAAGGCCGACCTTCTCGTAGTGGAACAGCGGTGGTTATCGCTAGCGCGCGCTTGCCAAACCGCAGAATAAAGGACCGCCTCCCGCCGTCTGGTCTGGCCGCCGCGTGCGGGCCTGTCTGGCCGTAACCGAGTTGAAAGTCGCAAAAGCAGACACTTGCCCCGAGGCTTGAATCCTCGGATTCGGCGCGCCGATCGGAAGGCTGATCGTTCGTAAGGAGATATCGTGGACTATCGCTCAGCCGGAGAATGGACGAAGAAGGACCTGTTGTTCTTACGACACCAACTTCAGCACGGCATGTCTGTCGAGCAGTTGGCTTGCTTCCTTAACAAAACTACTGATGAAGTGCGAGCGAAGGCGAAGGAATTGGATGAAGGATCATCCTCATCCCGATGAAAGCACCAGTCGCGCCGCCTCAGTCCTCGGGATTGACACGTCGCGGTTCGGCGTCCTGAACTCGATGACGCAGCGGAAATTCAGCACTTTATCGATTCGGCCAGCTTTTTTAGCCGATCTAACCGTTCTCCGGCGTGTATGGGGGCCGGTGCGAACAGAGATTGATCTCCTGGCGAGGGAGCGCCAGCTAGAGGTCAGTGGCGAAGTAGCTGGCGTCCAACGATAGTTTAGGTGCTAATGCCCGCGTGACCACGCCGCTGCCGGCGGCAGTTTCCAAAACGGTCGTGGGCGAAGCGCAGCTGCACGTTGCGCGATATCCTGTGCGAATTTTTCGAAAATCAACGGGACCAGATAGCGATGGTAGGTCTCCGGGATCGATCCGGAAAGCAGCTTGTCGGTTTCAGACATTTCTTGCCCTCGAGGCCCTTATGGCTCGCTTCCAATGTCTAAAGATTTCCCTTATCGGAGGGCCTCGGCAGGACCAGCCGCCCTCCGGTCTCGCCGCCTGGGGTCGCCGTTGCGCTTAGGCTCCCCACAACTTTCTCAATTGCGCTTCGCTACCGTTGAACTTGTCTCGATCACATCGCCCGATTCCCTTCACCGTGTGCGGCTTGGGCCCGAGAGCACCGTCTGTGTACTGCCACATCGTCCAAGTCTTCCAGTTCGTGGGAACCACCGGAGTAGGACCATATTGCGCGAGCCAAAACCAGCACTGCGCCAAAATCGGATCGGTGCTGGTCCCTAGCAACTGCTTGACGTAGTGACCCGAGTAAAACCCCGGGAATCGACTTCTCTGCTCGCTGATATGGACAATGAACGCTCGCGCTTCTTCAAGGTCCATGCTTGGCCCTGTAGGGTTCGGTTCGAAATCAAGTGCTAAGAGAGTTCCCGGATAGCTACCGACAACAGCAAGGAAATGCTGGGCTTGCTTGAGGCCATCGCTTCCAGTCCCAAAATGGTAGGCGCCAAACAGCAGGCCAGCGTCCTTCGCCTTCTGCCGATTTCGCTCATAAGTGGGATCCTTGAAGGTTTGCCCTTGAGTAGCTTTCTGAATAATCCCGAGAATTCCATCTTCTCTGGCCTTCGCGAGATTTACGTTTCCATTGTGGTGCGAGATGTCGATGACGACATTGAGCGGATCGGGCATGTTTCTC
>DATBHS010000194.1:0-31080 GCA_036557345.1 Bryobacteraceae bacterium
ATTTGTTCGCGCGGCAAGCTGGCGAAACGTGCTCCGCGGCGGACGTTTTGCAACATAAACGACATGGCGCTCCATCGAATAGTCGAGCGCTGCCATGAGCAGACGCTCTGCCTTGGTTTCTGCCGCTTCATAATCGAAGTCGTTCCACACATCGTAAAGCCGGCGCGGAGGCAGTGTCATCAACAATCCTCCGTATTCTGCCCGCCCGATGCCTGGCCCGACTATGTGTTCGAACGGCTGGGTCGAATAGAATGCCATGTCTGACTCGTTCTGATGCTCGCCTAACCACGTGGTCAAGTATTGGTATCGATCGCTCCGATCCTCGTCGAAGATGATTACCAGAGCGCCCACTTCGCCGGAGAATTTACCGAGTTCACGAACGTAGAGCTTGCCCTCGCGCCAGTTACGAATCGTCTCGCGAAGATCCAGCCCATCGCGCATGGATGTCAGGAATGGTTCTACCCGCGACCGCTCCTCGGATACCGCTGCCTTCGCATGCCTTTTCAGAAATCGCCCGTAGTTCTCGATCACCACGTCTTCAGGCGGATAGGAGCAAATTGAGTTCCCGTCGGTTTGACTTGCCCATTCACCTTTGAACTTTTCTCGCTTGCGATCCTTCAAGGCAGCGGGCTTCAGTCTTTGCTTCAGGCGCGGAAGCCGCCTTCGCAACCTGATCTTCCGCGTACGGAGCCAGACTTCATCGCCCGAGATGTTCAAAGTTTCTAAAGGCGGATCTTCGGTCTGTTGCACGCTGTACCGGTTCGCCATTTGCCACACTTCGAAGGCATAGTTATCGTCCACGACCGACCGCGCCGCCAGCGTCAGATCGTACACGCCGGGCAACAGATGACCGTCCAGCATAGCCAGGTTGCGGCTGAACTTCGCCATGGAAAGCCGCTGCCATGACCGCATCTCGTCGCCCGTGTTGATCGCGTATTCCTTCTCCGCGTCGCGTAACAGCGCAAGCTGCCAGCGCCGCCGGTCAAACTTCGATACATCGTTCCCAGCCACTCGGATTGCTTCGTATTGCTCCTGATAATAGGGCGCTTCGATTGTTACCTCCGCAAGACAATCAGGATGCAAATTGAATAGTTCTGAATTATCGAAGAGCAGCGTCCTCCCTGCGACCGGCTCATCCTGCGGCGCTTCCATAGCATCCAGTAGCGCATCGAGCGCGTTCAGCGAGACCACAACGCACGTAACGGACAGCGGGTCTGCGCCTTGCAGTTTCCACGCCATCGCTGCTACCTGGGCCTCTAACTGCGCCGAATCGGCTTGGGCGTGAACTCGGTACTCGTCAACATACCGCTGCATTCCGACAATGTCGATTGAGAACGGATCCGGATACACTCCTTCCGTGTGAGGCCTTTCCTGCGCCGGATCAAGGAACACCGCTTCGGCTTCGATTTCGCGAGCTGTGCGCAGTGCCTCGATAAACGGATCGCCCGGCTCAACGGGTATGTAGACGGCTGTGTCTTCGTCCCCGGTCTCCTGTTCGGGCACGAGAATCACAGACATCTGCGGTATGCGATCCACCGCTCGACGGTACTGCGTTTCCAGATGCCACGGAAGCTCGACCGCGATCACCTTCGGGCGGTGCTCCAGCAGATATTGCCGCAATCGGAAGGCGAAATCGATCCGGCCCGGAACAACCGGGAAATATGTAAAGTTTCCGCGCGTGATCGTTCCTGCATCGCTCGGCTCTTGAATCCGCATGGTTCGCTATCGTCGCAAGCTGTACCGGATAGCCTCTTCGCCCAATATTGCCCGAACGGCCATCTGCAGGAACAGGCGCGTGCTCGTACCGGTTTCCCCGTTGAGCTTCAGTGCATACCGCGCAATGTTGATGCCGTCGCGAACGGTATAACTCTCGTCTGCAGCATGGGCCTGCTGCAGAAAGTCGATTACGTATTGCAATACGTCGTCGGGTGAAAAGGGCAGGTTCTCCCGCAGTATCGCCAACTCCTCCTCACGCTCCGGAAAGTCAATCAGGATTTGAGGTTGCAGGCGCGAATGGATATATTCGGGCAGATCGAAGGTCGAAGAATCTTCGTTCATAGTTGCCACCAGCCGGAAGTTCGGATGGGCCTTGATCTTTACGCCGGCCACGATCGATTCGACATACCGGCGATTATCGAGCAGCGGTGCCAGGCTCGCCCAGCTCTTCTCGCTCATCCGGTTGCCTTCGTCGAGAATGGCCACTGCGCCGCGGACCATAGCGGTCAGCAGGGGCGAGGCAACATACTTTAACCTGGATTCACTCTCGATGACCGGGGTAATGAGCAGATCCTCAGGCCGGGTATCGACGGTTGCCTGAAGAATGTAGACTTCTCGGCCGAGACGCTTCCCTGCCGCGTAAGCCATTGTCGTCTTTCCCACTCCCGGTTTCCCTAAGAGCCGCGGATTCATGGGAACGTCCCGGTCGTCGATGACCATCCAGGCGGCCATCAATTGCCGCATGGCTTCTTCCTGCCCTACCCAGGTGACATCCAGTTCGTCCGGATGAGCCAGGTGAACTTCAATTCCTTCTAGCGCAACTTTCATTCAAGCGATCTTCCGGATTCGCGCAATGTGTAACAGAGAACACGGTTCAAAACACGGCTGGCGAAATCCATTTGTATTTCCTTCCCCATCGTAAAATGAGAATGCCCAGGGATGAGTCCGAAAACGCTGCGGTTCGGCTACGTGTGTGAATTCCTGATCGCGCTCATCGCAATTTTTGCCGCCTGGTCCGAAATCGGCGGCCAACCGGCACTGGACGTGATGCACTGGGGATGGAAGTTTGGCCTGAGCGTTGCGCTGGCAGCGTCGATCGTGGCTTACACTGCCGCCTTGATCGCGGAAGAATCTCTCTGGAATTTGCGGGCCGCCCGCTGGCTGACTACGATTGTCATTATCATCATAGGAATCGGAGTCGTCACTTACTACTATGCCTTGCAAGCGGATACAGGCGAATCCGACGAGACAGGTACGGTTTCCAGACTGACGGGATTAACGTCGGACTCCTTGCGCGCATGACGACCTCCACGACGCCCGATGCGGATTACGCCTTCTGGGCTATTCCCGGTACCTCCTCCAAAGTCACCTACTCGCTTGGAACGTTTCACGAGATTGACTTTGTCGTGAATGAAGGGTTCCGGCGCATTCCGCACGGCGGCATCGAGATGGGCGGCTTGCTGTTTGGACACATAACCGGTGACGGCGTCCGAATTGAGGCCTTCCGGCCGATTGAATGCGAGCACGCATCAGGGCCCTCCTTCAATCTGTCGGACACAGATCTCTCAAATCTCGAAAAACAGATCTCATCCGCGGCATCCGATCCGGAAATAGGCGGGTTGGAGATAGTCGGATGGTTCATCGCTCACACGCGCGGTCCGCTCAAAATGACGGACAAGGAAACGGAGCTCTTTGATCGGCTCTTTGCAGGTCCAGGCAGGCTCACCGTGCTCGTTAAGCCCGAGCGGTTCCACCCGACCCGCTTCGGCTTTCTGATCCGAGAAAACGGGGGACAGTTCGCGACAGATGCTTCTGGATCTGCGGTCATATTGCCTGGCCGCGGCGGGCAAGGAAGGGAAGGTCCGGTACCTTCGATCGCGGCGCCTCCGGAAACTTCCGACGCCAAGCCCAGCGAGCGGAGCCCTGTAACGGAAACACCGACGAAGCCGGCCTTCGCTGCCCGCGAGTCGCACAACGAGTCCAGCGAGTTGCAGCGCTCGAGTTCACCTTCGGCTCCGCCTGCAACGGGACTTGACCGTCTGCCCGCCGAAGTCATGTCGCGGACCTTCGTCGAGAACGCAAAACCCGTGGCCGCCGAACGCACTGCACCTCTACCTGTGGCTACGAGGCTCTCCAACATACAGGAAGTCGAACTCCCGCCCGGACGGCAGCGGGCTGCAACTTTCGATCAGGATCGGAAGGCATATGGAGTTCAGTTCGCGCTGGTACTGCTGCTCGCGGCCGTGCTGGGTTGCTGTGTCGGATACTGGGCCTACTTGCAACTGCCTTCGGCCATTATTCCTTTGGCAGTTCAAAGGCAGCAGACCACGCTATTGATTTCATGGCCTCCTGTGCAAACTCAGACCAGCGCCTACGCGGCGATTCGTGTGGATGATGGCGAGGCGGTCGCGCTGTCGTCTGCCGAGAAGATAGCGGGCCGCGCTGCGATTGCAAATAGCGCCACCGACGTGAAAATTGAGCTGATCGCGCAGCACTGGCTGCGCGATTCCCGCGGCATTGTTCGCTTTGTGAGCGCAGAACAGCCCAGCTCGTCCGCGATCCCGCCAGTCTCCTCCGCGCCGTCGCAATTGCCCTGAAGAAATGTAGGTGTCCGGACGATCTGACCGGGACAGCTCAGTGGCGAAATGTTCCGGTCAGAAGGTTACCGGTGAGAAAGCATGCCTCGCCCCTACGTAGGATCGGGCATGCCCGATCCCGATGTCATACCTTTCAGAACAAAGAATCTCTTGCCACCAGAGTGAAAACTGCCTCCTCCGGCAATTCGAAATCGGCGATGCCGCGGTTCAGAGTGACCCTCTCCATGAGATGGCAATTGAGCTCTCGCGTCGTGACATACAGTTCCCATTGCGACGTGATGTCTCTAAGGGAAGGAATAGAGATCCGCACGCGTTTAGTGCCGCCTTCCTTCACGCCGACTACGATGATGGCCTTTGCAGAACTGTCGTGAAAAGCAGAAACAGTGAGTCCGGATCCTTTCGTCGAAGTGGCAACCCGCTGCGCGCCAGGTTTTACGAAGCGAAATAGTTGCCGGGCAGCCCAGTATCGTTTCTTCGGCGTGTAGACGTGACCCGCGCTCATAAACAGGCCGTAATAAGTCTGTCGCTTCATGCATTCTTCGTAATCATCAAACGCATTGAAGTAGAACAACGCCGATGCGCCCTGATTCAGCGCTATCAGCGCGCGGCGATTCGAACGCAAACAAAACGACTTCCATTCATTTGCGGCTGTTCTATCGAGATCGCTCAGATCGCCGTATTCAGTTAGCCAGATGGGTGTATGGGCATCACCGGCCTTCCGCACTGCCCCTACATGCGGTCCGACCGAATCCTCGCTGTAGCTATGAAGCGCAAACGCACCCATGTCCTTCATGAGAACGGCGTCGCTGAGAATTGGCCCGATATAGTTGTTCCCGATCACGGCCTGTTCCGGAACAACCAGCATCACGTTTCCGAGCCCTTCCTTCTCCATCCGCTTCGCAATCGCGTGAAGCAAAGCGGGCATCTGGTCGGGATCCACGCGAGGGCCCTCGTTGGGATAACAATCTGTCTCATTTACGGGGCTAAAATAGTCGAACTCTATGTGGCCGTTACGCCGCGCCCAGGCTGCCATCGTTACTACCGTTTCCGCAAACTCGTCGTACATTGATGGTTTGATTCGGCCGATGCGGCTTTCAGGAGAGCATACCTTGTGTTTCGGAGGCGGTGATTCGCGCTCCAGCATCCAGTCAGGCGCGGGACCCATCAGGGCCAGCACGGGACGAATGCCACGCGAGTTCAACCACCGCATGCCTTTCCACGATGCTTCGAAAATCGGGCTGGAGTAACGCGCATCAAAATAATCCTGGTTTGCCGACTGTGGATCGTCGTTGTCGTTTACCTCTTCCCAATCGCTTCGCACCAGGTAAGCGACCACGCGAAACATGGAGACACCGAGATCGTCGATCAGCATGTCGAACATCCGTATCTGATCCTCGCGGAACCATGGGCCGGTGTAGTTTAACCCGAATCCCTGAATTACCTGGTGCCGTGTGTCCGGATCCACTTCGATCACAGCAGCTTCCGAAGGTGCGTCTACGTGCAGTTGGCTGGGCGAAACAGCGCGAAGCGGGGCCAACAGAACCACACCCGCTACAGCGCTAAGCCATCGGACGGCTGTCATTCGAGACCCCAGGTGAAGTGCTATTAGCTGGTTCTAACGCGCACATGCTCGCAGATGCGGAAGCAGCTTCAGTGGACCGATACTCTTCCTGATCTTGGCCTCTGGATTCTAACACCGTAATCGCCGCCTGCTAATGGGCGCGCGGTATAACATGTAGTGCTGCAATTCGTGCTAGAGGGGACCGCGACATTATCCACGGCAGCAGTCTCCGGCCGGAACGAGAGCCGTAGATAATCCGCCCCCGTGCCGCCCGCCACGCTGTATTCCACGGCTCGAGGTTCGTAATGAACTTCGAGCACGATTCCAGTCGAGTACAAGATGTGGTTCTCTCGCGGCGGCGCCCATTCCGGAATCGCGGCAAATGCATGATAGAACATGCGCGGACATTCGCCATAACAATCGGACCACCAATTTGAAATCGGTTTCTTACTTACCGGGCTTTCAAGACATTGGCCGGAGTTGTTGCTGGCATAAGTCACCCAATTCAGCGCCCGATACGCCTTCTCTTTGTATGCAGCATCGCCGGATACCGCGTACCAGTGCGCGCACTCGGCCGCGTAGCGCGCTGTTTGGTAGTCCATCTTGAAAAGAAAGTCATCCTGCTCGCCAACGATGTTCGCTCCCCATTGCGTCGCCGGTTCGCCGGGCCCGGTGCGGAACACGAAGTTGTCTTCCGTCCAGCGAATCAGCCTCGGCACGTCCTCCCTCCACTGGGGATCGAACTCCGGATGGTCCAGCAAATACAGCACTGCATTGCTGGCGCTCATGTTGCTCTTGTAGGTGTTGCTGTTCACGTTCGTATCGCTGTGGCCATCGGTCCAACGGCCCGTCTTCATGGGATAACCGAGAATGAACGCTTTCACTTTTGAACAGGCATCTTCGTAGCGATTCACGTCGCCGGCATTTTCACGGATTAGACTGCGAAGCAATTCATAAGCGGGAAACCAGTTGGCGCCATATTCGGACGTCACCTTTCCGGTGTCCATCACGATGCGATACGGCCACACAGATTGGGTCGACGTGCCCGTTCTTGCGTGCTTTGCGAGCAGATCGGCAACGCTGACGGCGGCATTGAGATATTTTTTGTCCTTGGTGAAAAGGTAGAGACGGTAGTATGTCAAGCCGATGTCGGCCGCATGGTCCACCTGCACCTCGTGGGCTACGAACCGCTTCGCCGAGGTAAACCCTTTAAAGTCGAGATCTCCCGCGTTTGTCGCCGTGTAAGGAAAGTGCGGCCATGCAAAAGAGGAAGGACTTGTGCCGTGCTGCATGGAATAGTCGATCAAGTCTTTGACGATCTTCATGACCGACGCATCGCCGGTATACGCGTAATAGTGACGCGCTGACTCAAACCAGTTCGGAATCTTCTCGCCGATATCATTCATCCAGGTATCGGGCTCGAGCCGGCCATTCTTATCCCAGTACGCACAGTAAAAGTAATACTGCGGGTAAGAGGATCGCGGAGCCGGTCCCGGGCTCAACGGAACATGCGTCTTTACGAACTCCCACCGCAGGCGCAGAAAGTGATCGTAGGCGCGTTCAGCCGGTCGATACCAGGGCAGAATTTTGCCCTCCCTGTCCAGCACGACGGGATGGCCATTAAACAATTCGGCTGCTTGAGAGACCCAAACGCCGGCGATCATAGTCGGGATACAGAGCGCGTGGCTAACGCTGAACCGGCGGAAATAGCAATGCAAGCGACCCTACTCGTATCTCAGCGCGGTCGTCGCGTTAACCCGTGCCGCGCGAAGCGCAGGAATCACCGTCGCCAGCAGAACTATTGTCAGCACAGCCGCCGACACAATTCCGAGCGTTGCCGGATCAGCAGGGGCCGTTTCAAACAGAAGCGTGCGTAACACGCGCGTTAACACCAGAGCTCCGGCTATCCCGATCCCGATTCCCAGCGCCGCTAGCACGACGCCTTCTGCCAGCACCATTCGACCCACGTCGCGGTCTCGCGCGCCGAGCGCCATACGAATGCCGATCTCGCGCGTGCGTTGCGCCACGGAATAGGCGATCACTCCATAGGTGCCGATGACAGCAAGCAGCGCCGCGATTCCTCCGAAAATCAGAAGGAGAACCAGTTCCAGCTTGGGTTGTGCCACGGAATTGGCAAAGACTTCTTCCATCGTCGCAACGTGTGTAACCGGCTGGTCTGGATCGACGCGATGAATCGCCGTTTCAACCGCGCGAGCCGTCCTCGCGGGATCTCCCGTCGTACGCACAACCAAATTAGCGAAATACATCGGAGCCTGGAGGTTATTGACAAAAATCGTGGGCTTCGGTGCAGTCTGTAGCTCTGTCTGCCGTGCATCGGCAACTACGCCTACGATCTCGGCCGGATTTTTAACTGTCCAGCAGACATTCAGACTTTGGCCGATCGGATTGCGTCCGGTCAAAAATCGTTTTACGAATTGCTGGTTCACCATAATGACGCTGCGTGTGCCAAAGCGATCGCGCATGTTGAATAGCCGGCCGCTTATCAGTGGTGTGCCCATCGTCTGGAAGTAACCCGGGCCGACGACCAGAAAATCGGCGTCCGGTGCTGTGCTGGGAACGGGCGGCGGTTCGTCCGTGCGCGCGAAGCAGGAACCGGACGTCTGCTCCTGCAGCGGCAGAAAATGGACGGATCCAGCCGCTTCTACTCCAGGTACCGCGCGAATTTGTTCCAGTATCCGGGTAAAATAGTTAGCTCGTTTGTGGTCGTCAGAGTATTTTGCCGGCGATGTGAACATTCCCATCGTGAGGATACGCTGCGTTTCAAAACCTGGATCAACCGATATCAGCCGGTAAAAACTGCGAAGCATGAGCCCCGCTCCGAATAGGAGAATCAACGATACTGCGACTTCTACAACGACCAGTGTCTGTCGCAGAATGCTTTTGGCAGGTGTTCGAATCGCACCGATCTGGAGCGTTTCATGCGGAACAACCTGTGAAACATGGAACGAAGGCGCCAAGCCGAAAATCAGCGCGCTTGCAATCGATACGGCAAGGGCGAATAACAAAACCCAACCGTCTATGTGGATCGCGTCCACACGAGGAAACTGAGTCTGAGAAGGAATCATGACGATCAAGACTTTTACGCCCACATAAGCGAAAGCCAATCCGGCGGCGCATGCGAGGCAGGCCAATAACAGGCTTTCTGATAACAATTGCTGTAGCAAACGTCTTCTTCCCGCTCCCAATGCCGCGCGAATCGCGATCTCCCGTTGGCGTCCTGCTGCACGCATCAACAGAAGATTGGCAACGTTCGCGCACGCGATCAGCAGCACGAGCCCTACGGCGCCGAGCAGAACCAGCAAGGGCAGTCGGACTTCCTCTGTTGCATTCGACAACATCGGTATGGCTTCGGCGCTCCATCCTTTGTCAGAATCAGGTCGCTCGACCGCGCTTTGCTGAGCTACACGACGGAGATCTTGCTGTGCCTGCTCTAGAGTGATACCGGGTTTGAGCCGTGCGATTACCTGTAGGAATCGCCCGCCCTCCCACTCTTTCGACCGCACGATGGGAATAGGCGTCCAGACGTCGGGTGTGTATTTCGGCAGCCTGAATCCCCGTGGTATGACGCCGATGATTGTGCTCGGCTCGCCGTCGATCGTGATTTTTCGTCCGATGACAGCCGGATCACCACCGAACCGCGATTGCCATAGCGCGAAGCTCAGGACCGCCACATGCTCGTGGCCCGGTAACTCCTCCTCCGCAAGGAAGGACCTGCCCAAGACTGGCGAGACTCCCAAGATTGAGAAAAAATCGGAGGATACCTGCATGCCAGGAAGCGCCACCGGGTCGCCGAGTCCGGTCAAATTTGTACTAAGACCCAGAACTGCTGAGATTCCGGCAAAGCTATGTGTGCGCGCGCGCCAATCCAGAAAGTTGAACGGGCTAACAACATTTCGGAAATAGCCTTTGCTCGGTTTCGTTTCCCACAATTGGACAAGCCGGTCCGGCTGCGGAAACGGAAGCGGACGCAGCAGCACGGCATTCACGACAGTGAAGATTGCTGTATTCGCACCGATTCCCAACGCCAGCGATAAAACGGCCGTCAAGACGAACCCCGGACTCTTCCGCATGCTGCGAAATGCGTATATCAGGTCCTGGACCAGTTGCTCAGCCTTTGTCCATCCCCACGCTTCCCGTACGTCTTCCTTGACCAGGTTAGGGTTACCAAGGGCTCGCCGCGCGGCGTAGCAAGCCTGCTCCGGCGTGAGGCCGTGCTCTTGTTTCTCTTCGGCTTCGAGTTCCAAATGTGACCGCAGTTCGCGCTCGAGATCGCTCTCCCGCTGTTTTTGCCGCCGCCAGTTCATGCATGCCTCTCAGCAGACATTCTACCTGGACCGGAATGAAACAGGGTAGACACTCAACCGAGAAGAAAACTTTGTGGGGCAGGCGCTTTCGCCGGGGTGCCCTCTGGGCCGGGACTCGCAGCCCTCACTCGTACCGCAAAGCTTCTACCGGATCCAGGCGTGCTGCCTTGCTCGCCGGCCAGATACCAAAGAAGAGACCCGTTCCGGCGGATACAATGAGCCCTAAAGCAGCCGCCCAGAGCGGAACGCTCGCAGGAATACTTGGGAAAATGAGGCGGCTGATGAGAGCAACAATCCAGCCGAAGATAATTCCCGCTATGCCGCCCAAACCTGTTAGCACGACTGCTTCGAGCAGAAACTGAAGAACAATATCCGACTTCCTGGCGCCAATCGCCTTGCGCACACCGATCTCCTTGGTCCGCTCCGTGACGGACACGAGCATGATGTTCATCACGCCGATGCCGCCGACCAGCAAGCCAACCGAGCTAAGCACGACCATGACAAGTGCCACCATCGCCGTAATCTGACGGAAGTCGCTCACCATTTCATCTGCTGTGGACATTCCGAAGTTGTCAGGCTTGTCGTATGGAACGCGCCGGTTCACGCGGAGAATCACACGTACATCATCCAGGGCGCGCGATAGCTGGTTTTCTTTTGCGTTCACCACAAGCGCCAGGTCCTTTGCTGCCGGATAATTTTTCTGCATTGTGAAGTACGGCACCAGTACGCGCAAGTCATCTTGCCCGAAAAATGAAGCAGCGGGTTTATTCATCGTCCCGATCACCTCGTACTCGTGACCGTTCACAGTCACCGTCTTCCCGACCGGCTCAAGCTGGCCGTACAGGCTCTTTGAAACGTCCGCCCCGAGCACTGCGACCTGCGCACGGCGGCGGCTGTCCTCGTCGGTCAGAAATCGGCCTGAATGCATTTCCGCTTGGCCCTCCGCAGCGTATGCCTCCTCGACGCCGATCAGGTTGATGTTATAGATGTCATTCCCTTTGTAGCGAGCCGCCAGATTGTTGTTTTCAATAAACAGCATTGGTGATACTTCGGCGCAAGAGGCGCATTTTTCTCGTATATCCAATGCATTCTGGTAGGTCAGGTCCTTCCGGGTTCTCTCTTCAGCCGTAGGCTCGGAGGTACGGAAACCCGCCCGGAATTTGAAAATGATGATGGAATTCGGACCAAAGCTGTTCAGAACAGCCGTTATCGTGGAGTCAAACCCCGTCAGAATGGAGCCGACACCGATGATGGTGCCGGTTCCCATCACCACGCCGAGCACGGTCAGGAGCGCTCGCATCTTGTGAGCGCGAATTGTCTGCAAAGCCAAGCCTGCGGCGTTCAGGAAAGCCAGCCAGTTCATGTTACTGTTCGTTCCTGAGCGCCTCGATCGGATCCAGCTTGGAAGCCCGCTGCGCCGGGTAGATACCGAAGAACAGTCCTACCACTGCGGAGAGTCCAACTCCTACGACAACGGAAAGGAGCGGAAGGGCCATCGGTATCGATGCTGCGTTCCGAATGAGCGCAGCAATGGCCCAGGCTGCTAAAACACCGATCAAACCGCCCGTTGCTGCCAGCGTGGCCGACTCCACCAGAAATTGGTTCAGGATATCGCTTCGGCGCGCGCCAAGCGATTTGCGGATGCCGATCTCGTGTGTCCTCTCTGTAACCGCCGCCAGCATGATGTTCATGATGACGATACCGCCAACCACCATGAATACGGAAACGATACCGACCGCGGTCGCTGCGATCGCTGCAGTCAGGCGTTGCCAAAGATTCACAAACGAATCCGATGTCATAATGCCGAACGTGTCTTCCTGGTCGGGGCGAAGATGACGGAAGGCACGCAACAGCATCGTCACTTCGTCTTTTGCTTGGTTGAGATGCTGCTGGTCGGCCGCCTTGGCGATCAGATCGATCCCTTTCTGTGTCCCATACATCTTGAAGTAACTGTCGATGGGCATCATCACGAAATTGTCTTGGGATTGGCCAAAGACACTGCCCAGTGATTTCGCTACTCCGATAACCTCAAACGGGACTCCATCTACCTGGATCGTCTTGCCGATCGGGTCGCGTCCTTCGAGAAAACGTTTGCGAAGATCGCTGCCGATGAACACTACCGGGGCGTGGCGTTGCACTTCGGTGGGGCTGATTTCACGACCTTCATCCACTTGAACGTTGTTCAGCGCCGGAATGTTTGCGGTAATGCCCTGGATCGTAATGCTGTTATCTGTGGACTTGCCCTGAAATGATATTCGGCCGTTCCGGTCGGCCATCATGCCGAGTCCACGTAACAGGGTTGCCTTTTCGCGTATGAATTCGTACTCCTCCGGCCGAATTTGCGGGTTACGCTTCGACATCAGCCTTCGCTTCTTCGGATCTCTGGTGCCGAACCATGCCATCCGGACGACTCGGAAACCGTCCGAGCCCATATCGGAGACTTTGGTAGCTATATACAGGTTCATTCCGTGTATCAGCGCCATCACAGAAATGAGCGTTGTCGTCGCGAGAATGATTCCGAGCAAGGTCAGGAAGCTGCGGAGCTTGTTCTTGTTTAGCGAATCAATTGCAATGCGGCCCGCCTCCCAGAATGAGGCGCTCGGACGGTATCTTCTTTGCTTCGGCACAGACTCCTTAAACTGACGCGAGATGCTCCGGCTTTGTTCCCGCTACCTCGTGGGGCGGTGGAACGAGCCCAGCTATCCAGTTCAGCACGAACCCATCCAGCCAGAAGCGCGGTTTCCGGCGGGAAATGAACCCGACATGACCGCCGTGCTCAGTTGCGACGAGCGTGATGTGCGGATTGGATTGGAAGGACGGATGAGTGTAGAGCCGAAATGGAACCAGCGGATCGTCCTTGGCAGTAATCACTAGCGTCGGAATCTGAATCGCGTCAAGATATCGCAATGCGGATTGCGTCGCATAATAGTTGGCCGCCGAGCCGAAGCCGAAAAGAGGCGCAGTGAAGCGGTCGTCGAATTCCCAGATCGTGCGAACCTTATCGAGCCCGGCCGTGGTATATGTATCCGGCGCCAGCTTGCTCTTGCGCCGGACGCGGTCTCGCAAGCGGTTGAGGAACCGGCGCGCATAAAGGCGATTCGAGAGCTTTTCCATCGAACGCACGCACGCTGCCAGATCGATGGGTGTTGATATGGCGCAAACTCCGGCGAGCAAATCCGTAAAACCGAGTTCACCGGCGAGTTTGAGCGTGACGTTGCCGCCCAGGGAAAAACCGACCAGTATGCGCGGACCATTCCCTTGCTCCCGTAGCCGTTCCAGCACAAAGCGTGTATCGCTGGTCAGCCCGGAGTGATACATGGTTTCACAGAACTCTTCCGTACCGCCGCACGTGCGCAGATTGAGGCGGTGAACTCCAAAGCCGCGAATTAGAGCTTCTTGCGCAAAGCTGGCGATGTACCCTGCATCTGCAGAGCCCTCCAGTCCGTGCAGAAATACGATTTGTCCACGAGCCGGACGGGAAGGTTGATGCTCGAAGGCGACCACAGTCGTTTTCGGATCAGGATGATACTCTACGCGCCGGCCTGGAAAATGCGTAGAATCGATCTTCCGGCGCCAGAAGTTTCCCGCAATCGTGAGCAGATGCGGGTCACGAAAGAGAGGCTCGAAATCCGGCTGCAAATACGATTCTACCGGCAGCCGGGATTCAGCGGCTGTTTACTGCAGCCTCTCGCTCTTTCTGCTTAGGTCTTCGGAGAGAATGATCGCCTCAGCGAGTTCACGCATGGGCCGTCTTAACCGGCGGCTCTCGTTGCGCAGCCGGAGATAAGCCTCTTCTTCGGTGAGGCTGTGGCGGTGCTGCAAAATTCCTTTGGCGCGTTCGACAATCTTGCGAGTCTCCAATTGCCGGCGCATCTCAGCCGTCTCTTCCTGGAGGCGTGCATTTTCTTCGGCAAGAAAAGCCTTTCGTATGGCTCCGCCCATCTGTTCCCCGACAAACGTCAGCAGCGATACCTCATCTGCGGGATGCTCGTGGGGTTCTCGATGATGGACGTTGATAACGCCGATCACATCTCCACCGCTAACCAGCGGCACAGAGAGGAACGCTTCATAAGTGTCTTCTACCAAAGCCTGGAAACGCTTAAAGCGCTTGTCCGCCGAAGCGTTTGAGGAAAGGGCCACCACCGAGCGATGTTCGACAACCCACCCTGTCACACCCTCGCCGACTTTCAGCCGTATATTGCCCAAATCGCTTTGGTGTGGAACTTGTGATGCTCGCAAAACAATCTCGCCAGCCTCGCGTTCAATCAGGTAAACGAGGCAGGCATCGCAGTTTGTCACCTGAACAGTGAGACCGACGATTTCGCCCAGCATCTCATCAATGGAGAGTTCTGAGCTGACGATTCCGCTGATGCGGTGAAGAAGGCCAACCAGCGACACAGGAGGCTCCAAACAAATCGCAGTAGCCATACCAAAATGTAGAACGCGGGTGCCGGTTTGCTCAAATCAAAATAATTGATGACCTTTATCGGGCTTCAACTCTATCTGTCTAAACAGCTTAGGTCCTGTTCCGTCACGCCGTTTACCAAATTCGGACCAGTTCCTGCTGTTCTTCCCCAGTAACTTTTGCCCAACCGTCCCCAGCAAAGATGTTTACCTCGGAGCGAATTCCAAACTCCGGCAGGTAAATGCCTGGCTCGATTGAGAAGCACGTGTTCGGAATGATTTGCCGGTCGTCATGAGACTCCAAGTTGTCCATGTTCGCGCCGGTTCCGTGAACCTCTGTGCCGATGCTATGGCCTGTCCGATGAAAAAAGAACTCGCCAAACCCCTGACTTCGGATGTGTCCTCGAGCCACGTCGTCCACTTCATAGCCGGCCACGCGCACCGCATTTGCTGCCCTGTCGATCACGAAATCGGAGGCCTTCTTCCGTGCATCGACCACAACGCGAAAAACATTCCGGATCACGTCAGGAATGCTGCCATCTCCGCAAAAGCCTGTCCATGTGATGTCGTAGTACACTGCGTTCGACTTGGGCAGCTTGGCCCACAGATCAATCAGCAAAAGATCGCCTGCCTGAATGGGAGATGACCTTTCTGCATTTGGCTCATAGTGTGGATCGGAAGCATTGGCATTCACCGCGACAATTGGACCATGGTGGGTAACGAGTCCTGAATCGGAAAACCGTTTCCGGATAAATTGTTGTACATCGTATTCCCCGACCGGGCTGCCGCCTCGAAAATGATCCGACACAAATCGAAAAGCATCCCGGCGAACGGCGTCAACTAACTTGCCGGCTTCAAGATGCATTTCAAATTGATCCTTCGTCCACTTTGCCTCAAACAATTGAACCAGGTCGGCAGAGCTTACAATCTCGACACCGGCGTCTCGGACGAGTTCGATCGTCCCTGCATCGACCATGGACACATAGGGAATCGCGCAGCGAGGAGAATACTGCATCGCCACTCGAGCGCTGCCGGCCAGCATCTTTTGCAGCTTGCTCTGCTGGTCCACCCAACTCGAATAAATGTCTCGAAAGCCGGGAAGACCATCGAGGCTATGGCCTTCGATGCAATGAACCAACTTGCGCGGTTCACCTGTGAACGGAATGAAGTAGTACCAGCGCCGCGTCGGTTCGACCTCATTTGAAATTCCGAGAATGCGATAGGCTAACGGATCCCGGCGATGGTGATCGAAAAACAGCCAGCCATCGAGTTTGTAATCGCGCAGGGTTTGCTGGATCTGGTCGAGGTCCATCCAAAGCAATTCTATGCGGAATCAAATTTGGCCAAGGTGGATGGCGACGGCGGCGGCGTCAGGAGGCTGACGATAATCAGGCTGGACACGGAGGCGATAAGGGCAGGATATATTGCATCGATCGCCCCGATGTTCGTTTGAATTCCATGCGGGCCATACTGCTGCAGCAGTTCCCAGCAGACTGTGACGACTGTGCCTAGCACGATCGAAGCAATCGCTCCTGCAGTGGTTGTCCGCCGCCAAAAGAAGACTGCCATCACGGCAGGTGTAACTGCGGCGCCATACACGGTGTATGCGTATAGGGAAGCTTTCAGCACAGATTCGAATTGAGCAGCTTGCAGTACGGCGAACAAGCCTAAGAGAATGACGATGATCCGGGAGGCAATCAAGGTTCTTCTTTGGGTGGCGGACCTGTCAATGAACCGCTCGTATACATCGTGGATGAGATTTGTCGCGGGTGAGAATAAATAGTTATTTGCTGTCGACACGACTTTGGCGAAAACTCCGCCTAACAGTATGGCGCCCAGGATAGAAGGAAGTGCCTCGCGTGCCGTCAATGGGATAATCTCTCTCGGCCGGTCGGTGTGAAGCTTTGAACTAGCAATCACCGCAACCGCAACCAGCAAAGTCTCCAGCATGACCGTTCCGATGATCCAGCCGATCACGGATTTCCTCGCATCGGATTCGGATTTAGCGGAAAAGAATTTCTGATACATCCCCTGGTTTCCGATAAGCAGCAACAAGGTCGGAATTGCCAGACCCAAAGCGCCGGCCAAATTGTAGTTTCCAAGTACTTCGAAGTGGGTTCGTGGAAGAGAGTGAAAGACGACAGCCCAGCCACCTGCACGATGAAGCAAGATCGGCACGGCGACGATAACTGTGCACGTGACGAGTAACCCGATTACCAGGTCAAGATATGCGATGGAAGCCATTCCGGCCGCGGCGGTAAAGAAAATAACAAAACCGGCCATGATATAAAGACCGGTCCTGCGCTCTATTTCGGGAAAAATGAGATGAAGGATATCGCCGCCGCCGATGAATTGATAGCTGGTAATGATCGTGTAGGAAATGACAATCGCAATGGTCGCCAGTACACGTGCGGCAGCGTTATATCTCGCTTCAAGAAGGTCTGGAACTGTAAATTGAGCAAAGTGGCGCGCGCGTCCCGCAATGACGGCGATGATCAGAAGGCCAATCCACCCTCCGAGAGGCTGCCACAGAGCGACGAGCCCGTTCTTGTAAGCGTTTTCAGCGCCAGCCAGCAGGCTGCCGGCGCCAATCCATGACGATAGCAGCGTAAACACCAGGACCGGCCAACTCAGCGTTCGTCCTGCTACAAAGAAATCGGCCCTGTTTCGGACTTGGGTTGCCTTGTAGGCGGTAATTCCACACAAGAGCAGCACGACGGCCGATACCGTGATCGCATAGATCATGAATCGACCATCTTAGCCAGCCTTTGCGCATAGAACTTCCCGCCTGATCAAAAGCGGATCGTAACGGTTAAATCCCTCCCAGGGTTGAGGGAACCGGTATAGTTCGCCACAGGAGTCAAAGAAACATCGAGAGTAAGGTTCGCTCCCTCCTGGAGAGGGGCTAGATTGACTCCGTCTACGACCGAACTGGAGTTAGCATTTCCTGAACTGACCACCAGATTGCAATACAACGTACCGTTTTGTCGAACTGTTATCGCGATGTCGTAGCCTGCCGGCGGTTGATTCAACGTCGCGCGTATGTCCCGAACGGCATGTGTCTGCTCCACCGTTAAGGCCGGGGCGGCATTCTGTTCCGTTGCCAGATAGCCCGCAACCTGGATCGCGAATTGTCCGCCCGATAGCGTCCGTAGTCCTCCCTCTGGCCCGGGCGTGTAACACCTCTGGCTCGTCTGCCCGTTACCGAACGAATTCGTGACGAAAAACTCGGCGGCGGAAATTCGAACATCAGGCAGGCTGAAAGTGTGGAGAAAGTTCCCGGACGCTTTATTTCGGAAGAAATCAGACGCGAACGGCACGATGATTACCGAACTTTTCAAATCCAAAATAGAATCGCCGGTGTTATGGTTAACAGCGGCAGAGCCAAGAGCGCCGCGAAGCACCTGGCAACTGCCCGATGCAGTGTCGGTCGACAGGACGGTCATCAGCTCGAAGCCGATTTGAATCACATCGCCAAACGCTGGCGTACCTCCTTGGATTTGAACAGTAGCCGCGCTGTTATTTATCGGGGCCGCCAGTCTGAACGGGCTTGGCGGATCAATCTCACGCCAGTAGAACAGTTGCAGCGTACCGCTCGATATCGAAGACGTATTTGATAAGTCATCGAAACCGATTCCAAATAGGTTGACTTCGCCTCCTCCAACGGGATCGAGGGAGAATCCTGGCGCTGGCGCAACTCCGACGTCAGGATTGCCGCCTCCCAAGGCACATACAGTCATCGGGCACAGTGCCGGATCGCTTTCGATGTTGTTCACGTTCGCGGCTCTGCCTGATATCTGGATAAATGTGCCGGACTGGTAAGGAATTTCGAACTGTGCGGGACTGGTGACTGATATTGCCCCAAATCTCCAGGAGGGTTCTGCGATTGCAAACGTGCTCGTAGTATCGGGTATAACAGACCAGGCTGGTGCAACCGAAAGAGTTGTTTGATCGTTAGTTGTAATAGGCCGCTCTTGCCCCCGTCCCGTCCCCTCCAGAATGCGCACCACCATCCCGGCATATGCTCCCGGACTTGCGCCCAGATTCTCCCAACCTATACTGTTTGCCGAAAAGATGGTTGTGGGCATCTGGCCTGTGTATTGATACCGGTAGTAGAAGTTCGTGTGATCATAGCTGGCATCGGGAGGCCCAATGGGGAGATAAGGCGCGCCGGTATCGGTGTAAGATCTGTTGCTGTTGTCGATTGGCACGCTCGATGCAATTCGATAAAGCACCTGTGGTGTCGCACCCCGGTATACGTTGAAGGAGACAGCAATATTCGGGAAACTCAATCCTTGAATGGAAACCGAGTTGGTATCGGTCCCCGCTGGTATCAGGGCGGGTACGGTAAACGAAAGCGGGCCTTCATTACCTGCCGAGTCATCGGCGCTGACTGCATAGTAAAAAGAACTTGCTCCGGGAAGGGAGCCGCCGGTGGGACTGTATTGCGGAGAAAGACTCACAAGCGGCACATTCGGAGACGAAGCGCTCGGTCTGCTCGGCTGGCTGAATGAGACGGACAAAGTGTCGGTCGCGCTACCGTCTTTGGCAGCTTGGATTTTCTCTTGTATGCCGAAATCGAAAAACTCGAGAAGACCCTGTGCACTTGGGTCCGGATGCGCGGTAGTTCCAATTAGAGGGCGCGGTACCTGAACATGACTGCCCGGCTGGCGTCCGGCTCCGCCAATTACAGCAGGATCATCGCTATACCAGGCATCGTCATGAACCTGTGCGAGGACCGTCACCAATTGGTAATTCATTGAAGGAGACAGCTTTACGACCCGAAACAACGCTCGTGTCAAACCCTCCCGAAGATAGGTAAGCGCAATGACGTCGCCAGGCCGAACCTTGAGAGCACGGAAGCTGGTTTGAAATTGAACAAATAGATTACCTTTGGTTGATTTATCCAACTGTCTGCTAAGAACTCTGGTAGCCTGACTAAAGTTGGTAATTCCTAAGGCGGTCGACTGGCTGCTGATTTCGTATCCGATCAAGGCCGAGTCGTCCGCATCAACCAGGGATAGGCTATCCTGCTGATACTCGTTCGATTCGTCCTGGAACTCGATACTTAGGCGATTAGACGTTTCCGTGATAGACCGTGAGGTCAGGCGCAGTGTAGATGCTCCGCGTACATCCCTCGCAATCCCAGAGAACAGGGCACTTGAGTCGCTGAATTCGTAAACCGGCCAACCTCCGTTGATAGCCTCAGTGCTGTTGCTTCCATCCGGAAGGCTAGGCTGCTGGGATGCAATCGTCGTCTCCGGTAGTAATTCCAGCAATCCACTCGGCCCATAACGCAGCATCAGACTTGACGCAACTCGAATTCCGCGTATGACCGTAGCAGCACTCTGTCGCTTTGTAAGAATTAAGTTACATCCGTATCTGGGAACCTGAAGGCTATTGCCATTCAGATCGGTCGTATGAATCAATTCTTGACAGAAGGCAGCTGCTGCTGAAAAGGTTGTCAGACTTAGATCGGCAACAGACCACCCACACCGCCGAAGTAAATCCAAAATTACCCAGGCCGGATTGTTTGTGAAGCCGGTGGTTTTGACGCTGCCATCATATACATCGATTTCCAGGCCCTGCAACAAAACTTCCACATTCGGAAGAGATGTCCCGCTGCTGATCCGGTTCGGAACGATTACCGAAAGCACGCACAAGCTTCCGTACGGATCACCGGACGGGTTTCCGCTTGCGTCTGTGAAGTCCAGGTTGAAGCCCCCTTGACGCTCCCCTGATGTGACTAGCGAATACCAGCCTGTGCTCGTCATATCCTTGCCCTGAACTGATGGGATTTCCACATCGTTCACGACAACTTTCAAAACTTCGTGTACAGGTCCGGCGCCGAGTAGAACCTCCATATGGGTGAGGTTTCCATCATTTCGCGCGAAGATGACAGGCGCCTTTAACCAGCCGGTTCCATAAACCAGTGGCACTGGGTCGTTGAATTTTGCAGCGTTGTCCAGGAGTGGTGAGAGATGAGATGTCTTGTCGCCGGATGTTCGCACCATGATAGCGGAAGGCACGAAGTCGAAACCTCCGAATCTTCGCGTGACGTTTCCGCTTGAGTCCCGATCGAACATGCCTCTTTCCCGGCATTGTCCCCGTGACTTATCGCAGGTTGTAAACGTCTGTTGTCCCAGGTTTAGATTACCTGTACCACCCGACTGATCCGCCGAGTACCCGCATCGATACCAGCGCGAGTAAGAGCCGCTAGTGCCGCCATCCTTCGCTTCCGCGCGCTGGGCAGGTGTAGAAGGAAAATTCCACGGGCAAGACCTCTGAATGCGGACTTCGGGAACCGGGATTCTCTGCAAGCTGAGCTTGTTTGTAAAGGTCAGCGACAGGCTGTCCTCTGTAATCTCGTCTGGGTCACCGGCAATTCCGCGAAATAGAACAGTGCTTTCAGTTGTGATTACTTGTTGGGTAAGATCGGCAAATGAAAAATATACGGTCAGCAGCGATCCTTTGAATCCAATTACGGTATTCAGCTCCGATAAAACGCCATCTGCATTCGCAAGCGTCAGCGAAAGCTGTGATATTCCATCCATCGCATCGTCAGCCGAAAGCTGTAGGTCGAATAGGTTATGCTTCAAAACTCTGGCAGAATAAGTGTTGCCGTTGAAGCTGATAGAATGGGTGCTCCAATATTGTGCGTCGCCTGAGGGCATCACGCACTGAAAGAACAGAAGTGGTGTGTCAGCTTCGGCGAGCTGCTTGACGATGTTAATGGTGCTCATGCTAAGCTAGGCAACAGTTTCGATAGTGAACGTGGTCGAGAATAGATCCGGTGCAGTGGTTGCGATTGGAAGTTGTTCTACCGACCAGTGTGAACCTGGGTATACTCCCGCAGTACTCGTAGTCGGACGGTAGGGGGACGGCGCCGGCTGTGCTTCCAACTGAGGACCATAAGCTATAAGTTGTTGACCCGGCAAGAGACGCAGCCCAACGGCGAATTCCATTCCTGAATCCACGAGCCGTCCAGCGGATATCAATCGCGTCCACCCCTGCGAGACACCGCCGCTGACCAATTGTGTGGCGGAACCGCCACTACGAATCAATGTGGCCGAGCTTTGCTGGAAGCTCGCAAGATATATAGAAAAGCAGTAGTTGAAGTTTGACGGGACCCTGAGTGTCTGCGTCAGATCCTGACTGGTTTCGCCGTTGTTGGTGATCGTAAAGGCGCCTGACCCGCCGAAAGGATCTGCGACTCCGCTGCTGATGGTAACGAGCGCTGACTGATTCTGCCAGGACGGATTGGATAGGTCCGCGCTCCACAGCAGCATGTTATCCGTCGGATCTATGAACGTGAATGCATGGAGAGGTCCTTTGCACGCAGCGAAATGCGTTTGCAGGGTCTGTATGTCCGAAGTGGATAGATCGACATAAGACAGATTCCATAAGAGATGTGAGGATCCCGGATCAACAGCCAGAAACATGCTGCCATCTGGTAGAACGTTCTTTATCGTGCGAAGCAGGCGCGTTTTCTGTATCGGGTACTGCGCGAGTGCCCCGCTGCTAAGCTGCGGAAAGTAAAGATTAGCCATTTGTCTCGATTACCCAAAACGATGTCAACCCTTTGTCGATGCCGGCGTACTCAGTGACAAGCGAAGGCGTGCCAAATCGGCAGTTCGGCACAATTGTTCCGCTGATCGGATCGGGGAATTGGAACGAAGCGTAGTCTCCCTGTTGGGCAGAGAAGAAGGTCTCGATTTGCTCGAGTTCGCGGTCAGTTAAAAGGCTGAGCCGGATTTGCCACTGGCGGAGAATCCGGCCTTGTGTGAGATAACGCTGATCGGAGCCATCGAGAAAGCGAATCACCTGTACTGCTTGGCCGCTGGTCTGCGGTACAGGATATTGCGTTACGGCGCCGGATGCCAGCAGGGGGAATGTTGCCATCTAGATCTCCGAAATCACGTCATTTAAGGAGCATGAGCTAAGAAGAGCCTGTTTCACCGTTTGAACGATCGTTGCAGCGTCAACATGTTGCGATGGAGGCGCACTCATATGAGCTCCCGTTGAAGAATAGATCGGCTGCGAGTCGGTTTTGATCGACTGCTCAAAGGCGGCTCCTTGCAAGACAGAGGTTCTTTGTGATCCTATATAGACTGTCTGGGTTTTTGAATTGGGTAATTGGAATCGGGCGAGTGGCGAAGTCTCCGGTTTGCTGCCGCCTCCAAACAGGTGAACGAGCCCGGAGACGACGGATCCGAGGCCACCAATACTGCCGAATCCGTTTCCCAACGCACTTGCAAGGCCGCCTGAGGCTGTCTGCGTAAGTAATTTACTCCAACTGTTTCCATTGCTGGATGATGTTGTTGTTTTAGTACTCGACGGCGTACCGAACTGAATCGACTTTGGCAGCGGAGTTCCACTGATGTCCGACGTCTTCATGTCGGTTAGCCGCGTTAGCGTCGATGTACTTGAGAGACTGCGGTCTGCAAGAGGGACGACCAGGTTGGTTACAGTTGTGGATCCGCCGCTCAGGCCTGTTCCGCTCTTCGAGCCCGATAACCCGGATAGCACTCCCGCCATGTTATTTTTTTTCGCCATCTTTGTTTTCCCTTTGCCACTCTTCTTCGAGTGCCAGAATGGCGTCGGCGCTTTTCGCATCCATTAAAAGGACGCTTCCCCCGCCTGCTGCCTTCCAGCTTAGAAAGACCTCGAGATAGCTCAGGCTTTCTGCGGTAATCAATGATTTAGGGCACTGGGTGCATACGACTTGGCCCCGGGCCCAAACTGGACGTGCCGGTTCCGGCGCATCAATGCCATCCCACGCACAGTTCCTGACCTTCACCAGACCGCTTTTCCGGCAGGCATCGCATTCCCACGCGGCTGGTGAGGAAAATTGGAAATGGAATGCGATTAGAAGTTTTTTCGTTCTTCTTCCGAGAGGCCGATCTCCCTCCGCACAGCCTCTGCAATCTCGTCTGACAGTACTTCTGGTCCACTTTCGATCAGACTCGTTCGCGTTGCTGGCTGTCCATCTATCGTCAGCCCGTTTACTTCCATCAGGCCCCAACCAAGCAGTAACTGCTGCACAAGCAGTTCTGATAGCGATGCTTCGGCTTGTTCTGCCGAATCGCCGGCCTTTAAGAATTCATATCTAAGCGTCAGCTCCCGAACACGTTTTAAAAGTTCGATGCGTCCCGCGAGGGACACGCGCCGGGTGCCAAAACGAACGCCTGGTATGGTCTCACTGTCATGCCAGACCACTGTGACGTAATCCGGCGTGCTAAGCGAATGCGATGAAAAGTTCGTCATCCGATGTTCCTTGTGCCAGGTTGCCGTTGAATTCCCACTGCAGCCGGGTCTCTGAATCGTTGAAAAGAGGAATTTCCGGCGTCATTTGAGGCAGAAACAGTCCCATAAGCTCACCTCGCTGTTGGCCAAGCTGTAGCATCGACGATATAAGAGACCGAGCCTTTGCCGCTTGATAAAGCGCCTTTGTCTGCGCATCGTCCTGCGCGAAAACTGAAAACCGTGAACTCACTTGCCTCATGCCTGGAGCAATTGCTCTGGGATATGAAGAGCCGAATTCCTGGTTCCGAACATCTATATGATTCCTAACCTCGATGCTCGCCGCAGTCAGCGTGAAGAATTGGCTACCTACGCCTCCCAGCCAGACTTGGCCAAGGTGTCCGGGAACAATCGAGTAGCTGAATGCGCTTATTGGTGGTTCGATCGGAAAGGAGTTCAACCCGCTAGTGCCCGGCGTGAAAGTTGTCGAATCGAGGAGATCGGCCGCCGGTCCGCTGAAAACGAATGCATGGTAGTCACCATTTACCGTAATGTCCAAAGTGTCGACAGCGGCGCCGGTAAGCACGCGGCTAACCGCCGTCGCGGGATCCCAGTAGTCGTACACTGTTACACTGGGTAACCCGCTCGCGAGCCGGTATGTAACCGCGGGTGCGAGCGCTTGACCAGGAACGGGAGCGGTTGAGAAACCGGCGTTGATGGCGATTGTGGTTGCATCGGGTACGCTGACTACAAAACGGAGCTCGTTCGAAAAGCAGACCGCCGATCCTGCTGAAAGTCCATGTGGAACGGCTGTCTGGATCTGCGTTCCTCTCTGTACAGCGGTTATGGACAACGCGCCAACGAACTGCGGAACGGTGCCCATGGCCGCCTGAAAGAATGGTCCATAGCCCGGCTCCCCTACGCCAGACCAGGACGTCAAATAACTGCGAACTTCAAAGGCTGTATGGCGTCGCGCGGTTTTAGGGGCGCCTAGAAACGTTCGTGTTCCTGTTTTATCAAGGCGCTTTGTGCCCTCCATAACCTGGTGTGCCTGAAACCTCGCACCCGAAAACCGATTCTCTGAAGAGACCGGAGCCGGTTGGCCATACGCTGCCTCTTTGGCGACGTAGAATCGATTGGCCGTCGAAGATATATAGCTCGCCATATTCCCTCCCTAACTAAGGCTCGCCTCGACGCTGCACATAATTGCCGCCGACTCAACGAACCCTAAGCCGCCTGTTTTAGGCTGTTGAAACTTTACGTCGTATCGACCCGAAAAGAACATCCCGTCGCCCCAATCTCCGACATTTGTCCGCAAGACGGTGGTAATTGCCTCCACGTAATAGTGGATCCACTCATCTGTCTGGGTGACCAGGTTACCGCTCGCCCATGCTTCGGCCACAACGCCTACCGCCCCGGAAAAGGACCGAAACTTTTCGGTTTGCGCATTTTTCACGACGTTGCTATAAAGGCAGACTCGCGGGTATGAGAGCTGAATGTCTCTATCAGCAAGATCAGGAGCGACCGAACTTATCACAATTTGGGCCGAATTTATGGCCGGTATCTGTATCCCTGCCTGCGCGGAAATTGCGTCGATCTGCTTTTGAAGAGCCCCCTCCTGAATTAGCAGGTTGGCGACCTTCTGTGAGGCGAGAAGAGTTAACGGTAACATTTATCCCCGCCTTATTTGCCTAGATAGGCGAATGTAAAACTCTGGCGTTTGGCCTCCGATCGCATTGGGTCCTTCACTAAGACCCGTCGACGGAAGCTGCCACGTGGCTCCGATCGGAAGAGGGGCAAAGTTTTGCCGGGTCAAATCGTTTTCGCTGGAGCTCGCGTAGACGTTCCATCCCGCTGCAGCAGTTGGGGCGCCCGTCACGCCCTCGGCCATGCTGACCACGATTGTGGAGTCCTGATTCAAGATCAACCCGTTCACTGGGCTTAGCGCACTTTCGTGTCCTGCTGCACCTACCCAGGCAGTCTGAACAAACATCGCCTGAGCCGGGGAATTTCCGTCCTGAACTGAGACCAACGGCAGCGCCGGCCGCGGCAAGGGCTTATAAACGATTCCTACTCCTGACATGAAGTACATCTGCGATGCTTGATCGGCTTCGTTCTGGTATTCCGTCCATTTAGCCTGGAACCGGGTGTTAAGCTGAACGTTGTATGCCTCAGCAAAGAAGCGCGAAAGGGAGTCGAAACAAAGCCATCGATGTAATGAAGACGTAACTACAACGGTAGACAATCCAAGCAATCTGCGATTCAAGAACTGTGGATCGGATGCGCCGACTTCTAAGAGCCAGAGCAGTAACTTATCGCCGATCGCGTCGACCGCGAGATTCACCTTCGTCTCGACGTTAATGCCGTGTGATGAGGCAATTTGTACAAGTGAAGCTTCGAATTGCAGCAAGTCGTCGAGCGTAACAATTCCGGCATCGGTAAAAAGTGCCATAAATCACTTCTCAGAAATACCGGGGGGCCGGCGGCTGGACCCGGAGTTCAGGTTTCGTTCAGAGATGAAGGCTACTTGAAGCCGCTTCGCAAGATCCGCCTTCTCCGCTGCGGCTTTTGCCTCTTGTTGTTGCTGTCGATAACTATCCCGCTCTGCCTCGCTGGCAAGCACGGCTCGCCCTTCGACGATCATCTTGGCCGCTATCGAACGTGGGATTTCGGAGATGATCCCTGCCTTCCCGCCATCCGGAGTTTCGAGGCTGCTCACAACCGGGAACGGGTCGGACAAGCCGGCTTCGATCTCCCGTATCTTTCGAAAGTATTGTCTTAGGTCCACAGTCCATCCCTTCCAAAATCAAAAAGGGAGCCGGTCGGCTCCCCAATATGTGTTCGCTATCTTGACTGACTAGCTGTTCACCTGAACTGCAAAGTTATTCCGAAGCACACCGCACCCATATAAAACATCCACAGTGAACTGCTGAGACAGGGTGTTCGGTTGATAACTCATGACGATGCGGATTCCGAAATTGCCCATTTCCGCATATTCCGCCACTGCGCCCGTTCCGGGAAGAGGTTGGGGCAGTCGGCGGATCACCAAGCCAAGGGCGTCCCGAGTGAAAGCCAGGTTGTGGGTGTTCGGCGTAGCCGTTCCCGTGACTGGCACAAACTGAGAGCGGAAAATGAAGAAGTCCTTCATTTTGCCCACATTTCCCTCGACCAGCGCCTTTAATCCCGCTTCTCCCGCCGAATAGTATTCACTAAACCTCGGAATCTGCCGGATTTGGGAGTATGTGTTTGAATCGACAACTAGATACTTTGGAGCAGTCGGCGGCACCTTTGCGCTGAACAACGAAGTTTCTGCCGCATCGATCGTAGCTTCAGTAATCGGCGTTGCAGCCGATCCAACTGGTGTGTTCGCCGTAAACTGGCTGTACAGATTCAGCAGGTCCCGCTCAACTCGCTCGGCAATAGCAACTACGGCCGGCTGCATGTATGCCCTAAGCAGATCGGGAAACGCCAGGGCTTTGGTCACGTCCGGAATTTGGAAAGATGCTTCCGCGTGGGTATTTAGGACGATCTGTGCGTTGCCGAGATTGGGGTTCTGCGGAGTGACGGTACCGCCTTCGGCAATATTGTTAGCGACCAGAACTGGCGGAATCGGAATATTGACCGTGTCGCCAGCATGTGCCAGTACAGGTTCGTAGTCGCGATTCACCAGATTACCCATGACGAGGTTTCCCATCAGGGCCGGCAATGCATCGGCTGCTACGAGCTTGACGATTGCATTTGCCAGATTGGCAGATGTGATTGTTGACATAAATCTCCTCTATGATTTTCACGACATGTTGTAATGTCGGTGACTTCTAACAGCCGGCGCATTTCACATGGCCGACACTGGGATCCGCCCGGATTAAGCGATCGAATCCGGGTGGCGTTGGATAGATTTCAGTAACTACGCGCCCCGGAGTGCCTGGGATGCAAGGCGTGAAATCTCTTTGCGGACGCGTTCAAGATCTTCCTTGTTCATGCCGGGTTTGATCTTCTCGATCTCTATCCCGACCATGCCCTCAGGCGATCCACGCAGCGGCGAATGCGCTCCGCTGCCTCCGGCGATCCGCGCAGGCAAAAGCTCGGGGTTTTCTTGTACGAAGTTCGCCAGGTATTCCTGCATGGTTCTTCCGTCAGAGCCCTTTGACTGCAGATGGCCGTTCTCAGTGCGGACGATTTCGTCTTTCACCGCCCGAAATGCAAGATCTACTTTCGCCACGCCTAGGCGTTGAAGCTCGGCTCGAATTTGCGAACTTCGGTCGGCCTCTTCGGCGGCTGCTCTTGCCCTTCTGTTCTCTTCTACAAGCTGATTCAGGCGTGCTTCCAGGCCCTCGCGACGCCTTCGCTCGTCCTGCAACTCCGCCTGATAGGCCGGCTCAGCTTTGCGTTGCTCCGCATTCACAAACTCCTCAATTGCCTGCCGGACCACATCTCGAATGTTTGGTCCGCTATCGGAATGCTTGTCCATTTGTATCTGGTCTGACATGAAAGCCTCTCAGTTCTTCAGTTGCGCTCTAATTTCATGCGCAACTTGATCTTTTGTTTCTTGCCGGGCGTCGCTCAAATATTTAAACGCCAGTCGCTCAAAAATTTGGCCCTTCAGAGTGGGCGAGCTGATGCCAACTTGAAGCAGCGCCGCCGCCTGTTGAAGCTCCGTGCCAAAGTCGCTGATATCAAGTTCATCAAGGCCCGATACCGAAACCACGAGTCCATCCTGGCGAGCCTCGCTGATTGCGTGTATCACCGCGTTAATCGTTTCCTTAACCAATGCTCCGTAGCCGCGAAGCACTTCCTGCGTGATGGCGAAATCCAGCTGCTTGCTCAAAGCCGACTGGGCATGGCCGCTCGCCATTTCGCCGGAAGCCTGCGAGAGATAGCAGACTCGATAAATCTCCTCTTTGAGAGATTGAAGATTTTCCGCGGCAATCTGGTACACCTTGCCGTCAGGCTCTGTCCAGCCGAATTTGTCGTTTGGACCCAGTTGAATAAAGTAACTCTCGCCAACGATTTGGTTCCACTCGCGGTCGGAATAGATGACCGGCATTGCGAACAGGCCCATGGTGATCGCCCAACCGAGCGCGTTTGATTTGTTGAAATGCTCGAGCTGGAGATTAGCCGCCTTGTTCATCAGCCACAAACCGTCGCTGAATTTCAACGTGATCAGTGGGACGCGGCCCGCGCGGGCCAGGCAGTGCGAGCCTTGCGATACCAGTTCAATGGTCTGCGCATGTTCTCCGCCCTCGATGCGCCGGTAAGTCCTGTATCGATATTTGTCGTAGTAGTACCAAAGAGTCTCTTCGATGATCTCGGAAGAATCTATGCTGGGTTGGCGTCGTGTCTTACGTCTCAGTACAACCCATTCGTAGTCGCCCCGCGGATCGCAACTCCAGTTGATAAGGTCTTCGGCCTCAAAGGGGACCAAAAACGCTCTTGAGATGCCCTCTGTGTCCTCCTCCGCCCGGTTTTGGGGAACTTTTGATGCGCGTGGAAAATCAAGCAGAATATGACTGGCTCCCGAAATAAGTGCCTCAATCAGACGCTGGCGGAAGAAGGCAGAAAGCTTAGTTCCCCGGCGATCGCAATCGTCCGAAAATTCGGCGAGGAAGCGGCGCCCGGAGTCCAGACCCTGCTCCACGTGCACGGTCGGTTCCCGTCGAAATAAAGTCGCTGCGTACCAGTCGATGATCGACCCGATGTAGTTTTCGTAAAAGACGCGGTGCAAGCGCTCGCTGTACACGTCCAAAGGTTCCTTTTGCCGTCTCAGAAGGTAGTCGGACGCGTGCGTCTTAAATTCATGTCCGCCCACGTACAAATCGCGGTACGTCCGCCACATGAGCTTCTGCCGCTTATAGTCCGGGTGTTCCCGATCGATCTCCGTCATTTCTGTCCTCTCTCGCCCGCGCTTCAAAAAAGTCTCCGGTCCATCTCCCCGGATCTGACTTTTTCGGTGAACAACTCCCAAATCACATACCCGAGCGCATCGGATGCGTGCGTTCTGCGTGGGTCTCTAACTTTGTCGATTACTCCTGAATCCGGCTTGAACATTACTTCTTCAAAATCCTTGATCAGCTCCTTGCATCGGGGATCGATCTCCAGCTGCACTTCGCCCAGAGCGTTGGTCAGCAGAGCATTCACTTTCTGAACTCGATTGAGCACGGGCGGATTGCTCAACGGTACACGCAGGCGTATTTGCCTGAAGCCTGCCCGATGTAGAAATGCTTGCAGCAACGTGTAATCGGTCTTGCCGGTCGTATGCATATTTCTGCCGCTGGCATCCCCGAAAATCTCTATCTGGAGCGCATGACCTTTGTATCTGTTTTCGAACTCTGCGCAGGCTTCTTCAGTCGTTGCCCGTTCCAGTACGATCTCATCGATCACCACCAGTTGCGATCCGCTCCACTGGAGTAAAACAGAGCTCATTGGGGCCACATTGAAATCCAGCGCCCAGAGCAGTGGCTTTTGCGGATCGTACACATGCGGTAAGACATGTACCTTCGGATTGAAGCAGTGGTAGACCCGGTCCGCGCGGCTGTTCAGATACTCGCCGAGCACTTCCTGTCGATAGAACCGTGGATCGTAACTCCGTTCCAGCCGCTCGTAATAATCGGGTGTTCTGTCCAGAACGTGTCGGTTCTCGAACGGTCTGGCTTGCACGCAATCGTATCCGGCAACGGGAGCGTGAATGAATCGTTTATAGATCCAATCGTGTCCCTGAGGTGTCCACACTCCAAAGCCGCAAAGTTTCTTCGCTTTGGGATCGCGTAAGCGGGCCTCTAATCTCAGCCAAGCCTCTTCTCGCGCGTAAGAGAGCTCGTCAATTGCGAACCATGCAAGATTCGTTCCCCGCAATCTCTCAGGTTCATCTAATGATCTCAACAGGAGCGTGCTGGCAGGGCTCGTCACGGTAAGCTCCCCGTCCGCCTTTCGCATCTCAAACTCAACATCGTATTCGTCCATCATGCGAAGCAGACTAGTAAGAGTGGCGTCCCGCAACATTGCGAAGGTAGGTGCCGCTACAACCCCTTGCCGCCCGCGATTTATGTAGGCGTTCCTGATTGATTCGAAGCAGAGTGCAGCGCTCTTGCCCGAACCGACAGGTCCCGAAAAGCCCTTCAATCGAGACTGCGAAGCCCGGAAACGGGCTTGCGAAGCAAGGGGCGTATAGGTCCAGCACAGTTTGTCGGTAAATAGATCGCTGCGCTCGTTCTGCTCAGCGCAACTCACTCTCATCTGC